>CAYMHT010000174.1:2467-4845 GCA_964390305.1 uncultured Anaerolineales bacterium
GGAGACCTACGTTCACGGGGAGGTCGTCACACTCACCGCCCGCGCTGCCCCCGGCTGGACCTTCGCCGGCTGGAGCGGCGGCGTGGAGAGCACGGAGAACCCGCTTGAGTTCGTGATCGAACGTGACGTGGTTATCACCCTGACCTTCAACACCAGAGTCTACCTGCCTGTCGTGGTAGCAAGGCATCGATCTGATAGCCCTACAGGGACGCGATCCTCTGGCCCTTGAGCGCGCCACGCAAACACCATACGCCGCACCGCGCGTGAAAACGTGGTATAATTGTTGTTGAAGGCACAGGCGACCCCAACGTGGCTGGGAAGGACGCGCGCCACGTGGAGGTGGGGCCGTATAACCGGAAGGTGCTGGAGCGAGGGGGTGAGAGCGATGAGTGTCTACCGAGTGACACGAGCTGATCGTAACCTGCTGCTGGCTGGCGCCGACCTGGAGGCCGTGCTGGCGGAGCGGGAAAAGGAAAGGCTGGAGCGCAACGAGCGCACCCAAGAGCGCCTGAGCGGAGGAACGCTGATCCGACTCGGACGCGAGGTGCCGGGAGCCGGTGAGAATCGCTACGGCCAATCGATGCCCGAGGCAGCCTGAACCCGGTACGTGCCCATCGCCGCTGCGATGCCGCCTGGCTGCATCGTGAACCGGGTGACCGTGACGAACGAAGCCGGGGGCGATCCCTCGGCGGCTTCCATGCGTGCGGCCGCTGAGGTTAACGGGTGCCTGCCGGATGTCTTCGTGGCCCACTGATGAGGTCCCAGGTGGGCTCGGGAGTCCTCTTGGGCCCCGAGGCCTGTCAAGGGCCTGGCCCAGGGCACCGTCCGTCTCAACCTTATCGTAGTTGGCACACGGCTCCGGCGGGCACCTTTGGGCAGGTCACCTCGGCGGCCTCTGGTTTCCGGTGGAACGCACCCACCCAGACGCCGGCGATCACCAGCGCACCACCGATGACGAACGAGGTGGTGATCACCTCTCCCGCAACCAGCGCCGCGATGATGACGCTAGACACGGGCATCAGCAGGAACGCGTAGGAGGTTGCCGACGCCGTCCAGCGCGAGAGGACGTAGAGGGAGAGAGAGAAGACCACAACCGAGCCGACGACGACCAGGTACGCGTATGCAGCCCACGTGTTGGGCGAGGTCGGCCAGGTCCATCGCTCGCCCGTCAGTATCGACAGGGCCATCAGCAGCGGAGCACCTGTCGTGAGAGCTATCGCGTTCGTGGCCATGGGGTGGCTCTTCGGGAAGAGCTTGAATACCACGCTGGCCTCGGCCAGGGAAGCGACGCCAGCCACGAGGGCCAGCACGGAGGGCACGTGCATGGCGCCGCCGAAGCCTCCAACGACCCCCAGCAGGATCCCGACTGTCGCGATCCCGCCTCCAATCAGCCCCTGCCAACGAAATTTCTCCAACCCATGCGCCGACGCGAATAACAGGGTCATCAGCGGAACGAAGGCCAACATGGCCCCCGCGAGCCCGGCCGGGGCGCGGAGCAGGCCCCAGTACAAGCCAGCATACGAGGCTCCTATTGACAACACGCCGTATAGCAGGGCTCCCACCAGGGCCCGACCCTTCGGCAGGGCGATGCCTCGCACGACAACGATGATCCAGAAGATGAGCCCGGCTGCGCTGAATCGGAGGGTCGCGCCCCAGAAGGGGGGCAATCCGGAATTGCTGAACCGCACCGCGACCGTGTTGCCGCCGGCGAACACCGCCATCAGGATAAATGCGATCAACGTCAACCACTCCGGCCGCGAGTCTCCCGGTCGGTCTCCAGAAGATTGTTTGCTACTCATGACGCCTCCTTGTCGCGCCAGGATACGTTTGCGTGCTCTTCACTGATGGCAGCGTAAGAAAGAGCCGATCTGTGCCCCCGGCACGCGCTCCTCATCTGCCCGATTGTATGAGCCAGACTTTACCATACGAAGCGTTTCTCCATCGTTTGAGGGACCGTTTGACCAGCGCGGAATCCAGGGGCCCGTGGCGAGGTCGAGGCTGGAGATCTTGAGTCGCCCGGGCCGAGTTTGTTGTAGGGAGGGTGGTGTGATAGACTGTGGCAAACGGAGAACCCAGTTCCATATTCATCGCGCGGAGAGCGCATAGGAGAATACGGTGCCTCAGACAGCCCGCACCTTTCGCATCTTTGTCAGCCCCACCTTCAGTGACCTGAGAGCAGAGCGCAACGCCCTGCAGGCGCGCGTCTTTCCGCGCTTGCGCGAGCTGGCTGAGGCGCACGCGTGCCGCTTTCAGGTAATCGACCTGCGCACAGTGGTACATCCTGGACAGGAATGCCGCACTGCGCCTCGAGCAGGGCACTCAGCCCGAATGGCGGCTGAAGCCGCGGGATAAGGGCGGGCCGTATGAGCAGTACCGCG
>CAYMHT010000175.1:0-4709 GCA_964390305.1 uncultured Anaerolineales bacterium
GTGATGACTCTGCTCTTCTTCGCCGTTGTCGCTGCCGTTTTCGTCTTCATGAGCACGTCAGCTTCCGTCTGGCTTTGGGAACACGTACCGCTTCTCCCCTTTGTCCAGTTCCCCTGGCGCTTTGTCGGTCGCGCCACCCTGCCCGTGTCCCTGCTGGCCGGAGCAACTTGCCTCTCCCTCGCTGGACGCCCAGTGCGCAGCGAGGGGCGCACGTCGCCTTTCATGACGTGTGTTCTCCGCCTTCTGCCATCTGCGGTTGTCGCTGCCATGGTTCTCGCTGCGCTGCCCGCCACCTATCCTCCCAAGGGCTACTGCCCCGCGAAGCCCCATCCCATGGTCCAGGATGTCCACCACTACGAGCGCAGCAGCGGGTTGGCGGGCGTCGACCCCGTAGGTGCTTACTTCCCCATCTGGGTGCAGCAGCGCCCTCAGGGATCGCCACTCGAGGCGCAGTATGGCCATGAGGGGCCCGTCGCCCGCTTCGACGCCAGCGCGCTTCCGCAGGGAGCTCAGATTGTGCAGGCTGAGTATGGCCCCAACCGGGCCCGCGTCGTGATCGAGTCGCCGAGCCCCTTTCGTGCTCGCTACCTGAGCTTCCATTTCCCTGGCTGGCGTGCATCGGTCGACGGAGAGCGGGTGGCGACACGGCCATCCGACCCCGAAGGGTTGATTACCTTCGACGTCCCGCCGGGTCGTCACGAGTTGATCATCCGTTTTGGGGAGACGCCTCTCCGCCGGGCCACTGACGTCGTCTCCGCGTTCTGTCTCGTGCTCTTGCTGATCTACTGGTCGTGGCCCGTCTCTCGCCGTTTGGCTGAGAACTCTCGTCTGCTGGGCATCTTTGGCAGCGTTTCTCCAGCGACCACGTCAGTAGGTCAGCTCATCCCAGACACATCCGAGGTGGCAGAGGGCAAGACGGGTCGAGGAAGGCGCCCTGTCCGTCCTGGCTATCTCTGGCTTCTGAGTCTCACGGCAGCAGCCCTGCTTGCCTTCAGGCTGGCGGTCGTGGATCGGACGGAGACCCCATTCCGGCACGCCAAGCTGACCGAGGACGGCTCCCTCCCCGGCATCGCGCACCCCTTGAATCAGCCGTATGCGGATGGGCTGATGCTCATGGGATATGAGCAGTCGGCGACGGAGATGCCGGCCGATGATGCGCTGCGCATTGACCTCCACTGGACGGTGCGCCGGCAGCCCAGTCGCCGCTACCAGACCGTGGTTCATCTGGTCGGGCCCGAGGGGCTCCGGTGGAGTCCGTCCGGAAGCTACCGCCCCACCGACTATGAGGGCGCCCCTCCTACGTACACGTGGAGTCCTGGGCAACACGCCCTGGACAGCCACGAGGTCGAGCCCTTGCCAGGTACACCGCCCGGCACGTACGATGTGGTGCTGACTGTCTTCGACCGGGAGACACTGACGCCTCTCTCGGTGCTGAACGACCAACTCCAACCCGCCGCGCCCGAGCTGACCCTGAGTCAGGTGACGCTGGGCGTCCCCCGCTCCCCTCCACAGTCGGAGGAGCTCGATGTTCGAGAACGGTTCGATGTCTCGTTTGGTCCGCTGATGCTGCTTGGCGCGGATTTCGACCGGGCGGAAGCTGCCGTGGGCGACCCCGTCTTCCTCACCACCTTCTGGCGTCTTGAAGAACAATCTTCAGAGGGCTTGGCCCTGCGCCTGGAGCTTCTCACCGCCGAAGGTTCCGTGGCAGCGAGGTACGATCTTCCCGTTGTCGCCTCGTGGTATCCCACACGGGCCTGGTCGCCCGGATTTGTCTGGCGTGGCCAACAAAGGCTCTATCTCCCCGCCACGCTGGAGAGCGGTTCTTACACTTGGCGCTTCTCTGTGTCCTCCTTACCATACACCGCCTCCCATCCTTCTGGCATCGACGTAAGGGCTCCTCGCCGCACTTCTACGGCGCCGCCGGTCGACATCGAGGTAGGTGTCCGGCTGGGTGACCTGGCAACCCTCTTGGGCGCCAACGTGGAACCTGAACCTCTGAGCCTCCAACCTGGGGCCTCGTTGAAGACCACGCTCGTGTGGCGGGCCGAATCACAGACCGAGACTTCCTATCACGTCTTCCTCCACCTCATCGATTCAAGCGAGAAGCTGGTCGCTCAATCAGACGGTGTTCCGGCCGATTGGAACCGTCCTACCACCGGCTGGGTGGCAGGCGAGGTCATCACTGACCCCCACACGCTTTCCGTGCCCGAGAGCGCGGCGCCGGGGAGCTACACACTCCTCGCTGGGCTGTACGTCCCTGGTCGTGAGCGACTCCCAACCCCTGACGGGATGGGCACGGTTCCCATCGCCGTGCTCACGGTGAAGACGCCATGATCAGACGTCGTCTTTTGTCACTGGTGCGTCAGCATTCGTCATTGCTGGCCCTACTCCTCTTCGCCATCCTGACGGCAGTGATGACCTGGCCAGTCGTCGCTCAGTTGGGAACGCACGTCCCCGGTGGGACCGTCGATCTCTGGACGCATCGCTGGACGTATTGGTGGATCAAGCACGCCATTACAGAGGGGCGCAACCCCTTCTACACGGATCTTCTGTTTCATCCCCAGGGCGTCTCGCTGGCCTTTCACAACATCGCCTGGGTGAACATCGCTGCCTGGGTGCCTCTTGAGGCGATCGCGGGCGGCGACGTTGCGCACAGTCTCACGTTTCTCATCTTCTGCACCCTGAACGGGTTCAGCATGTACCTCCTCATGCGCGAGTTCGTGGACTCGGTGCCGGCCGCGTTCGTGGGCGGCATCGTGTACGGCTTCTGGCCCTATATGATGTCCCAATTCGGGCATCCCAATATGAAAGTCACTTGTTGGGTTCCCTTGACTTTGCTCTACCTCCGACGCACGCTGCACAACCAGCGAGCAACAGACGCTGTCTGGGCGGGGTTCTTTCTTGCCTTGACCGGTCTGACCCGCTGGCAGTCGCTGGTGATGGGCGGGATCGTGATTGCGCTTTACCTGGTGTATCGATGCATGAGGGATGTGGCGTGTCGGACCTGGCGGACACTGGGCTTGCTCGCGCTGACGGGACTCGTGGCCGCAGCTCTCATGGCTCCCCTGGCCGCCCCCGTGGCCCAGGCTGTCTTGACCCGCGGCAGACTTGACGACGTTCTGTTCACAGACGAACTCGATTCACAGACTGATCTGTTGTCCTACGTAGTGCCTCCTCCTCAGCACCCCCTACGGACCCAGGGCGCGGAGTCGATCTACGAGGGCTCAATTTTCAATGAGATTTACGCCCCTTTCTTGGGATACACCACGCTTGCCCTGGCGCTCTATGGGACCATGCGACGCTGGAAGGACGCGCGCTTCTGGTTACTGGTAGTCGGTGTCTACGTCGCTCTCGCGCTGGGACCTCAGCTGCGGATCAACGGCCAACTCTACCCAGGAATTCCGATGCCCTATCGGCTGGTGGGCGATCTATTCCTGGTGCGCGCGGTGCGCGTTCCCCAGCGCTTCAACCTCTTCCTGGCACTTCCGATCGGCGTGCTCGTCTCTCTTGGTGTGGCAGACGTTCTGCAGAGATGCGCTTCCAAGCGAATAGCAGCGCTGGTGGTGATGGCTGTGACCGTGCTCATTCTGCGCGAATACAGCTTCGTCCCTTACCACACCGAGCATCCCGTCACCCCAGACTGGTATGGGCAGCTGGCCCAGGAACCCGGCCATTTCGCCATCCTGGATCTGCCCATAGCGCTTCAGACCTACAACAAGCAGTACATGTTCTACCAGATCACCCACCGCAAGCCGCTGGTGGAGGGCAAGATTGCGCGCCCGCCGCGAGAGGCATTTGCTTTTGTGGGGAGCACTCCTTTCTTGCGTCGACTCCACGAGCACAACCTCATGGACCCCGGCCTGGTCAACGTCTCCTTCCAATTGCGCACCCTGGCCGAGGAGAACGTCCGCTACATCGTGTTGCACAAAGACCTCGCCAGCTCGGAGCAACTCCTCGGCTGGCGCGACTGGCTGACCTTCCTGCCCGTTCACGAGGATGAGGACTTGATCGTCTACCGGACGGACCCAAGGGCGAACCGCGATTTCACCCTCTCGCATAACCTGACAGAAGAGGTCGGGCTTATCCGTGCCTCGTTCTCACCTACCAACACGATCCAGGGGAGGGCTCTTCGGGTGGACGCCCGCTGGGGAAGTGCCGGTGTGCCCGATGGGGACTACCATGTCTGCCTCCACGTGATCGATGCGTCTGGCGAGCTAGCGCATGCTCGTCGTAGGCCGCTTTCGCCCCACTGGCCGACAGTTCGATGGCAGGCGGATGAGATAGTCCGTGCTTCCTACGCTTTGCGCCTGCCGTTATCTCTGGAGCCTGGAGACTACTCCCTTGTGTTGACGCTGTGCGACCCCTCCAGCGGTTCGCCAATCGGCCAGCCTGCCGATCTGGGCCCGCTGCGGGTTACGCCCCTTCAGCCAACGCATTCGCTTCAATCGACTTTCGGAGACGCTATTCAACTCAGAGGGTACGATCTCGAGCAGTCATCTGACGCGCTTACACTTACACTGTACTGGCAAGCCTTGCGTGAGATGAACACCTCATACAAGGTGTTCGTGCACCTGTCCGATCCTGCCTCCGGAGATGTCGTCGCGCAGGTGGACGCTGTGCCTCGCGACTGGACATATCCTACGAATCGTTGGGTCGAGGGCGAGGTTCTTCGGGATGCCATGCGCCTGTCGTTGGAGGGGGTAGGGGCG
>CAYMHT010000176.1:0-1836 GCA_964390305.1 uncultured Anaerolineales bacterium
GTGCACCATCGGGCCAGTGGAGGCCGTGCTCGGCCAGCACAGCAACACGGGCACCGTCACGGGCACCTACGGGGACGACCCCTACTCGGACGACGACCCGGCGCACTATCTGGGCGTCGACGCCCGGATCGCCATTGAGCCCGACGGCACCAACGAGGTGGGCGACTCGCACACGTTCACGATCACGGTCACCGCCGCGGGGGCCGAACCCACCGACTGGGCCATCACACCCACGGTAAGTCCGACGCCCGACAGTCAGAGCGACACGTGCGACGACCCGACCGTGGCCAGCGACGGCATGAGCGCCACCTGCTCCGTGACCGTCAGCGACTCCGGAGCCGGCGAGTTCAGCGCCTCGGCTCAGGCCGACGTCACCTTCCCCGAGTCGACGGTGGTGAGTGTGGAGACGGATGGCGAGGGGGACAACTCCGGGCCCGCCACGAAGACGTACGTGGACGCGGCCATTCGGCTCACACCGCTGGAGGCGGTCAATGTGATCGGGGATGCGCACACCATCACCGCCACGGTGCTGGTCGACGACGGCTCCGGTGCGGGATGGACCGACGCGCCCAATGGCACGGTGGTGACGTTCACGCTGCCGACGAACACGGCCGACGCCGACTTCGTCGGTGACAACACCTGCGCCACCAGCGACGGTACCTGCTCGGTGGAGATCAACGCCGACGCACCGGGCGAGGTGGAGATCCACGCCGCCACCGACGTCGCGGTCGGCGGCCTGACCCTCCATCGCGAGACCGACGCCACCGGCGAGAACTCCGGCGACGCCAGCAAGACCTACGCCGAGGCCGGGATCGACCTGGAGAAGTTCGTCTCGGTCGACGACCAGGAGACCTGGCACGACGCGGACAGCCCGACGGGGCCCTATGCCGAGGTCGGCGGCGACGTCTACTTCAGGTTCGTGGTGACGAACACGGGCGAGGTGGCACTCTCGAACCTCACCCTCACGGACACCGACTTCGATGCCGAGATCGGCGAGCAGTGCGACGTACCGCCCACGCTGGCAGCCGGTGACTCCTTCGAGTGCGTGATCGGGCCACTCAGCGCCATCGCCGGGCAGCACGAAAACACGGGCACCGTCACGGGCGACTACGACGGCGAGACCTATGACGACACAGACGACGCGCACTACTTCGGAGAGAGTCCGGCCTACATCTTCGAGAAGTACCTCAACGGGCAGGACGCGGACACGCTCGAGGACGCCGTCGAGGTGTACCTCGGGGATCCGCTGACGTTTACCTACGCGCTCACAAACACGGGGAACGTCCCCATCAAATGGACCGCTCTGGTCGACGACGTCTTCGGCGACCTGACGGCCCACTGTGGGCTCTCGGTCACCATCGGCGTCGGCGAAGCAGCTCGCTGCGAGTACAATAGCCTGGCCGGCGACTATGAGGAGGGCAAGCGGAACATCGGCACCGCATCGGTCGAGGGGCTCGACGATCAGGAGGATCCCGCCTGGTACGAGACGCTTCCGCCCACGGCTGTGACGCTCCTGTACTTCCGCGCCGAGGGAACCGGCTCGGCCATCCGCCTCCAGTGGGAAACGGCGGCCGAGTGGGACATGTCGCACTATCTCATCTATCGCGCCGAATCGGATCGGTTCGGCGCGGCGGAGCCTATCGGCCTCGTGTTCGCCGAGGGCTCGGGCTCCGCATATGAGTACCTGGACGAGGAGGTCGAAGCGGGCAAGGTCTACTGGTACTGGCTGGGGAGCGTCGAGACCGACGGCTGGGAGGATCTCGACGGACCCGTTCAGGCGACCATGACGGCAAGCGCGCCCGGCGGCGGCTTCCGCATCTTCCTGCCGCTGGTGGT
>CAYMHT010000176.1:1936-3049 GCA_964390305.1 uncultured Anaerolineales bacterium
CGCCGCCACGCCCGCGCGCCAGGGCTGATCCTGCTGATCGGGGCCTGCGTCCTCCTGGGGTTGATCCCCGTCCCTCCGGCGGCCGCCGGGGAGAGCCCGCCGCCGGAGCCGACGGTGATCCAGGCCGACGACGCGTCGCTGACGCTGGCGTGGCGAGCGCCCTCGTTCTCCCTGCGGCAGGCTCGCGGCGAGGACGGTCGCCGCCAGAGCCTGGTCGAAGCACCCGGCTGGCCGACGTCCGGCGTTCCCGGGGAGCCAGCGCTCCCGCAGGCGAGCGCGGTCGCCGTCATGCCGCCGACGGGCGGCTTCACGGTAGACGTGGAGACAGGCAGCCCAAGAACCGTGTCCCTCTCGCACCCGCTGAGGCGGGAGCCCGCGCCGGAGTTCCCGGAGGGGTACGGTCACCCGACGGTGGGAGTGGCATCGCAGGAGGGAGAGGCGCGTGCCCCGGACGGGCCGGTGACCGTTGAGGAGCTCGGTTGGCTGCGGGGCCACCGCCTGGTGCGGCTGACCTTCTCGCCCCTGACGTACGACGAGGACCGGCAGGCGCTCCGGGTCGTCGACGAGGTTCGCGTCCGGCTCACGTTCGCCCAGCCCCCCGCACGCGAGCCGCCATCCACCACGTCGACCGCTGAGGCGGATGGTGGGAGCTCGTTCGTCCGCCTGCTCGAGAACACCGTGGTCAACCCGGAACAGGTCGAGGATTTCACCGCGGAGGAAGAGACCACGCTGTCCACCACCTCCTTTTCCCTCAGCCACGCCCTCGACGGTGCCGCGCGGTACAAGATCGGTGTCGAGGAGGAGGGGATCTACGAGCTGACCTACGAGGCGCTGCGCGACGCGGGACTGCCGCTGGATCAGGCGCCCCCCGAGGGGCTGACGCTCCATCACGCCGGCGAGGAGGCCGCCTACGCGTGGGAGGATGACGACGGCGACGGCGCCTTCGGGCCAGGCGACAGGATCCTCTTCTACGCCCGGCCATCGCCCAGCCGGTGGGCCACGCACGACGTCTACTGGCTCAGCGCCGCGGGGACCGGGACGCTGATGACGACGCGCTCCGGCGACCCGGGCGGCGTGGCACAGCAGGGCTCCCTCTGGGCCACGGTGGAGGCG
>CAYMHT010000176.1:3149-4693 GCA_964390305.1 uncultured Anaerolineales bacterium
CTTGGACACGTCTCCTGGGATGGGCCGACGTATCATACGGCGACGCTGACCGTGCCGGCAGCCGCCCTGCAGCCCGGCCCGAACGAGGTCCACCTGACCCTGTCCAGAGATGGCGCGACGGACGGCGTCGACAAGATGTGGCTCGACGCCATCGAGGCGCGGTATCCGGTCCGTGGCGTGCTCGGCCGGCCGGCGCGCGTCGAGGGGGAGTCGGGCCGGAACGCGTACGCGCTCGGCGGCTTCGACGGCGCAGACGTGCGGCTCTACGACGTCTCCCAGCCGCTCTCACCCCAGGTCGTCACCGTGGCGCCGGCGGTTGACGGCTGGGTCACGTTCGCCGACGCGGACTCTGGGCAGTCGACGTACTACGTGCTGACCGAGGATCAGATCAGGACACCCGAGTGGATAGAGCCGGCCCGAGAGCTGCCGGAGCCATCGACGGCCCCTGACTATGTGATCATCTCGCATTCGGACTTCACCGCCGCCGTGGCGCCCCTGGCCGAGCATCGGGCGGCGCAGGGGTTGACCGTGCACACGGTCCCCGTCGAGGGCGTCTACGACGCCTTCGGGGACGGGCGCCTGGATCCTCAAGCGATCAAGAACTACGTCGCGTACGCCTACGAGCAGTGGGCTCCCGACTATCTGCTCCTGGTGGGGGACGGAACCCACGATCCTTTGAACCACTACGACAGTGTCGATCACCGGCCCACCTTCATCCCACCCTACCTGGCGATGGTCGATCCCTTCTGGGGCGAGGTGCCCAGCGACAACCTGTTCGCGACCGTGGTTGGGGACGACCAGGTGCCCGACCTCTACGTCGGGCGGCTCCCGGTGAACACCGCCGCGGAGGCAGAGACGGTGGTGGGGAAGATTCTGGATTACGAGCAGGCGCCGCCCGCCGGCCCCTGGAACGAGCCCCTGCTCTTCTTCGCGGACAAGTTCGATGGGTCCACGGACTTCCATGCCTACGCGAACGAGATGTACGAGCACGCGCGCGACCTGGAGCTGGAGTCGCACACGTTGAGGCGGCTCTACTACTGCGAGCAGGACTGCACCGAGTACTATCAGATCTCCGACGGGGAGCGCATGACTGAGACCATCCTGAGCGAGCTCAGCCGGGGCGCGCTGCTGGCGACCTGGGTGGGCCACTCCTCCTGGCACCAGTGGTCCGCCGACCCCGTGCTGTTCCACGTCACGGATCTGGTGAACCTGGACAACGGCGGCGCGCTTCCGCTCTTCCTGCAGATGACGTGCTTCACCAGCTACTTCTCCCAGCCGAGGACGGACACACTGGATGAGAGCCTGCTCCGCATGGCGGGCGGAGGGGCGGTGGCCACGTGGGGCCCCACGGGGCTCGCCCTGACGCCGGGACACGTGACCATGCAGAAGGCGTTCGTCAGCGCGACGTTGGGGGATGACCCGACGGCGCTTGGCCCGGCCACCGTGGTCGCCCGATTGGCTCTGGGCTCAAAACACACCAGCCTGTGGGATACGTACGTCCTGTTCGGGGATCCGGCGATGGAGCTGAACCTGGAGGTCGACGT
>CAYMHT010000177.1:0-4585 GCA_964390305.1 uncultured Anaerolineales bacterium
GAACGGCAGGTTTCCACATTCTAAGCCAGTCGTTCCGGGCGACAACGAATCCAGATACACAAGAGGCCGGCCCCGCGGGGCCGGCCTCCTCTCGTCCCGATTCGTTCCGATGGAGCGCAGTACTAGTCGGGCTCCACCATGCGCACCGTCTCGATGTAGGGTTCCTCCGCGACGTACTGCCAGACCTCAATGGGCGTCACTACGTCGCCATTCTCGTCGAACTCAACCGCGCCAGCGGCCCCCTCGTAGTTGATGGCCTCGCCGGCCGCAAGCAGCTCGAGCGCCCGCGTCAGGCCCTCCACACCCGGCAGCACTTCCTCACCGGGCGCGTTAGCTACCTCCCGCAGATTGTCTCTGACGCACACCGGCGTGACCGGGACCCCGTCCGCCTGACACTTCGCGGCAGCTAGCGAAGCTACTATGATGGCGTCATGGAACGTGTCCATAAACGGCAGCGGCGGCCGCTCTCCGTACTCGGCTCGGTAGCCCTCCTCGAACCTCTCCAGTGGTTCCCCGCCCTTGGTGCCCGGAGCGGTGCCCACATACCCCGCCAACAGCTCTGCGCCGATCTCCTCGGGCAGCCTGATAGACTTGGTGCCATCGACAAAGAGCACGTCGGTGGTCTCGCCGTAGCCTGCCTCGAAGAACTCCTTCAGGTAGACAGTAGCCTGGCCCGGGTAGGCCAGCGCCACCATCGCGTCCGGCTCGCCCCTCATCACTTCGCTGAGTTCTGCCACGTACGAGGGGGCCGGGTCCTCATCGTGGGCCACATCCTGAAGGACGCTGCCGCCCGCCGCCTCGAAGGACGCCGTGAACTCCTTCATCAACCCCTCTCCGTAGGGGTTGTTCACCCACAGAACGGATGCCGTCTCATACCCTTCGTCCCACGCCAACTGCCCCAACACGATGCCCTGCAGCGCGTCGGAAGCGCAGGTGCGGAAAAGGAAGTCTTTGCCCTCATCGGCGGGAAGATCGGTGATCAAAGGACTCGTGGATGCATTCGAGATCTGGGGAACTTCCTTGGGGATAGCGACCGATTCCGCGATGGGGATAGTGACACCGCTCGATGCCGCACCGATCAAGGCCACCACACCCTCCACGTCAATCAACCTGCTGGCCGCATCCACGCCCGGCATCGCGCTGGTCTCCGTGTCGCCGTAACTCAAGCTCACGGGAAGCCCGGCTGCAGTCAGGTCTTTGACCGCCAGATCGCCGACCCTGCGGAACCCCTCCCCGAACTCCGACAGGGCACCCGTCTCGGGAATCAGGCCGCCCAGCTTAACCTCTTCCCACTCCAGAACTGGCTCTTCCGCTGGCTCTTCCTCAGGCGGCTCGGTGGGCTCCGGTGTGGGCTGAGCACAGCCCACTGCCATCCCAAAGAGCAGCGCCAGCACGACGAACAGACTCAAGAATCTCATCGATTTCATCTCTCGCCTCCTCCTAAGAAGCTAGGTACTCCTGCTAAGTCGCTTCACCTTTCACGGACTCGAAGCGATTGCTGTACGAAGTCTCCCGTGACACCACCTCCTTCCCACGATCTCGGGGCTATATTGGCGCTGCCTGCCGTGTGCCCCAGCTTAGTTGATGACCGTGACGTGCAACTACCGTGATCGTATTCTACGGCAGCTGCCCGCGAATGTCAAGTTTGACTTTAGCGGTCGAGCCGGTATAATCCTTATTTTGAAGCAACTCATCCATTGGCACGATCGAAGAGGAAGCATGAACCACCTTCATGCTTCCTTCTGACGTGTCTCACTAACGATTTCCAAGCCATAGGAGGATACGCTGTGACGAAGAAGTGGGTCTATCTATCTCGATCCGCCAGAGAGGAGTTGGCCAAGACGCTGGGCCACGAGCCCGAGATGCTCGAGATGAAGGAGATTCTCGGCGGAAAGGGCGCGGGATTGGCGACGATGACGGCTGCGGACATCCCGGTTCCGCCTGCGTTTACCATCACAACGGACGCCTGCATCGAGTATATGGAGAGCGGTGAGTTTCCCCCCGGGATGTGGGATCAGACGCTGAAGGCTCTCGAGGATATCGAGGAGCAGACCGGCAAGGAGTTTGGCAACCCCGAGAATCCGCTTTTGGTGTCCGTCCGCTCCGGCGCGCGGGTTTCTATGCCCGGCATGATGGACACCGTGCTCAACCTGGGCCTCAACGAGGAGACCCGGGACGGCCTGGCCAGGCTCACGGATGACGAGTGGTTCGCCTACGACGCGCATCGCCGCTTCATCACGATGTTCTCCGACGTCGTGATCGGCCTCGATCGCGAGTATTTCGAGGAGATGCTGACCGATCTCAAGGAGAAGGAGGGCGTCAGACGAGACTTCGAGGTCAGCCTTGACGGGCTGAAGGAGCTCGTCGAGAAGTATAAGGCGCTCTACCTCGAGAAGATCGGCGAGGCGTTCCCCACCGACCCTCACAGGCAGCTGGAGCTCTCAATCAAGGCTGTCTTCGACTCCTGGAATATCCCGCGTGCCGTCGCCTACCGTGAGTACAACGATATCCCTCACGACTGGGGCACAGGGGTCAACGTGCAGACGATGGTTTTCGGCAACATGGGTGAAAACAGCGGCACAGGTGTTGCTTTCACGCGCAACCCAGCCACGGGGGAGAAGAAGCTCTTTGGCGACTTCCTGGACAACGCCCAGGGTGAGGACGTCGTCGCCGGTACGCGCACGCCGATGGACATCCAGAAGCTGCAGGAGTTCATGCCCGAGGTCTACGACCAGTTCATTGAGGTGACTCAGCATCTGGAGCAGTTCTATCGCGACATGCAGGATGTGGAGTTCACCGTGGAAGAGGGAAAGCTCTGGATGCTCCAGACTCGTACCGGGAAGCGCACGGCGAAGGCCGCGGTCAAGATCGCAGTCGATATGGCGAACGAAGGCCTGATCGATAGGGAGACGGCCGTGATGCGCGTCGGGCCTGACGACGTCGACCAGCTGATGCACCCGTTCTTCGACCCCGAGGCCAAGACGGCGGCCCGCGACGAAGGGAAGCTGCTCGCTGAGGGGCTGGACGCTTCGCCCGGCGCTGGCACTGGAATGGCCGTCTTCGATGCGGATCGCGCTCAGGAGTGGGCGGCAGAGGGTAAGCCGGTCATCCTGGTGCGTCCGGAGACGGCGCCCGATGACGTGCCGGGCATGCTCGCTTCCGAGGGCGTCTTGACACAGCACGGGGGCGCGACCTCCCACGCGGCAGTCGTCGCCCGAGGGAGCAACCTCCCTTGCGTGGCCGGGTGCGAGGACATCCGCGTGGACGTCGACCGGGCACAATTCACGGTGCCGGCGACCGGCCGGGTGGTCACCGAAGGCGACATCATCTCCATTGACGGCGGTACGGGCGAGGTCTTCTGGGGCGAGCTCCAGACCCTTGAGGTGGAGTACCGGCAGCAGGAAGATCTGGTGGAGTTGCTCGCGTGGGCCGATGATATCCGCGAGCTGGGCGTGCGCGCGAACGCCGACTATGGGAAGGATGCCCAGCAGGCCCGCAGCTTTGGCGCCGAGGGCATCGGACTGGCGCGCACCGAGCACATGTTCTTCGACGAGCGCGCGCGCGATGCCGTGGTGCGCATGATCCTCGCGGAGACCGAAGAGGAACGCTGGGCAGCGCTGGAGGAGATGCTCCCCATCCAGGAGCAAGATTTCGAGAGGGTGTTCGAGGCTATGGACGGTCTGCCCGTCATCATGCGGCTGATCGACCCGCCGATGCACGAGTTTCTCCCCTCACGCGAGTTCCTCATCGAGGAGGTCGCCCGTCTGCGGTGCGAGAAACCAGACT
Organism: uncultured Anaerolineales bacterium; assembly: GCA_964390305.1. GTDB lineage: Bacteria > Chloroflexota > Anaerolineae > B4-G1 > B4-G1 > SKLM01. The sequence continues at coordinate 3,787 of CAYMHT010000177.1, forward strand.
CGGACGAGCTCGCTGAGAAGGAGAAGATGCTCCAGGTGGTCAACAGCCTCTGGGAGACGAACCCGATGATGGGCCTGCGCGGCTGTCGCGCCGGGCTGATGTACAAGGGCCTGACGGAGATGCAGACCCGGGCCTACTTCCAGGCCGCGTGTCGTTGCGCGAAGCGCGGCGTCGAGGTGATCCCCGAGGTCATGATCCCTCTCGTCGGCCACGTCAACGAGCTGAAGCTGGAGCGCGAGAAGCTGGAGCGCGTCGCCCAGGAGGTGATGGAGGAAGAGGGCATCGAGGTCGAGCACATGTTCGGCACCATGATCGAGGTGCCGCGCGCCGCTCTGACCGGCAAGGAGATCGCGGAATACGCGGACTTCTTCTCCTTCGGCACGAACGATCTGACCCAGATGGCCTTCGGCTACAGCCGCGACGACGCGGAGGGGAAGTTCCTGCTCCAGTACGTCGAGGGGATCGACACCGGCGAGGTCGACGCGGACGGGAACCCGATACGGGCTCAGATCCTGGAGTATAACCCCTTCCAGCGGCTGGATGAGGAAGGCGTCGGCCGGCTGGTCAAGATATGCGTGGACGAGGCGCGCGAGGCGAAACCCGAGCTGGAGATCGGCATCTGCGGCGAACACGGCGGCGAGCCGCACTCGATCGACTTCTGTCACCGCGTCGGGCTCGACTACGTCAGCTGCTCGCCGTTCCGCGTGCCTGTGGCCCGGTTGTCGGCGGCGCGGTCGACGCTGCGGCACCGCGAGGACTAGCACGCGAGGCCTCCCAAGGTCACGACGAGGCTGAAGAA
>CAYMHT010000178.1:0-4583 GCA_964390305.1 uncultured Anaerolineales bacterium
GTAGTGGTTGAAGACCCGGCCGAAGTCGACGATCCCCGCGAAGATGAAGAGAAGGATGAAGAGGACCAGGGCCAGCTCCACCAGGCTGGCGCCGCGCTGGTGGCGGCGCCTGAAATGTCGCGATGTCAACACACCAGCCTCCTTAACTCCTCCGAACCCTTCCCATTCTCTCGGTCACTCGATCGCCCTACGGCGCTCCGGTCGCAGCGTCGGAGCGGCCGCACGCATATATCGGGATTCAGTCTATCCCTGAACAATATCATACCACAGAAAAGTGAGACATAGGTGAGAAAATTCTTAGAGAACTATTATAAGAATTCGGCAGGTATGGAAACCTGCCCTACGGCTGCCCATTGTAGGCCGGCAGGCATGGAAACCCGCCCCACGGTTCTATTGAGCTCATTTCCCACCCGGCGCCTCCCGATCGTAGTAGCGCATGTAGAGCTGATCGATGACCTCGTCGAGGCGCTCCCCCACCTGGACGAGACGGACCTCCGTCCACTCCCCTACCGACGAGGCGACCTCAGGTACATTGAGCCGCTGGAGCGCGGGGCGGAGCTGGGGCGCGCCGACCGCCACGGCCAGCGCGAGCACGATGGCCACCAGCGGCAGCAGCAGGGGGCGCCAGAAGGACCAGCGGATGGCGCGCAGGGAGGTATCGCGCATCTCGGGTCCGGAGCGGATCTCCCCCACGGTGGCCGGCAGCACGGCCAGGGCCATGGGAACGACCAGGAGGGAGCGGAAGGCGGTTCCAGGCAACGCGCCCGACGGGAGGAGCTGCCGCCAGCCCCAGAGACACGCGGCCCCGACGAGGGCGAGGGAGACGGCCCAGACGAGGATTCGGAGCAGCCAGCGCCTCATGGCGTAGCTGGTGGGCCAGGCCTCGGGCTGCATGGCACCACGGAGGGCGCCGAGGGCGCCCCAGACGAGGGCGACGACCAGCACCCACACGGCGGCCGGGGACAGGGGCAGCCAGCGAAGCGCGGCGAGAGAATCGCCCGCCGGGGCGCCGCCGACGGTGAGCAGTCCACCGAGGACCGCGCCGGCGAGGCCAGCGACGGTAAACCCGGCGACGGGACGGAGGAGACGGCGATTGAAGGCCGAGGGCATGCCGACGACGCGGAGATGGACTGGCACCTCGAGCGGCTCCGACGAGGCGTTCGAGCGGACAAGGATGGCCGCGCGACTGGGGCGCTGGCCGATGGGCAATGACTCGGTCTTGGCGCGCACGGACACGACGGTCTCCGAAGCGTCGCTGGAGTTGAAGCGGCGGGGATGGACGGACAACCAGGGGACGCTGGGCTCGAGGGTCCCGAAGAGGTAGCCGCGCCCCGGCCCCTTGCCGATGCGGATGCGCCGCGTGACCTCGTCGCCGGCGGTGAGATAGCCGAAGTCGACCTCCTGCGGCTGGACCCTCAAGCTCGGAGGATCGACCAAGCCGGTCTGGATGAGGAAGGTCTCCAGAGCGGCACGGCGATCGGTGTGGGACCGCAGCACGTCGCGGGCGACGCGCGCCAGGTGCTCCGCCCCCTCGCTGTGCAGCCACGCGGCCAGGGTCCCGTTCCGGAGGTGATAGATTCCGCTCTCGGGATGGGCGGCCATGTGGCGTACGGCCTCACGAATGGTCCATACCTCGGTACCGCTGCCGAAGGCATCGCCGGAACGGAAGACGAAGGGCTGGGACGCGCGCTGCGAGACGGTGAGCCGGCGCTCGCGAAGGGCGACGACCAGCTCCTGCCGCTCCTCGTCGTCGAGGACAGCCTCCGTGGCGGCCGGATCGACGGAGGCGATCTCCTGCGCTGCGGTCTCCAGGGTGGCGACGAAGACGTCGGCGGATGACGATGCCTCGTCCTCCTCCTGCGAGCGATTCGACACGAGGAGGTGGTACACTCCGGGGCTCAGGGCGGGAAACTCGTCCTCCAGGAACCCCTTCAGCGCCCTCCGCGCCTCACCGACCCGCCCCTCCCCGTCCTCCTGCGCAGGCGTCTCTCCCCGGGCAGCGGTACGGTGGAGCACGAAGAGCCCCTGGGGACCGACCACCACGGCGTCGAGCTTGCGCCCCTGCACCGTGGGATCGGAGACGATCAGGTACTCGTCGGACAGATCGTACTGCAGCTGGGTCGCCAGCGGAGAGGGCTCAGCCCACTCCTCGGCGAGGAGTATCTTGGCCATTTCCCGCTCCCTCTACTCTACGATGACCTTCTCATCCACCAGGCGCTCGCGCACGAAATCTCCAGTCGGGACCAGGCGGAACTGGGCAGGTTGGAAGGCGTACTCCATGTCGACGGCACTGCGACCCGATCGATTCTTCTCCAGCGTCATCACGAGCCAGCTCCGCATCTGCTCCGCGCGGGTCAGATTGCTGATCAGGTGCTCACGGCTGACAATGTCGTATTTGTTGTTGAGCATCAGGGCGACGTCGGCCTCATACTGGATGGCGGAGCTGCCCCGCATGTCGGCCAGGCGGATGCGCTTCGACCTCAACCCGGGTCGATCCGAGGCCGCGATGGCGACGATCCGCGCGCCCGTGGCCATGGCCAGGTCCTTGAGGCTCTGCGTGAGGTGCGTGGTGGTCTCCGCCTCGGGCTCGAGCCTGTTGACCCTGATGGGGATTTTCTGCAGGTAGTCGACCACGACCAGGTAACGTTCCGTGCCGGTCGACGCCAGCGCCTCCACCCACTCGCGAATGGTTTCCATGGTCGAGTGATCGCCGCTCGCCTTGACCAGCACCAGCCGGTCGGCATATCCCTCCACGGCCTCGACGAGGGCCTCGTAGCCGGGGATGCGGCGGAGCCTCTCGAGGAGGCCGATCCCGTCGGCGTCCCGAAGCGCGATCTCATTCAGCTTCTTCAACGTGAGAGGCGTGGGGCAGCCCTGCTCCGCACTCTCCAGGCAAAGGAGACGGGAGAAGAGGTGCTCGCGGCTGTGCTCATAGCAGATATAGAGCGCACCACTGCCGTCGTCCCCGCAGGCGGCGTTGCGCGCGAGCTGGAGACCGAAGATCGTCTTCCCCACACCCTGCTTCCCCCCCACGATCATCAGCTCCCCGGCCTGCAGTCCCCCGTTCAACACGTCGTCCAGCGGCCGAAAGCCCGTGGGCAGCGACCTGAGGTGGCCCACCGCCCCCGTGGCCACCCGCTCATCGAGTCGATCCATGATCTGCCGCAGGGTGGCGGGGCCGGTGGATTCGGGTGGTCGAGTGGCGTTCTGCGAACCGGTCTGTCCTTCAGTCATCGTGGCCCCCTCTAGCGCCTCCGCCGGCGCCCCTCCGCCGCCGGAGCGAAGATATCGGGCGGCAGAGAGATGCCAGCCGCCTCGATCTTTTCCATGAACTTGGGTCGAATCCCCATGGCCGTGAAGTAGCCGTCCACCTTGCCATTCTCCACCCCGGTCTGGACGAAGCGGAAGAGATCCTGCATCACGATCACGTCCCCCTCCATCCCCTGCACCTCGGAGACCTGGACGACCTTACGGCTCCCGTCGGCCAGACGCTGCAGATGGATGATCAGATCGAAGGCCGACGCGATCTGCTCTCGAATCGCCCGCAGGGGGAGGTCCATGCCGGCCATCAACGTCATGGTCTCGACGCGATGGAGGGTGTCCCGGGGGGCATTCGAGTGGGCGGTGGTGAGGGACCCGTCGTGGCCGGTGTTCATAGCCTGGAGCATATCGAGGGCCTCCCCACCGCGGACCTCGCCCACCACGATGCGGTCTGGCCTCATACGCAAGGCATTGATGACTAATTGGCGAATGGGCACCGCGCCCTTGCCCTCGATGTTGGGCGGGCGAGACTCGAGGCGGATCACGTGGCGCTGCTGGAGCTGGAGCTCGGCGGCGTCCTCGATGGTGATGATGCGCTCATCGCTGGGGAGATAGCGGGACACGATATTGAGGAGGGTGGTCTTCCCCGTCGAGGTGCCACCGGAGATGACGATGTTGAGCCGCGCCCGCACGCAGGCACGGAAGAACTCCATCAACTCCTCGGTGACGCTGTCCATACGGATCAGGTCGTCGGCCAGGAACGCGGCGGCGGCGAACTTGCGGATGCTGATGCACGGTCCCTCCAGCGACAGCGGCGGGATGATGACGTTCACGCGGGAGCCGTCGGGCAAGCGGGCGTCGACCATGGGGCTGCTCTCGTCGACGCGACGGCCCAGGGGGCCCACGATGCGGTCGATAATGCGCATGACCTCCTGGCTGTCGCGGAAGCGGATGTCCGTCTCCTCCAGGCGTCCGTTCCGCTCGATCCACACCTGATCCGCGCCGTTGACCATGACCTCGGTGACGGTGTCGTCACGGAGGAGGGGCTCGATCGGCCCCAGGCCGAGGACGTCGGCCACAACCTGTTCAAACAGGTCACGCCGCTCGCGGCTGCTCAGGGCGAGCTGCTTCTCGGTCAGAGTTTCGTCGAAGATCCTGCGCAGGGCGCTGCGGACCTGGGCCGTGTCGCCGCTGTCCAGCCCTGGACTGAGCTCCGACATCAACCGACGGCGGATCTCGTCGCGGACGCCGGCGTACCCGTTGTCGTCCCGGAGCTCGTCCCTGTCTCGGGATGGTTGGTCGAAACCGTAGAATCCACTACC
>CAYMHT010000179.1:0-4570 GCA_964390305.1 uncultured Anaerolineales bacterium
CGACAGACTCAGAGGCGCCTTAGCCCGACCCGCGCCCCAGCAATCGCCGCGTGGCGCCCACCAACCCGAAGCAGCCGGTGAGCATCATGTCCCCGTAGGGCGCCGCAAAGGCGTAGCCCAGATCCTCCGCTATCTCGCGCCGCGGTCCGGTCACCGCGACGAACTGGAACCCCTCACCGGGGACATAGTCAGGATGAACGTAGGCGCCGTGTCCGTGGTCCGCGTAGACCTCGTCGTCGGTCAGGACTCCGGCCCGCAGATCCTGCACCAGACACTGCAGCTTCTCCGGGTCGACCAGCACCGTGTGGTGCTCAAAGAGGCCGAGGATTCGCTCTTCGCGCAGCAGCACGCCCAGGGTGTGCTGGTTGCCCACGTTGACCAGGATGAAGCCCTCCTGCTGATGGGCGGCCGCACGCGGGTCCTCGAGAATGCCCCACAGCGCGGCCGATCCGGTGTCCATCAGGATCGCGCCGGGCACGTCGCGCTGCACCGCCAGCATGCGGGTGTAGCAGGACGGCGGCTCCGCATAGACGAGATCCATCATCTGGCCGCCGTTCTCGACAAACGCCTGCCAGAGTTGGAAGCGGTAGCGACGATTGGAGCCCTCCAGACATTCGCCGTGATCCTGCACCGCCACGGCGACAGTCTCCGGCAGGCTGACGTCCACCGGTGCCAGGGCCCTCCTGAGTACGTCGAGATCCACGTCGCGAGTGTGCAAGGTGAGCAGGTCGGGGGCCGCGTGTGGGCCTTCGCCCTGCCCAAGAATCGTGTATCCCCGATCGCGAACTTGATCCAGGTTGTCACGGATGGTCAGCGCCGCGCGGGGCGTGACGTAGACCGGGTACCCCGCCCGGAGGTGGCGCTTCATCGCGCTGACGATGGGTCCTCCGCCCATGAGATTGCCGGTGAGGAAGAGCGGCCGCCCTTCTCTGGTGGCCTTCTCGACGCGTCGGGCCAGCACCGTCGTCCAGGAGGGAAGCACGAGCTTGACGTTGTTCTCCATGGACTGGTCGGCCTCCCAGATCAGGATATCCTGGGTGCCGGCGCCGACGTCGATCGCCAGGATGCGCTCTGGCTTCATCCCATTCTCCCCCGGGCGTCTGCAAAGTGTGAAGCCAAGGGCACGCTGTTCAGGCCGCCTCAATGCCCTCTCGATGCGCTCGAGCCTGACGTAGATGAGTATCGCGACCACTCATGTGGCGATGGGAATGGCGCGGCCCATGAGCGACACCAGCCCCACGAGCACCAGTTCGACGACACCTATAGATACCATGACCGCCTCCCCAAATGAGCCTCCACACGTCGAACCCGATTAGGACAGGAGAATGACCTCCACCTCCGACCCCGCCGGCAGATGCCGGGCATCCTCGGGAATGATGGCCAGGCCGTCAGCCTGAACCAGCGAGTTGAGGATCCCCGAGCCCTGGTCACCGGTCAGCGTCGCCTCGTAGCCATCGTCCGTCTCGTGCAGAATGACCCGCAGATAGTGACGTCGACCATCCTTGCGCCCAATGGGCTGGGTCAGGCGTGCCCACAGCGTAGGCTCCTCCCATTCGGTGAATCCCTGCATCTTGAGCAGCGCCGGCCGAGCGAAGAGCCTGGTGCTGATCATCGCCGCCACCGGGTTTCCGGGGAGCCCGAGCAACGGCACTTCCCCGACGACACCAAAGGCCATCGGGCGCCCGGGCTTCATGTTCAACGACCAGAAGTGCATGTCGCCTTCCGCGTCCATCACCTGTTTCACCAGGTCGAAGTCGCCGACGGAGACTCCGCCCGACGTAATCACGAAGTCAGACTCGCGCTCAACCGCCCGCCGGATACCCCGGCGCACCAGCTCCTCCTCGTCGTGGGCCACGCCCAGCATCACCGGCAGGGCGCCGTACCGTTTCACCTGGGCGGCAACTGTGTAGGAATTCGCATCGCGAATCTGACTGGGGCCAGGGGTCTGATCGGGCGGCACCACCTCGTCCCCCGTGCCCAGAATCCCCACCCGCGGGCGGCGGACCACGGCCACCCCCAGGTGTCCCAACGCGGCCAGCATCCCGATCTCCTGAGGCCGCAGCACCTTGCCGCGCTCGAGTACCACCTGGCCTTCTCGGACGTCCTCCCCGGCCTGGCGGACATTCTTCCTGGGGGAGGGTGGCTCGAGGACCACCACGTGGTCGTCCTCGACCCGCGTCTGCTCAAAGCGCACCACGGTGTCGGCGCCCTCCGGCACAGGCGCGCCGGTCATGATGCGTACGGCCTCACCTGGTCCGACCCTCGATCTAGCCTGGTGGCCCGCCGCCACCTCGCCAACGACCCGCAGCCGGACGGTGCCACCCGTCATATCCTGCCCGCGCACCGCGTAACCGTCCATGGCGGCGTTGGTCACCGGGGGGATGTCCCGGTCAGCGGCGACCGGCTCAGCCAGGACCCGCCCTGCCGCCTCGAGAAGCGGGACAACCTCCGACTGCAGCACATCGACGGTGGAAAGGATGTGCTCCCGCGCATCCTCAACGCTCAAGATGGGGCGACCAACTCTGGTCATCGCTTCCTCTGACGGTGATTCCGCGCTGCGCAAAGCTCAAGCCTCAGCATCATCGTGTTCCGTATCCTCGCCTCGGATCATCTGCACGGCGTGGGGCAGGATGGGCGACAGCGTCTCCATCCCCTGCCGCACCGCCCTCGGATTGCCAGGGAGATTGACGATGAGCGTCTTTCCTCGAATGCCAGCCACCCCTCGGGAAATGACGGCCAACGGCGTCTGCCGGTAGCCCTCGAAGCGAAGCACCTCCGCCAGGCCCGGCATCTCGCGCTCGACCACGGCCTGCGTCGCCTCCGGAGTGACGTCCCGCGGCGTCACGCCGGTGCCGCCAGTGGTAATGACCAGGTCGAGGGCCATCTCATCCGCCAGGCTCACGAGCAGCGCCACAATCTCGTCGCGCTCGTCCGGCACAATCGCCTGGCGTGCGACCTCGGCACCCATCTGGCGCACCAGGTCGGCCAGGAGTGGCCCGCTGACGTCCTCGCGCTGGCCGGTGTATCCTCTGTCGCTGACAGTCACGATGGCAGCTCTTATCGACTCCACAGTCCGAGAAGACCTCCTCCCATTCTCAACGGTCGAGAAGCGTGATAGGCGATCGTCATTAGCCATTATACGCGCGCAATGACCACCAGTCAAGAGCTCTTTGTCACAAGACAACCCTGCCGACCGCCGGAAACGCCCTGGACCTAGTGCCCCTCTCCTCGGGGTAACGGCCAGGCGCAGGCCAGGGTCCAGGCATCCATCTACGGCGCATTCCTCAGCCCCGCGCTTGCCTCGGGAGACACCTGTGGTACACTTCCGCCCGCGTCACTATACGCGCCCGCAACAAGGAGATGACCTACGCACAGCTCCGTCACTGAGGCGGAAGGAGGGATTGTTGGGGTGAAGAAAGACAGCGCAAGACAAGTGGTCAACGTCCTGGCACTCGTGATCATGCTCATCGCAGCGACGGGCATCACCTCTGCGGTGGTCCTCACCCGAGGGGACGTCGCGTATGGCCTAGTCATCGTCTGGGCCTTCGCAGGGATTGCCATCAAGCACGCGAGCACCCCGGTGGTAGCCACGGCAGCCTGGGCCCTGACACCGCTCGTTGCGGTCGCCACCGTCCTCGGTACATGGCCGAGTGGACGAGGTGGGCCCTCGCCCGCGCCCACAGCCTGACGCCGGTGACGGGCGTCGGCTGTGTCAAACCATACGCATCCCACAACCATTTCCCAACGAGGGTGTTGTAATCCCCGTATGAACTGGCGCCTTGTGAGCGCTTCCATTAACGAGGAGGTTGATCGACCATGACCACGACCCGACCCGCACCAGCGTCCAGCCGGCGAGAGCGGTGGGCCTGGTACCTCTACGACTTCGGCAACTCTGCCTACGCTGCCGTGGTGCTGCTGGCCGTCTACTCGGCGTACTTCAAGGGATCGGTGGTCGGTGGCGCCGAGGGGTCCCGACTGTGGGGCATCGCCGTCGGCATCGCCATGCTCGTCGTCGCGGTGACCTCACCCGTTCTGGGGACCCTGGCAGATTTTTCTGGGGCAAAGAAACGCTTCCTCTTCTTCTACACCGCGCTGACCGTGATCTTCTGCGCCACCCTTTTCTTCGTCCGGGAGGGCAATTGGTTCATCGGGATGGTGTTCTTCATCCTGGCTGAGATCGGCTACCGCAGCGCCCAGGTCTTCTACAACGCGCTGCTTCCGGAGATCGCCCAACCCGATGAGATCGGGCGCATCTCCGGCAACGGCTGGGCCATCGGGTCGTTCGGCGGCATCCTCTGTCTCTTGATCGTGCTGGTGCCTATCATGCTGACCGGAAGCGACCCGCTGGTGGTGCGGCTCTCGCTCGTCTTCACCGCCCTCTACTTCGCCGTATCTGCTATCCCGACGATGTTGTGGATCCAGGAGCGCGCCAAGCCCCAAGAGCTGCCCCCCGGCGAGAGCTATCTCTCCGTGGCGTTCAAGCGCCTGGCCGCCACGTTCAGAACGATCAAGACATTCAAGGAGTTCGTCAAGTTCATCATCGCCTCCCTGCTCTACAACAACGGGATCC
>CAYMHT010000180.1:0-4569 GCA_964390305.1 uncultured Anaerolineales bacterium
CCAAAGGCCAGGTGGCGCAGGTATGTAGTCCGAGGGGGAGACTGGAGTGGAGGGGTGAGGGGCGCGTCGCGGCAGCGCGAGTAGAAACGGTGCGCGGACTTGGTGAAGCCGGGGGATCTGTGAAAGCGACGACGATCCTGCATCTGCACGGGTTCCTTTCGTCGGCGCGGTCGACGAAGGCGGCGTATTTCCGCGAGCGGTTCGCGAGCCAGTCCGGAGTGGCGTTCCACGCCATCGATTTCAACCCCACGCCGCGGGACTTTGAGTATCTGACGGTGACGGGGATGATCAACCGGCCGCGGCAGGTTGTGCTGGACCGGTCGCTGACGAGTGGGCAGGGCGCTGCGAAGAGAGCGATCATCGGCAGCTCCCTGGGCGGCCTTGTGGCGGTCCATTATGCGCACCGCTTCGGCGGCGTGGCGAGGATGGTGCTGCTGGCCCCGGTGCTGAGATGGTTCTCGGGCGGGTTTCTGGAGGAGGAGATGCGGGCCTGGGAGGAGGCGGGGGTGGCGACGATGGCCCACCCGGCGTTCGGAAGGGAGGTCGCCCTGCGCTCCGACCTGGAGCTGGACGGGCGGCTGTACCGGGAGGTGGTGGAGCCGGCGGCGTCGGTGATGATCGTCCACGGCCGGCGGGACGAGACGGTGCCGGTGGCGGGGAGCCGGGCGTACGCGGCCGCGTTCCCAGAGCAGGTGCGGCTGGTGGAGGTGGACGCGGACCACGACCTGAACGCGCACCTCGACTTGATCTGGGAGGAGATGGCGCCGTTTCTGCCGGGAGGCGGGGCCGGGGGAGCGGAGTGAGAGCGGTCTTGGCGCCGGGGCGACGGGGGCATGGGGCTCGGGCGCGGGCTGTCTCGGGGCGCTTCGTCGCGTGGCACGGTCGCCTCCTCGCGGTGGTGATCTGCCCCTGAGGAGCGGATCCGGTGGCTCGCTTTGCGCCTCCTTTCCGCGCGTGTGGCGGCGCTGGCGGACGGGCGAACGGGTGAGCCTGACCTCGCATCGGGCGTAGAGGCGCAACAGGTCTCGGGCAGGCGAGGCTGCAAAAAACCATGCCGACCCCCATCCGGGGATGATCCAGGATGACGATCGGCATGGAAAGAGGCGACGGAGCTGGGTGTGATGTGGTATGGTGTTGTGTGATGAACAGGGTATCGATCCCGTTAGGGATGTCGCCTCGAGGGGGAGTATATCATAGGGTGGGCGGTTGTCAACAGCGAGTTGGGTCTGAGTCGTGGGGGGAGTGCCACAGGTGATTCTGGCTGGACGGGTGATGCTGCGGCGCGGCGCGCGCAGCCAGTTTTCCTTCTCGGTGTCTCGTGGTAGAATAGGCCGAAGGAGGGCGGGTTGGTCGCACGATGCGCGAGCGTCGGAACGCGGCACGAAGCTCGACGGAGGGCGAGATGGCTATTTCTCCCTATTTTCTGTTGTTGGGGCTGGTGGCAGGGGTCGTCCTGGTCTTCATCCTGCGGCGCCTGGGGTTGTTTGTGCGCCTGGCGCTGGCGCTGGCCAAGGTGGCCGGCATCGTGTTTCTGATTATCCTGGCAGGGTGGGCCGTAGGTCTGTGGCGGCTCCCAGGGCCGATCGCACAGTTCCTCTCCGGGATACCGGAACCGTGGAGGCCGGCCCAGCGGTCTGTGCTGGAGTGGTTCTACGGGTTGTTCCGATAGCCCGTGACGGCCCGGAGGGCCCGAGACTGGGGTCAACGCGTCCCGCCTGACGGCCGGGGCGCGGACGTTGTGGAAAGGAGTGCGTCGAAGCGGTCGCGTGTGGAGAATGATACGTTGCTGACGAGGATCCGGCTCGGCCTGCGAGAGCGGTTGTCCGGACACTCCGCCATCACGTACGTGGGCGCCGCCGCGGCGCTGGCCTTGCTGGCGGTCCTGGGGGTGGTGCTCTTCCGGCTCTTCCAGGGGCCGATGGGGCCGAACCTGTCGTCCAGCGTCGTCACTCCAACCCCGGGCTCAAGCCCGCAGCCGACGGTCGCGCCGACGCCGACCTCGTCGGGCGTGGCTGACGTGAGCCCGATTGAGTCCCCCGTGCCCACCCCGAAGGGGTTCGCGGCAGTGGAGGAGCTATATCTCCCGCTGGTGGTCCAGGACATCCCCTTGCCGACGGCCACGCCGAAGCCGACGAAGGCGCCGCCGACGCCGACCCCGACACCGACCCCGGTGGACTTCGCCGCGGTCCGTCAGGAGCTCCAGGCTCAGGGAAAGGATCTGGCTTACGTCAAGCTGGGCTTCCACCTAGGGTCAGGAGGGACTGCCCGCGGTCTGGGCGAGTACCTGCAGGCGCTGGCGGACGTGGGCGTCCCGGCGGTGATCAAATCGGCGGACAGCTACGGGGTGTGTGCCGAGGCGCTGCAGGCGAGCCCGGATCACGTGACTGTCTTCCGCATGTCCGGCGGGGATCTAGAGCTGCCCGACTACAACCTTCCGCCGGGGCAGGCGGCGGACGAGCACTGGGCCCGGGTCAAGGCGGCGCTGCCGCCGGAGTTCGATCGGCGGACGTGGCTGGAGGTGATGAACGAGCCGGACAAGGGGCGGGCGGACTGGCTGGGGTGGTTTGCGCATCGCACGGCGGAGCTGGCCCTCCGCGACGGTTACCGGTTTGCGGCGTTTGGCTGGAGCTCGGGCGAGCCGGAGCCGGCGGACTGGAAGACGCCGGGGATGGTGGCGTTCCTGAGGCTGGCGTCGCAGCATCCCGAGCGCATCGCGGTGGCGCTGCACGAGTACAGCTACGACGTGGAAGACATCGCCCGCCAGTATCCGTCGCTGGTGGGCCGGTTCCAGATGCTGTTCCGAATCTGCGATGCGCAGGGCATCGGACGGCCGACGGTGTTGATCACGGAGTGGGGCTGGGAGTACCAGAGTGTGCCCGCGGTGGGAGAGGCGATGAAGGACATCGCGTGGGCTGCGGAGCTGTACGCGGCCTATCCGGAGGTCCGCGGGGCAGCGATCTGGTATCTCGGCGGAGGGTTCGGGGGGATTGCGGAAAGCGCCCAGCGGCTGATCCTGCCGCTGCGCTACTACGTGTGGAGCGAGTATTTCGTGATCGAGCCGGGTCAGAAGCCGACGGATCCGGCCCGGTTTGCGCCGTAGAGGTGGGGGAGAGTTGTTGGAGGAAGACCCCGGCCATTGGCCGGGGTCTTCTGATTTTGGGCTGGCCGGGACGGGGGCTTGGGCGGTTATTCCTTCTCGTAGGGCTCGCCGTCGGCGGCGGGGGGGATGGCCTCGCCGACCACGCCGGCGAGGACGATGATGGTGACCAGGTAGGGCGTCATCAGCAGGAACTGGGACGGAATTGGGACCTGGAAGATGCTCGATCGGGTCTGGAGTGCGTCGGCGAAGCCGAAGATCGTGGCCGCGCCGAAGGCGCCGAAGGGCGTCCAGTTGCCGAAGATCATCGCCGCCAGGCCGATGAACCCCTTGCCCGCCGTCATCAACTCGTCGAAGCGGCCTACCGAGGCGAGGATCAGGAACGCCCCGCTCAGCCCGGCCACCATACCCCCGGCTGTGACGTTGACGTAGCGGTTGCGGAAGACGTCGATCCCCAACGTGTCCGCCGCGCGAGGATGTTCTCCCACCGAGCGGGTACGGAGCCCCCACACGGTGTACCAGAGCATCACGTGGATCGCGCCCAGAAGGAGGAAGAGGGCGTAGACGAGCACGTTCTGCTGGAAGAAGACGGGGCCGATGATCGGGATGCGGGAGAGGAGGGGAATGGCGACGGGCGGCAGAATGCCCGGGTTGTTGAGGAAGCGGAACTCGGCCATGATGCGCGAGCTGAAAAAGCTGGTCACGCCGGTGGCCAGGATGTTGATGGCGGTGCCGGAGATGATCTGGTCGACCTTGAACCGGACCGACAGGACGGCGAGGAGGAGGCCGAGGAGCGCGCCGACGAGGATGGCGCTCAGGAGCCCCAGGCCCTGGGAGAGGGCGAAGGGCCACTCGAGCACGTTCGCTCCCACGCTTCCCATCAACGCCGCCACGAACGCCCCCATCAGCATCATGCCCTCGATGGCGATGTTGATCACGGCGCAGCGCTCGCAGAGGACGCCGGAAAGGGCGGCCAGGGCGATGGGGACGGCACGCAGGAGGGAGCTGCCGAGCAGACTGACCAGGTTGAGAGAGCGGCCTCGCGTCGCGAAGGTGAGAAAGGCCATGATAAAGACGACGGTCACGGCCCCCAGTGCCCAGTTCGCGCGGCGGAAGCCTCGGGCGAGCTGCCAGCCTCCAATAAAGGTGCAGATCGCGGCGAACACGGTCAGCGCGGTCCGCGTGGGGAGTGTGAGGTCGGGGACGGGTATGGTGGGCGTTTCCCCAATGGGCGTCAGACCGAACACGCTCGTCTGGCCGGGGACGGCATTCTGCGCAAAAAGGAGGAAAATCAGCAGCCCGACGGCGAGGAAGAGGATGCCGTAGGTGAGGGCTCGTGTCCCGGATACGCCCCCTCGAGCTCCAACGCGTTCTATGATTGCGGTCACAGCAGCCTCCTGTCCAGAATTGTGTTGCTCGTCGGGTATGGAAACCCGACCTACATAATCTACGTCTGTCCCCAGCCTCGGGTG
>CAYMHT010000181.1:0-4540 GCA_964390305.1 uncultured Anaerolineales bacterium
TCAACCTCCACGTCAACGAGGCCGTCGGCCACTACTACCCCGGCAAGACCACCACGCCCCTCCGCCACTACTACCGCCTGGCCGAACGCTACCCGCGGCTCAAGCTCATCCTGGCCCACTGGGGTGGGGGCCTCTTCTTCTACGAGCTCATGCCGGAGGTCGCCCACGTCCTCCACAACGTCTGGTATGACACCGCCGCCTCCCCCCGCCTCTACCCCACCCAGCGCATCTTCCGCGTCGCCCTCGCCTGCGTCGACCACCGCCGGCTGCTCTACGGGTCCGACTACCCCCTCCTTGCCGTCCCCGGGCAGACCGAGCCCAGCTTCGCCCCCTTCATGAGGGAGATCGAGGCCCTGGAGCTCGACCCCCGGGTCGAGGCCGACCTCATGGGCGCCAACGCCGCCCGCCTCCTCGGCCTCCTACAGGAAGAGGAAGACGAACCGTCCCCGCCCCCGCCACCTCGCAGGACCCCCGGCCGCGTCATCACCGAACTCGACCCCGCCGAGGCCGACCGCGTCACGCCTTGGATGTCCGTCACCCTCGTGGCCGAGCTGTGGCCCCAGACCCGCGGCGTCTTCGAGCGCCACGCCATCCCCTGGGCCGACACCCCCGTCCCCCGCTGGGAGCCCGTCGTCCAGGCCGCCGCCGCCCGCGGCTACAACCCCACCCAGCAGCAGCGCCTCCTCGCCGAGCTCGACGCCGCCATCGCCGGCGATGTGCACCGTGGCTCTTGAGGAGTCGAGAGAGAATCTGAGAGATCTGAGAAACCTGTGGTCAAACAACGAGCGCCGTGTGGCGCCGCCTAGACAGGAGGTAGCTCCGTGGAACTAAGACAATCTTACGGCATCGTGCGCCGGTGGCTATGGCTAATCGCCGCCTGCACCCTGGTGGGCGCCGGCAGTATTCTGACTGTCAGCCAGCAAGCCACCCCCGTCTACGAGGCGTCCGCCACCCTCCTCGTCCAGCAAGCCCCCTCCGGCGCCGGCAGCGACTACCAGGCCATCCTCACCAGCGAGCGCCTGGCCCGCACCTACAGCGAGATGCTCAAAGGCCGCCCCATCATGCAGAACGTCGTCGAGCAGCTCGGCCTCCGCCAGTCGCCCGAGAACCTGGCGAACCAGGTGAGCGTCGAGCTCGTGCGCGACACCCAGCTCATCCGCCTGAAGGTGGAGCATACCGACCCCACCATCGCCGCGCGCGCCGCCAACGCCGTCGCCGCGGCCTTCGTCTCCTACACCGAGACCCTCCAGCAGCGCCGCTACGCCGAGTCCGTGGACAGTCTCCAGCGACAGACCGAGGAGTTCTCTCGGCTCATCGAGGAGACAGAGGAGAAGATCGACGCCCTCGGGTCGGTCCTCACCCGCGACGAAGAGGCCGAGCAGGCGCGGCTCGAGGGAATCCTCGCCGGCTACCGCAATACCTACTCCACCCTCGTGCAGAACTACGAGGCCATGCGCGTCACCGCGGCCCGCACCGGCGCCAACGTCATCGTGTTCGAGGAAGCCCAGACGCCAGAGAGCCGGGCGCGTCCACGCACGCTGATGAACACTGGTCTAGCCGGCGCGACCAGCGCCATGATCGGCCTCGGCGTTGCCTTCCTCATCGAATACCTCGACGACACGGTCCGCAGCCCCAACGACGTCGAGCAGGCCGCCGGGCTGGAGACGGTCGGGGCCATCGGCCGCTCCGACGCTGACCGTAAGCTGGTCATCGCCGACGAGCCCCTCTCCCCAGTCTCTGAGGCCTTCCGCAAGCTCCGCACGAACCTGGAGTTTCTCGGCATCGAGCGCCAGCTCCGGACCGTCCTCGTCACCAGCCCTGGTCCGCGGGAGGGGAAGAGCATGGTGGCCGCCAACCTTGCCGCCGCGGCTGCCCAGGCGGGGCGGCGGGTCATCCTCGTGGAGGCGGACCTCCGCCAGCCGAGCATCGCTGCCGCCTTCGAGCGCACATCGAAGGTCGGCCTGACCACCGCTCTCGTCGAGAACCGCCTCGATGGGAAGATCCAGGCCACCGAGATCGAGGGGCTCCGCTTCCTCGGTGCAGGGGAGAAGCCGCCCAACCCGGCAGAGATGCTGGGGTCCGAGCGCATGCGGCATGTGCTGGAGAGGCTGCTGCAGGAGGCGGAGCTGGTGGTCATCGACACCGCCCCCGTGCTCCCCGTCGCTGACAGCCTCGTCCTGGCCCAGTACGTCGACGGCGTGCTGTTGGTGGTCGACCTCGGGCACACCAGCCGCAGCGCAGTGCTGCAGGCCGTCCAGAGCCTTCGCCAGGTGGGAGCCAACCTCGTCGGCGCGGTGCTCAACAACGTGCCCGCCGCCGGTGGCTACTACGGGTACCGCTATTACGCCTGCGGCAAGGATCACAGCCGCTACTACGCCGGCGGTGGAGTCCGCAGCGAGCCTGCACAGAAGGGCTTTTTGACGCGAGTACGGCATGCGCTGAAGAAAGGTCTCAGGAACTGACATCCCTATGGGCCTATAATAGTGGCCCAACTCTTCTCGGCAATTTATGGTAGAATGGTGAGCAGAGGAGTTTGAGAACATGAACCGAGAAGACAGCGGCCAAACGGAACGACCAGATTCCGAAGTCAAGACACTGTACCGGTGATTCAGCGCCAAGGAGAAGCTGCGCATCTTGGAGGAGGCGGACGCGTGCACAGAGCCAGGCGAGATCGGGGCGCTGATACGGCGAGAGGGCATGTACTCCTCGTAGCTGAGTCGATGGCGTTGTGGCGGCGGGCGCATGGGCTGGCGCTGCGGGTTCACGAGGTGACGCCGTCGTTCCCTGGCCACGACGTCTATGGGCTGACGTCGCAGGTGCGGCGGGTGGCCGTCTCGGTCCCCGCCAACGTCGCCGTAGCCTTCGGGCGCTACCACCACCGCGACAAGCTGCGCCTCTACTACAACGGTCGCGGTTCAGCCTGCGAGGTGAAGAGCAATCTGCTGTACGCGCGGGATGTGGACTACGTCAGGCCTGAGCTCTTCGACGAACTTGAGGGGGAGCTGGACGCGATCGTGCACGAGTTGAACAAGGTCATCGCGGCAATCCGCCGCCGTGTGAGCGAGGGGAGGAGTGAGGATTGAGGACTGAGGATTGAGAGCTGAGAATAGAGAACTGGGGCCCTCGGCCGCAGAGTTGGTTCCCTCAGCAGGCGCCACCAGTGCCCGGGAAGTCTTAATTCTGAGTTCTCAATTCCTATTGCTGACTTGAGGTGCAGGATGACAGACAGCAACACACCCATCACGCACGACTGAACGCCGAAGGCGCGGGAGCTCCTCCGGCTGCCGATGCGCATCTCGGAGCGGCGGGTGTTCCTGACCGTGTACGACCTCCTGGCGCTCAACGAGGCGCTGCCGCTGCGGCCCGGGTACTCGTATGATCTGGGGCTGGTGGTGCGCCAGCCACTCTGGGTCCTGGTGCTCAACGCGATCTGGTTCCCCGTCGCCTGGGCCCTCGACGCCTAAGACATCCACGTCGCGGGGGATCTGCCCGATGCGGCGCTGGCCGTGGGCAAGGCGGGCTCCTCACCACGGTGGGCTACACCCTCCTTCCCTTCGTCACGCCGCCCCTCCCCTCGTCCCGCTGGCAGCCCTTCGCCCTCCCCGTCTTCGCCATGGCGCTCCTGGCGGGGGGGGCGCGCGCTCTACGTGGTGGTGGTCGGCCAGCCCATGTTCCACCGCCGCGCCCTCATCCTCGGCGCCGTCTGGGCCGGCCAGACCATCGCCCAGGCCCTCGCCGAGCACGGCAACGGCACCTACCACCTCGTCGGCTTCGTCGACGACGACCCGGAGAAGCTGGGGACGACCGTGACGTGGGGAGACGGGCGGACAACGGCACAAGGAGACAAGGAGACAAGGGGAACGACGGACGAGGGGAGGGGGAGACCAGGAGAGACACAGACGCGAAAAGAGTCCGGAGATGCCGTTAACGTGCCAACGTTCCAACGTGACAACGTGCTAACGCCCAAGGTGCTTGGCGACCGTCACGCCCTTCCCACCCTCATCTCCGAACGGGATGTGAATACGCTCGTCCTCGCCATCACCGACGAGGTCGACGGCGAGCTCCTCGGCGTCCTCACCGACTCCATGGCCCAGGGCGTCGACGTGGTGCCCATGCCGATGCTGTTCGAGGATCTGACCGGGCGGGTGCCCGTGGAGCACGTGGGGGAGAACTGGTACGTCGCCATGCCGCTCCGCCCGCCTTCGTGTAGTGCTCTGTGGCCCGTGGTGAAGCGCGTCTTCGACGTCGTCTCCGCCGGGCTCGGGGCCATCTGCCTCGGCCTGGCGCTCCCCTTCATCGCAGCGGCCATCTATCTCGACAGCCCGGGGCGCATCTTCTACACCCAGGAGCGCGTGGGGAAGGGCGGGAAGCGCTTCCGCGTGCTCAAGTTCCGCTCCATGGTGCCCAACGCCGAGGAGCAGGGGGAGGCGCGCTGGGCCGAGGAGGACGACGAGCGGGTGACCCGCCTGGGGCGCGTCCTGCGCAGGACCCACGTCGACGAGTTCCCCCAGTTCTTCAACATCCTCAAGGGGGAGATGAG
>CAYMHT010000182.1:0-4538 GCA_964390305.1 uncultured Anaerolineales bacterium
CATATACGGTGATGTTCCTGCGTCCATCCGCGCCGCGGCGAAGGTGCTGTTTGGAGAATGTCAGCCTTCAGGGAAGCTGCCGGTCACGTTGGACGATTCATTCCCGGAAGGGAGTGGGCTGGACGGCTTCTGAGCTGCTGGACAAATGAGCGCGCAAGGAGCATTCTCTCCTTCCCATCCAACATGCTCAGCACTGACGCAGCCCTTGGCGGAGCCAGAACCCTTGACATCCACACGCGGCGACAGCTATAATATTCCAGAGCACCCGCTCGCGTCAGGGACGACGCGGTTGCCTGCGACGCGCAGATTGGCGCCAACACCAGATGCCACCGTCTGAACGCCAAGCCACCATCAAAGGAGAGAGCCGATGACGAAGACCGATGAGCACGCTGCCAGACTTGCGAAGCTTCAAGAGGAGATGGGCCAAGCCGACGTGGCTCTGGTGGCCATCGCACCGACTGCCAACATGCGTTACCTGCTCGGATTCGCGCCCCTGGCCGACGAACGGCTCTGCCTGTTGCTCGTCACGCCCGACAGGGTCCGCTTCGTGGTCCCTGAGCTCAATGCGGACCAGGTCGGGGCGCGCACCGGCATGGAAGCCATACGCTGGACCGACAGCGCCGGGCCCGAGCAGGCCCTGACCGAAGCCCTGAGTGAGGTCGAGCTGAACCCACCCCTCGTGCTTGCGGCCGACGCAGCGATGCGAGCGGATGCCCTGCTGCTCCTCCAGGAGGCGGCTCAGCCCGAGCGCAGCATGAGCGCTGACCCCCTCATGTCAACCCTGCGCATGGCTAAATCAGAACAGGAGCTCGAGCTGCTGGCAGAGGCGGCTGCCCAGGCCGATCGGGCGATGACGGTCGGGGTGGAGGCCTGCCGTCCCGATGTGACCGAGCGCCAGGTCGCCGAGAGGATCGCCCGTTACTTCCGCGAGGACGGCGCCGAGACGGTGAACGTCACCCTGGTGGCCTCCGGCCCCCACAGCGCCTTTCCTCACCACGAAGCGGGGGAGCGCCAGTTGGAAATGGGGGATACGATCATCATCGACATCGTGGCCACGCTGAATGGATACAAGTCGGACGTGACGCGAGTGGTTCAGCTGGGAGAGCCACCCACCGAGGTGCGCACGGTCTACGACATCGTATTGGAGGCGAACCGCCGAGGTCGTGAGGCCGCGAGGGCCGGGGCTCGGGCCTGTGACGTCGACCGTGCCGCCCGGTCGGTCATTGAGGAGGCCGGATACGGCCCCACCTTCGTCCACCGCACCGGTCATGGGCTGGGCATGGACGTCCACGAAGCACCCTGGATCACGGCCGAGAGCACGACGGTGCTGGAGCCTGGGATGGTCTTCTCCGTGGAGCCGGGGATCTACCTGCCAGACCGCTTTGGAGTGCGCATCGAGGACATCGTGGCGGTGACCGAGGGAGAATGTCGATGCCTGACCGGCCTGGATCACGACTTGATCGTCAAGAACCGGAGAAGCTGAGAATGGTCAAGCTGACTGTGCTCTACAATCTTCCGCCAGGCACCGACCACGAGGAGTTTCTGAAGTGGCGCACCGGCCCTCACCAGGAGCGGAACGTTCAGATGCCCGGACTGCTCAAGACAGACTTCTACGCGGTCTTTGGCGGCCACGACGACCCACCTCGCTGTCGCTACATCACCGAGCTCTACTTCCCCGATCGTGACACCTTCGAGGACGCTTTCTACGATGAGGGGTTCCAAAAGAACCTGGACAAGTCTCTCGAGCGCGTGGTCGACACGGTGTTCCTGTTCTCCGAGGAAGTGCTGACGACGGATCTCAACGGCGACTAGGGGATTCACCGCCTCTTGGAGCGCGAGCAGGGGGCACCACGAGATGGCGCCCCCTGCTCAGTGCTCCCCTCCCCCACTTCCGCGGCCTAGGGGATGGTCTCCATCGACGCGGACGCCATGTCGTGAAGGGCGATGACCTGATCTGACGCCTCCAGCGTCTTGATGATGCTGTCGTACGCCTGCATGGCGTTCGTGTGAATGCCCGGGGCGATCGCCCGTATCCCCACGTCCTGCAGATGCTGCGGCGGGTAGAAGTTATCTCGGATCGTGCACAATCCCGAGAGACAGAACGCACCTTCCTCCGTCTCGATCAGCACGCTCTGACCACCTGGCGTGTGTCCAGGCGTGTGGATGACCTGGATCCCCTCCAGGATCTCCTGATCGCCATCCACCACTTGCAACCTGTCCGTGGCGATGTCGACGAACCAGCCAGCCTGGATGGGATGGGGATCCTCCGCAAACTCGAGCTCCCACCGCTGAACGACGAAGATTGCGTTTGGATACTTGGCGAAGTCCTTGGCGTGATCGGAGTGAAGATGGGTGAGGATCACCCTGTCGATGTCCCCGACCGTCAACCCGACCGCGTCCAGCGCTTCCTCCTGCGTGGTGATCTGCTCCGAGGGGAAGCCGATGCTGTTGAGGTACTCGGCGGAGCAGCCGGTGTCGACCAATACGTTTTCAGGCGCGCCTTCGATCAGCCAGGTGTACACACCCAGCTCGATGGGGGTCCCCACGTCCGTCAGGTACGTCATCATAGATTTGTCGTTCGTCTCCTTCACGATGAGCATCGGTCTGAAGCGCATATTTCACCTCCAGGAGCCTAACTGCTTCCCAAGAACCAGGCAGTCGTCGGTAAAGGTCACGACCTGCGGGCTCGACCCAGGCAGCGCCTCCCTCGTGCCGGAGACTGGGATCTCTCCCGATCGAAGCCCTATGGGAGACGTGTTGACGCCGCCACCACGGATCGTCGGGGAGGACCACTCTTCAGACCAGACGGGGGGGGTCCCACCACCGGTCGCACGGCAACTCGCTCCCACCCCCCATTATAGCACACCGTGAGGCCGGGCAACAGGGCAGTCCGGAAGACGGGCTATTCTCCATATCCGCGGGGTGACTCGCACCCGCACTTCCAGCTCTCGAGATCGTCAAGGACGCTGACAGCGGCAATTCTTCTTTTGTGACGCCTCCGGCAAACCGCCGCCCCCCAGGCCACGCGAAGGCGCTGAGTCCCTTTTTCCCATGGTCCTGTTGCCACGCCACGCCGAATGCGTACAATCGGGATTGAGGACACGCATCCACAAGATCGCGTCGCGCCATCTGACGACCATCAAAGAGCACGGCGTGTTGGTGAGAGCAGTCCCGTCTGCTCCGTCGCGTGCAGGACGACCATAGGTGATCTTCTTGGTCACCCAGGTCGCCAAAGGAAACGTGATGCCCGCGCGACTCGACCAGGGTATCAGCCGTACAAGAGGCCAGTCGGCCGCCCGCTTGAACATCTGAGGTGGTCGTCTCTGGAGGCTCACCATGACCCTCTGCCCAAGACTTAGCGCAGGCTAGCTCAACGGTTGGATCTTCCTCGTCATCTACGGGGTGGTCTTCGGCGTCGTCGTGAGAAGCTTCCCCAGGGACGTGATCGCCCGGCTCTGCGACAGGTCCAACTGGACCCGTGCGCGGCGCCTGTGGACCACCGTCGGCAAGGTGCTGTCCAGCATTCTGTTCGTTCTCATGGCCTTCTCCCCGCTCCAGATGGGGCATCCCGTCTTTGTGGCCGGCAGCGGCTTGTACGTCCTCGGCCTGATCGGTCTTGTGATCGCCCTGTTCAACTTCAGGCACGCGGAGCCAGGTCGACCGGCGACGACCGGCCTCTATCGCGTGTCGCGAAACCCCCAGTGGATGACGCTAGTGATGGTCTTTGGGCGGGTGTCTCGCCATCGGCTCGTGGGCGGCGCTGCTCCTATTCGCCCTGGCCGCGGTCTGCTACCACTTCCGCATCCTCGCCGAAGAGCGATCCTGCGTGATCCAGTACGGCGACTCATACCGCGACTACCTGGCGCGCGTCCCCCCGCTATTTCCCGTTCTTCTAGACACGAGGCCTTGGACACAGAGCCTGGCTCACTCGCTCTGGTAGTCGACCTGGCTGAGTCCGACAGCATCGCCCAACCTCGAAAAGGACGAACGACTACTGCCTCCTCTTCGTGCCCGGCGGCTTTCTCAAGGCCGGCACGTGGTTCAACCAGATCCTGGCCCAGTTCGGTCCTCATTTTCTCCTCGGAGGACGACGCCGCTTCCCGGCCCGCTACCCCAGGCGAGGACGAAGTTGCTCGAAGCACGCGGTCACCACGCCTATCTCTTCTTCCCCGAGGCCTACACCGCCGTGCTAACAGGATCTCCGAACACAACGTGGGCTGACCCGCACCCGACGACCCGCTCTTGTGCGGGATTCCCCCCTTGCCCTCCCGGCGTGACGGCCATATAATGGCCGTCTACAGAAGAGACTTCGAGGAGCAAAGCCAGCGCCCCTGGGAGAAGGAGGGAGACGATGGGGACGCTCAGGATCGGCACATGCAGCTGGAAGTTCCCCTCGTGGTACGGGCTCGTCTACCCGGCTCCAAAGGGCATCAACTACCTCGAGTGGTACGCGCGCCACTACGACACGGTGGAGATAGACCGATGGTTCTGGTCCCTCTTCGGGGAGGACAGCCTCGGATTGCCCAGGCTGGCGGACG
>CAYMHT010000183.1:0-4517 GCA_964390305.1 uncultured Anaerolineales bacterium
GTGCCAAGTTGGTCTACGATGCCCACGAGCTGGAAACAGGGCGCAACTGGGCCGCGAGCCATCTATCTGGACTCGTACGCACCCTGTCGTCGATGCCGGAGCGGTTGTTCATTCGAAGAGCCGATGCCGTGATAACCGTGTGCGATTCCATCGCGGACGAGCTGCAGCAGCTCTATCGCATTGATCGCCCCTCAGTCGTGCGCAACGTGCCGCCGCGCCCCGATGCCTTGGAGCCGGTTGATCTCCGCGAGAGACTTGGTCTCTCCAATCACACGCCGCTGCTTCTTTATCAGGGCGGCGTAACAACGAATCGCGGGCTTGAGCAGATGATCGAAGCGATCAGTCAGCTTGACCGAGCCGCCCTGGTGATTCTCGGTGGCGGCCCACTGCTTGAGCCCTTGCAAGGGAGG
Organism: uncultured Anaerolineales bacterium; assembly: GCA_964390305.1. GTDB lineage: Bacteria > Chloroflexota > Anaerolineae > B4-G1 > B4-G1 > SKLM01. The sequence continues at coordinate 411 of CAYMHT010000183.1, forward strand.
GCTCGTCGGCAAGGCATCGAAGACCGCGTGTTCTTCCTGGGCTATGTCCCGTTGGAAAGACTGCCATCCTATACTGCATCCGCCGACATTGGCATTCACCTGATACAGAATTCATGTCTCAATCACCACTGGTGCTTGCCCAACAAACTGTTTGAGTACATCCAGGCCGGCCTGCCGGTGGTGGTCAGCAACTTCCCGGAGATGGCACGTATCGTGCGCCAGTACAAGGTCGGCGAGTTGGTGGATCCCTCAAATCCGCGCGAGGTCGCCGCTGCAATGCGTCGGCTGGTTAGTGACGACCGCTACCGCCATCGATTAAGTCAGAACGCGCTGGCGGCAGCGAAGCAACTGGACTGGGCGCAGGAGAGAACGCACTTGCTTCGGCTATACAGCAGACTCAAGGAGCATAGCTAGGGCCGCCTGTGCGATGGGGATGCCGTTTCGCCGTCCCACCGCCCACGCTACTGACAACAACGGCCTGACGCGACTGCTCCTAGTCAGAAGGATTCTTGCGACCATCAACCGGGAGACGGTGTGAGCCGGGTCACGATGCTTCTCTCCAACGCCTTCCGACCCGACCCTCGGGTCGCTCGAGAGGCGCAGGGCCTCACTCAGGCTGGCCACAAGGTGACTGTGGTGTGCTGGGACCGCCAAGCTGAGTTCGCACCGCACGACACCGAGGATGGCTATCAAGTGAGACGCATCCGCGACGTGCGGTCGACATACGGCGCTGGCGCCCGCCAGATCCTCCACACCCCCCGGTTCTGGCGAGCAGCGGCGCAAGAGATCCTACCGCTGGCTCCCGCCGTCATCCACTGCCACGATCTCGATACACTGCCCGCCGGGTGGTGGCTTAAGGCACGGACCGGTGCCAAGCTGGTGTACGATGCCCATGAGGACTACCCGGCCATGATGTCGCTCTACCTACCGCAGCCTCTGGTGAAGATGCTTTCGTGGCTCGAGCGGCGTCTGCTGCATCGGGTCGATTACACCATCACAGCAAGTACCGTGTTTGCCGACAAGCTGCGGGCCGGGGGCTTTGGACCCGTCGTCACGATCGGAAACTACCAACCGCTTGCTCCGTTTGACTCCGTGCGCCAGGATGACGTCAAGGTAGTGAGACACGACCTAGGTCTGGCACCGGACCAGCTTGTCGTTGCATACATCGGTGGCTTCTCGCGCAACCGCCAATTGCTCCCGCTCATCGAGGCTGCTCGGGAGCTGCCAGAGGTGGAATTCCTCCTGTGGGGAGATGGACACCAGCGCGCCGCCATGGAGGAGGCTGTCCACAACACGTCCAATGCCCGCTACCTTGGCTGGCTCCCTCCCGACCGAGTCCCGCTTTACACCTCAATGGCGGATGTGATCTACTACTGCCTCCTATCCGACTACCCGGGCGCGATCTACAACGCGCCGAACACCCTGTCCAATGCCATGACCGCAGGCCGCCCCATCATCGCCAACGATGTGGGCGACCTGGGACGGATTGTACGTCAGACCGGCTGCGGTCTCCTGCTGCCGGAGGTGACGCCGAAAGCGATCCACAACGCCATTGAGAGGCTGAAGGACCCCGCCGTCCGACAGCGGATGGGAGAGGCGGGACGAGCAGCGGCAGAGACCGAGTACAACTGGGCTGTCGCCAGTCAGAAGCTGAAACGAATCTATACCGACCTTACAGGACAAGGAAACCCTTGAAAGCCTTGAACGTCGTGGGCGCCCGCCCCAATCTGATGAAGATCGCACCGCTGGTGCAGGAGATGGAGCGCCACCCAGATATGCAGCAGCTTCTGCTCCACACAGGCCAGCACTACGATGAGAAGATGTCCGGGATCTTCTTCGAGCAGTTAGGGATTCCTCGACCCGACGTCTATCTCGAGGTGGGTTCCGGCTCCCACGCTGAGCAGACCGCTCGGGTGATGGTTGCGTTTGAGAGTGCGGTTGCCGAGATCCAGCCGGATGTCGTCATCACGGTGGGTGACGTCAACTCTACGTTAGCCTGTGCTCTCACCGCGGCCAAGCTGTGGGTCCCGGTGGCCCACGTGGAGGCCGGGCTGCGGAGCTTCGATCGCAGGATGCCGGAGGAGATCAACCGCATCGTCACCGATGCCCTGTCGGACTTCCTGTTCACCACCAGCCGCGGGGCCAACGAGAACCTCAGAGAAGAGGGCATTCCGCCGGAAAAGATCTTCTTCGTGGGCAACGTGATGATCGACACCCTTCTCACCTATCGCGACCAGGCAGAGACGTTAGGCACTCCGGAGCGTTTCGACCTCAAACCAGGGCACTATGCCCTGCTCACACTCCATCGGCCCTCCAACGTCGACGTGCGGGACACGTTCTCGGGAATCCTCGACGCCCTCGTGGCGATCCAGCGCCACCTACCGATCCTCTTCCCGGGCCATCCCCGTACGGTCGAGCGTGCCGAGGCATTCGGTTTCGGCTCGCGACTGAGCGACGCTACCGACCTGCACGTCGTGGAACCGCTGGGCTACCTGGAGTTCATGGATCTGATGATGCATGCGACCATCGTCCTGACCGACTCCGGAGGCATACAGGAAGAGACCACGATTCTCGGCGTCCCCTGCTTGACTCTGCGCGAGAACACGGAGCGGCCCATCACGATCAGCCAGGGTACGAACACCCTGGTCGGCACCAACCCGGAGCGGATCGTCCAGGAGGTTGCACGCGTGCTGGAGGGCGAGATGAAGGCAGGTCGGGTGCCTGAGCTGTGGGACGGACACGCCGCACGCCGCATCGTAGACGTTCTGAGACGGGAGATCGGATGAACGTTCTCACCATCGTCGGCGCCCGCCCCCAATTCATCAAAGCCGCCCCTGTCAGCCGTCCGCTGCGCCGCGTGGCCAGCGAGTTCCTGGTCCACACGGGCCAGCACTACGACCGCCAGCTCTCCGACATCTTCTTCGAGGAACTGAACATCCCCGAGCCCGACGTCAACCTGGGCGTGCGCTCCGGCCCCCACGGGTGGCAGACGGCACAGATCCTCACGGGCATCGAGGAGATTCTGTTGGAGCAGGACCCGGACTGGGTCCTCGTCTACGGGGACACCAACTCCACGTTGGCGGGCGCACTCGCGGCAGTCAAGCTACACATCCCCGTCGCGCACGTCGAGGCGGGGCTGCGCAGCTTCAACCGCCGCATGCCGGAGGAGCACAACCGCGTGCTCACCGACCACGCCGCGGCCCTGCTTCTCTGCCCCACACAGACGGCGGTGGACAACCTGGCCGACGAGGGCATCCGCGAGGGCGTGCACCTGGTGGGCGACGTGATGGTCGACGCCCTGCTTTTCAACGCCGAGGTGGCGCAGGAGCGATCGACCATCCTCGAGCAGCTGCAACTCTCCTCGAACGCCTACGCTTTGGCGACGGTCCACCGCCCACGTAACACGGATGACGCGGACCGGCTGCGAGCGATCCTCGCCGCGTTCGCGGAGATCGGGGAGGACATGCCCGTCGTCTTCCCGGCGCACCCGCGCACGCAGCAAGCGATGGCCAGCCTCGCGCCGCCCCCGGACGCTGTCCACGTCATCGAACCGGTCGGGTATCTCGACATGCTGGCGCTGGAGCAGCACGCCAGCGTCATCCTGACGGACTCGGGCGGGGTGCAGAAGGAGGCCTATCTCTTCGCGAAGCCGTGCGTCACCCTGCGGGAGGAGACGGAATGGGTGGAGACGGTGGAGGCCGGGTGGAACGTCCTGGTGGGCGCCGACCGCCGCGCCATCGTCCAGGCCGCTCTGACCTTCCGGCCCGACGGAGAGCGGCCCCCGGCGTTTGGGGACGGCCGCGCCAGCGAGCGAATCGCCGCGCTCCTGACGAGGTGAACGATGTCGACAGGGAAAGAGGGCATCTCAATGCCACGCACCCCAACCACGCTGCCGATGCATCGACACTGGCCGCCAGCTGGTTCCAGGCGCGCCTCTGCGGCGCTCTGGCAGCCTCCACAGGGTCAAGGAGCGTAGGCAAGCCATCATGCGCGTCCTCTACCTGAGCCAGTACTTCCCCCCCGAGGTCGGCGCCACTCAGACCCGCGCCTACGAGATGGCGACGGGGCTGATCCGCGCCGGGCACGACGTCACGATGCTGACGGAGA
>CAYMHT010000184.1:0-4498 GCA_964390305.1 uncultured Anaerolineales bacterium
GGGGGACAGGGGTGCTTGGCGGCGAGATGGCTGTCGCTCTGGTCGGCCTCGGTGCCGATGTAGCTATCCTGACCCATAGACGAGGAATCCCTGAGGAGATGCGCGCTCGGATGGATGCTGGACCTGGCCGGCTCATGGCCGCCCACGGGGACGTGCTCAAGCGCGACCTGCTGGAAGAAGCGCGTGAGACGATTGAAGACCGTCTCGGCCCGGTGAGTATCCTTATCAACGCCGCCGGGGGCAATCGCCCTGAAGCAACGGCCAGCCCCAACAACTTGTTCTTCGACCTGCCTGATGACGCACTGGGGTTCGTATTCGATCTGAACATGCTCGGGACGGTCCTACCATGTCAGGTCTTTGGCAAAGGCATGGCCGAGCGCGGCGAGGGCGTTATTCTCAACATCTCGTCGATGGCGGCCTTCACCCCATTGACCCGCGTGGCCGCCTACTCGGCAGCCAAAGCGGGCGTGAGCAACTTCACGCGCTGGTTGGCGGTTCACATGGCGCAGAACTACGCTCCCAATATCCGAGTGAACGCCATTGCCCCAGGGTTCTTCATTGGAAAACAGAACCGGGCGCTGTTGCTCAACGAAGATGATACGCTGACAGCGCGGGGGCAAACGATCATCGACCACACCCCGATGGGGCGCTTCGGCAACCCTGAGGATCTCCTGGGAACGGTGCTGTGGCTGCTCTCTCCGGCCTCCCAATTCGTCACCGGGATCGTTGTGCCGGTGGATGGCGGCTTTTCGGCGTACAGCGGTGTCTAGCCACGTAGAAAACCTTCCTGCCTCGGTGTCCAGTTGGTTAGCTCCACGTTAAGAAGAGGTGAAGAGAATGTCAATCATTGGCGAGCGTAGTACGAACGGCTACCTCTCTCAAGGCGAGGTCATCCAAGCGCTTCATCGTGGGCTGGAAGGAGGGTTTACAAATCAACGGGTTCTGGTGCTTATCCCCGATCACACGCGCTCGCTGCCGATGCCGATGTTGTTCCGAGCATTGGTCGACGTGCTGCACGATGCGCGCCAACTCGATTTCATGGTCGCGTTGGGTACGCATCCCGCGGAGAGCGAGGCACGCCTCCGGAAACTGGTTGGCATCACGGGCGAAGAACGTAGGACGCGGTATGCGACCATCGGTCTGTTCAACCATGCCTGGGATGATCCAGATGCGCTGACGACGATTGGTGTGATCACCCAAGATGAGCTTCAACAAATCGCTGGAGAGCGATGGCATCCCTCTCTTGGTGGAGATGTACCGGTGCGCATCAACAAGGCCGTATTCGATTATGACCACATTGTGATCCTTGGCCCGACCTTTCCGCATGAAGTGGTCGGCTTTTCGGGCGGGGCCAAGTACTTCTTTCCGGGTATCTCGGGCCCGGAGATGATCAACGTCACCCACTGGCTGGGGGCGTTAGCGGGTGTTGTGGACACCATCGGGATCAGGGATACCCCGGTGCGGGCGATGATTCATGCTGCCGCTGAGCACCTATCGAGACCGATTACGTTGATCTCCCTCGTCGTGGTTGGCGAAGACGTTGCGGGGATGTTTATTGGGGATCACATCACGGCATGGGAGGCCGCGGTCGATCTGTCAGCAGAGCGGCATATCGTGTGGGTCGACGAGCCTTTTCAAAGGGTGCTCTCCTGGGCGCCACCGATGTACGATGAACTGTGGACCGCTGCCAAGGCGGTCTACAAGCTAGAACCGGTTGTGGCTACGGGCGGCGAGGTGATCCTCTATGCCCCACATCTCGATACCGTCAGCGAGACGCACGGCGAGTACATCTATGAGGTTGGCTATCATATTCTGCCGCATTTCCTGCAGGAGTGGGAGCGCTACAAGCACATTCCGCTCCTTGTGCTGGCACACAGCACTCATGTGCGCGGCTCTGGCGTGATGGACGGGGGCGTAGAGAAGGCCAACATGAGGGTAACCCTATCCAGCCAGGTCCCCCCGCAGGATTGTGCCCGGCTCTCATTGGGGTATCTGGATTCCGACGACGTCAACATCGATGAGTGGAAAGACCGCGAATCTGAAGGGATACTGTTCGTCCCTGAAGCAGGCGAAATGCTTTACCGGGTTCGATAGTCCACTCTCCAGTCAGAAAATCGAATCTAAGGAGGAACTAAATGCAGTACGGAATGGAAATCCGTGAAGATGGTGCGCTCGACCTTCTGTCCCTTGGGGCCGTGATCCACCGATTGGATCCCGGGGTGGTCCCCTTCCGCAAGGCCACCGAATGTCGCATCCACGTCAGCGGTGGCGAGTTCAATGTGGCTGCCAATCTGGCCGACTGCTTCCGCTTGCGGACAGGCATCGCGACGGCGATGGTGGACTACCCGATCGGTGATCTCATCGACGAGCGGGTGCGGGCGATGGGCGTCAAGCCGTTCTACAAGCACTTCGAACGTGACGGCGTGAACGGCCCCAACATGGCTACGGTCTACAGCGACCGGGGGTATGGCGTCCGTGCCCCGATTGTCTTCTACAACCGCGCCAACGAGGCTGGTGGACTGTTGAAGGCCGGCGACTTCGATTGGGACGATATCTTCGCCGACGGCGTCCGCTGGCTCCACAGCGGGGGTATTTTTGCGGCGCTCTCGGAGACCACCGGTGAGCTCATCATCGAGGCGATGAGGGCGGCCAAGGCCGCCGGTGCGGTGACGTCTTTCGATCTGAACTACCGTGGGAAACTATGGGGAGTGTGGGGCGGGCAAGACCAGGCTGTGTCCACTCTCAGCAAGATCGTGGAACATGTCGATGTTCTTGTAGGGAATGAGGAAGACCTGCAGATGGGGCTGGGCATTCCCGGGCCGGATATCGTCGCGGAATCCAAGCTCGATCCTAGTGCATTCCTCGACATGATCGATCGTGTAATCGAGAAATACCCACACATCAAGGTCGTCGCTACGACGCTTCGGGATGTGCATTCAACAAACCGTCATAGCTGGGGCGCGGTGGCGTGGATTGATGGGGATGCTTACGTCTCGCCTACGTGCGAGCTGGACGTTTACGACCGCGTTGGGGGTGGGGATGGGTTTGCGTCGGGTCTGTTCTACGGTCTTCTGACGGGAGAGCCGGAGGACGAAGCCCTGAAGCTGGGCTGGGCCCACGGTGCGCTGCTCACCACCTTTCCAGGTGACACGACGATGGCAACGGTGGAGCAGGTGCGAGCATTCGCGAAGGGTGGGTCGGCGCGCATCAAGCGTTAGCCGTTTCTTTGTCATCTCTGTGGAGGGCAAGAGGCCGAGTTCAAATGCCCAAGACCGCATTTGGCTTCAGCGTCTTGACTTGGAGGGTGGCGGCCGAATGCACGTTTGCGTCAGGGCGCAACTCACTTCCATACGCCAGTCCCCATCTAGTAGGAGAGGAGAGCGAACTTCGATGAACGAGCGGAAATGTGACATCGGCCTCATAGGCTTGGCGGTTATGGGGCAGAACCTTGTGCTGAACATGACCCGGAACGGTCACTCGGTGGGTGTCTACAATCGCACCACCGCGCGAACTGAGGCGTTTATGGAGGAGCGGGCGGGCGGCCGGGATATCCGTGCTGCGACCACCCTCGAGGAGCTGGTAGACCTCCTCAAACGGCCTCGGGTGGTGATGTTGATGGTGAAAGCGGGTCGGCCGGTGGACGCCGTCATTGAGGAACTTGTCCCCTACCTCGAGCCGGGCGATCTGATCATTGACGGAGGGAACTCCTTCTTCAAGGACACCGAGCGTCGAGCTGAGATGCTGCAGGATAACGGGATCCTCTACATTGGCACCGGCGTCTCTGGCGGGGAATATGGTGCACTACACGGCCCCAGTATCATGCCGGGCGGGCCGCCGGAAGCGTACGAACGCGTCGAATCTATCCTGACTGACATCGCGGCCAAGGTCAACGGCGAGCCGTGCGTCACGTACATCGGCCCTCGGGGCGCCGGACACTACGTCAAGATGGTGCACAACGGCATCGAGTACGGTGATATGCAGCTCATCGCCGAGTCTTATGACATCCTCAATCGCATCGGGCAGCTCTCGGCGATGGAGCTACATGGGATATTCGATGAGTGGAATCAGAGAGAGTTAGAATCGTACTTGATCGAGATCACAGCGGACATTTTCGCTGAGGTGGACGGTCAGACTGGGAAACCTCTTGTTGACGTCATCCTTGACGCGGCCAAACAGAAAGGCACCGGCAAGTGGACGTCGCAGGACGCGTTTGATGTGGGCGCGCCGGTGCCGACCATAGATGCGGCCGTGGTGAGCCGCCTCATCTCCGCCCGGAAGGAGGAGCGTGTCGCGGCATCGAAGGAGTTACGGGGACCGGAAATCTCCTTCGAGGGCAATCGAGAGGCACTGGTGGACGATGTGCGACAGGCGCTCTTCGCGGCCAAGATCTGCTCGTACGCGCAAGGGTTCGCGCTTCTGGATGCTGCCAGTGAGGATTACGATTACGACCTGGATCTGGGGGACATTGCGCGCATATGGCGCGGTGGTTGCATCATCC
>CAYMHT010000185.1:0-4463 GCA_964390305.1 uncultured Anaerolineales bacterium
GCGAGCACCTCGTCCACCAATAGTACATCCGGCTCCATGTGCGTCGCCACAGCGTAGCCGAGCCGCACCCACATGCCCGAGCTGTAGTTCTGGACCGGCGTGTCAATGAACTCCTCGAGCCCCGCGAAACCGATGATATCGTCCACGATGCGATCCGTCTGTGCCTTCGTTAGGCCCAGCATCGCAGCGTTGACGTAGATGTTCTCCCGACCGGTCAGGATGGGGCTGAAACCCGCGCCCAGTTCAATGAGGGCGCCCACGCGACCGCGCACGGTGATCCGCCCACCGTCTGGCTTCATCAGCCCGTTGAGCAGCTTGAGCAGGGTGCTCTTGCCTGCCCCGTTGGACCCGATGATGCCCAATGCCTCCCCCCGGCGCAGCTCAAACGAGACGTCCCTGAGTGCCCAGAACTCGCCTGGGCGCAGCGTCGCATTCCCGTCTCGCCGCCTGGGACTTAACTCAGAGGCGATATCCTGCATCCCGTACCGCAGCGAGGGCCGCAACTCCTTGCAGAACCTCTTGGATACGCTCTCAGCCTCTACTACGATCTCGTTCATCACCTGCGTGCTCTAGGTCGCCGACAGGCGCTGGACCAAATGCGGCCTGGCCAGCCGGTTGAAAACCCAACCCACGATGAGCATCGCCAGGGTCAGCGAGCACACCAGCACAAAGGGCCCCAGTTCGGAGACCGCGCCCGTCGTCATCAGCTCCCGCGTCGTCACTAGGAGGGGCGTCACCGGGTTCACAGCAGCCACCAACGACGCCGGCCAGGTGGTCGGTACCGGGTACACAATCGGCGTGACATAGAACCACAGACTGGTGACCAGGCCCAGTCCCCGTTGCACGTCCTGATAGAGCAGCCCGAATGGCGCGAGCAACACACCCAGGGCCCCGCCCAGCGCCAGCAGTGCCACCATCCCCAACGGCGCCACGAGGATCGTCGCTGGAACCCTTAGCCGAAACACGCCAAATGTGGCCATCACCAGCACCAGGCGGATGGCTGAGTTGAACAGGACCTCGCCCATGCCGGCGATGACGATCGCCTCCCAGGGAAAGCTGAGCTTCGTCAGCACCGATCGCGAGGCGCTCAGCTGCCGCAGAGGGGTGTGGAGAGCATCTACAAACCCCCGCCAGAGCAAGGTCCCCACCATGACGTAGGCCGGATACGCTACGTCCGTCTCGCCTACGTTCAGGATCTGCAGTTCGTTGAGGTAGACCCAGACCAGAGTCGTGACCAGGGGCGGCAGGAGCACCCAGAGATAGCCCAGCAGCGAGCGCCGATACTGGGCGCGAACGTCGCGCACCAGCAATCGCCAGGCCAGCTCCCGCGAGGCCACAAGGTCGCCCATCATATCCCGCACGAACTGGCCCGGCCGGCGCAGCTGCGACTCGGCGGTGTACACTATCTCAGCGGATGCTGTCGGCATATTGCGCCAGCCTTGCCTCACCCCTCACGCTCCCATTTCGATCCGCGCCCGGCTGAGGATGGACCACTGTTCCCTTGCAGCGCGGCCCACGCCGCGGCAGCACCCTCAGCTGTCAGTAGCACCAGCGAGCCTAGCCCGTCCCCTGGCGGGGACGCACTCCCTGATAGGCCCCTTCTCCTCACGGCGCCTGACGTATGTCAACTCGCCTCATGTTACCATAGCCTGTCGGGGCCCACAAGGGCCAGCCTGTCCTTTCCCCGCTCTGACTAGAGCTTGGGCGCCAGGCAGCCTCCATAGAGCTTGCCCTTGCTCGGGACAGGCAGGAGTGCCGATCCCATGCGAGGGCTAGCTCACGTCTGCCCGGATGTCCGGTTGTACCGCGAGCGCTTGGGCGTCGGCGGAATTGACAAAAGCGCTCGAGGCACTGTACTTGGTCTTTCTGGGGAGTTGTCGCGGCAACCGGGTCGTCGCCGTAATGAGAAGGAAGATGAGCCCCCACGAATCAGTATCTGCTCAGGTTTGCGACGGTGTTGCTCGTCGTCTGTCGGGGTAGCAGGTGGCGGGGGCTTCCGCTGCCCGCAATCTGCAGATGCCGCCTATCCACCACCCGCGTCAGCCACTTGGTAGAGGCAACGCCACAGAGAGCTCACGGGTGATACGGGGAGTGCAGTGGGCATTCCTGTCAATACCTCTGCGGGGAGAGGAGATCGCGGTGTTCACCTTCACACCAGCTTGCTGGATCAGAGACACGGCTTCCCGGTCGTCGAAGGCACTGAGTGCCTCCCGGATTCTCGCTCGTGCTCTCGTGGTGGCCTTGCTTTGTTCTGTCTTTAGGACCGTGGGGCCGGAGCGGGCTAGCGACGGACGCAGCGGCCCCGTCGCTGAATTCGGCGCGAGAACGGGGGCCAATCGGCTTCCTGCCTCGGGAGGACGCGCTCGACCTGAGCGCCCCGAACGGAACGCCGGGGCTAGTCCTTGGGTCGCCGCTGACCCCCCGGCCTCTGATGAAGCGTGGCTCGCCCTCGATACGGGGCTGAATGGCACGATTCTCGGCATCGCCGTTGACGGAACCGGTGTCTATGCGGGCGGCTTTTTGAGCGACGCGGGCGGTGATGGCGATGCGGACCATATCGCACGCTGGGACGGGGCCAGCTGGAATGCGCTGGGATCGGGGCTGAATGACGGAGTCCGTCCCATCGCCATCGCCGGGACGGATATCTATGCGGGCGGTTGATTCACCGACGGGGGCGGGAGTCCGAATGCAGACCACATCGCGCGTACAGGCACACAGCACACAGAATCTGTCTGCCCCTCGTTGTTAAGACAGCGCTAGGATGAGTATACGACGGCGGCTTCCCTGTCGTGAGTCGCCAACGCTGGGCGCCAGGCGGAACCGGCAGGACGTGGGCTCTGGGCCGTCCCCCGCAGGGGCAGGAGCCCGTGCCGCTCTGTGCTTCTACAAGAACTGGGAGACGTCGACTCCATCCCAGTCCTGACGCAGCGCATCAATCCTCTCGGTGATCGGCCCCGTGATCAGCTGGTCAAGCGAGGCCGCCTGGTAGGCAGCCCAGGAGGGATCTATCGTGTCTCTGGGAGACAGGCGTCTGTGCAGCGAGAGGTGCCCGAAATCAACGTCATCGTCAACGACTTTCGCGGTTAGGATCTCCGTCAGGAACAGGGAGTCCACCCCCCATCCAGTCACCGTCTTTATCAGCTTGTGGAACCCGCAGTCGATCGGTGGGGCAACTAGGATAGCCGGATCCACCGCCCCGGCCCCACCACCCCCGATAGTTGGCTCGATTGTGTCGAATGTCAGCGCATCCCGGTCGGTGCGTTCCACCTCCAGCGCCCGCCTTTGGGGAGATCTTTCGTCTCCTTGGCCCTCACCTCCCGCAGCCGGATCTGCTAGCGATACTCATCCGACGATGCGGGGGCCTGCACAATCGCGCTACCCAGCCGCGACTCAGCGATGATTTCGTGGATGCCGTCCTCATCGGCGGCCGGAACGGACTCCACCACCACAATGTTACGCTGGGTGAAGTCGATGCCAATGCGTAGCGGCTGCTCATATCTGACGCGCGAGAGGACCATCGCGGCCAGGCTCAACGGGATGAGAATGCCTGAGATGAAGATGTACCAGCGTCGCCTGAAGTGTTTGAGCATACGTAGACGCCCACGACCCTGTCCCGCGCAGCTACCCACTCTCCGGCTGAGGGGGCCACCTGACTCACGAACGTGCGTGTGACGAAGACAGCTGCCAACACGTTCACCGCCGTACGCAGCGCCGGCGTGATGGCAAGACCTTTGACGATGCTGGCTCCCTAGTTGGTACCGAAGACGGATTTGATCGCGCAGATGATGAGCGTCGAAGGCTGCCCATCCCGCTGGAATACCCCCTCTCCGAGGCGCTGACAATCTGTCTGCTGGCCTGGGACCGCAGAGTGATGGTCCATGCCCCGGGATCGACGACGGCGGGCGCGGGTATCTCCTCGCCGGCAAGTCGACCGACGGCGAGACAGCCGCGGCACAGCTGTGGCGGGACCACGCTATCATCTGCAAGAACGACCGCATCGCGTCCGCCCCCGCGACCAACGCTTCTCTATCTACGGCCCAGTCTAGCACCGGAACTACACCGACGTCTCCCCCAAGTTGTGCCCCCAGTCCGACAACCGCATCTGTCGTTCTGAAGGGCGAGGCGACGAAGTACCCCGCTTACGCTATTCAAGAATAACTCACGCGTTGGCGCTCGTCGGCCGTCCAGAAGGCGCTGGTTGCCGACGTGCGGCTGTAGCATTGGCCACCTTGCGTCTTGCGTCTCTGCGTTGATCCGTTCACGCCCCGGCGCTCCCCCTTGCGTCAACGCTGTAGTTCGTGGTATAATGTCTCCACAGAATCAGGAGGACAATGGACCTAGGGCAGTACTTCGCGGTAGCAAGACGCTGGTGGTGGCTCATCGTAGCCTGCGTCTTGGTGGCGTCCGTCTCCAGCTACTACGGCACCACCCAGATGCCACGCGTCTACCAGGCCACGACCACC
>CAYMHT010000186.1:0-4384 GCA_964390305.1 uncultured Anaerolineales bacterium
CCAAACCGACTAAACCCCAACTTCCGCGGCGCATCCAGCTCCCATAGCGGGCTGATCGACTCCCCATGGTAAATCCCCCGAATCGCGTACGACAGCATCGGCGCCACGCTCACCATCTTCAACTTCGGATGTCGCTTCGCCGGCGGCACCAGGACCGTATCCGTGACCACCAACTCCGCGATCCAGTCCTTGTCGAGCTCCTCCAGCGCTCTCGGCAGCAGAACCGGATGCGTGATGGCCAGATGAACCTCCGGACGAGCCCCGTGCTCAAACAGCACCGGCAGCTGGCGCAGCACGCTCCCGCTGGCCACGATATCGTCGATCAGGATGGGGACCTTCCCCCTGACGTCTCCGACCACGTGCGTGGTTTCCACCTGCTCGAAGGTGGCCCGTCTCTTCTCCATGATCACCAGCGGCACGTCCAGCGCCCGGGCATACTTGCCTGCCAGCCGTGCGCGCCCCACGTCTGGCGAGACGATCACGGCGTCCTCGACGAAAGGCTTCCCGCGAAAATAGTCGGCCAACGTGGGGTAGGCCGGCAGCTGATCCACGGGCACGGTGAAGAAGCCCTGGATCGCCTCCGAGTGGATGTGCACGTAGATCACCCGGTCGGCACCAAGCATCTCCAGCATCGAGGCCACCACCCGGGCGCTGATGGCCTCGCGTCCGCGTGCCATGCGCTCCTGGCGGCTGTAGGGGAAGTACGGAATGACGGCCGTGATCCGCCGGGCTGAGCCGCGTCGGAACGCGTCGATCAGCAGCAGCAGCTCGACCAGGTGGTCGTTCACCGGCGCGGTGCAGGGTTGGATGACGAAGACGTCCTTCTTGCGCACCGTCTCGTCGATCTGTACGTGCACCTCGCTGTCCGGCAGGGGCCTGATCGACACCGCCGACAGCGGAAAACCCAGCTGGTGCGCGATCGCTTGGGCCAGCGGCCGGTTCGCGCTCCCGGCGAAGATGCGCATGCGCTCTTCGGAGGCATCGTGTGGCTCGATGTGCTCCAGGCCCAGCACGCGAGCCTCGACCGCGTTTATAGCCGCGGAGAGCGGCTCGTCTCCACCCTCGTACGTGTGGACCTCTGGCACGGCCCGGAAGCCGTCCGAGTACTTGGCGAGGGCCTCTTCCACCCCGCGCAGAGGCAGGCTCCTGCTCCGCAGACGATGCGTGATATGGTGGACGATCCAATGCAGCTCGTCCATGTTGTGATGGAAATAGACGCGTTGCGCGCCGTCCCGACCGACGATCTGGTAGAAGAATCCCCAGTTCTGCCACTCGGTGTGGCGCGCGTCGGACGAGCTTGCCGTCTCCGGCCAGCGGGCCTGCAAAATGCGGTAGCGGAGTTTCATCAATCGCTCTCCGGGGTCACGTGTGACGGGCACAAGGCTATGCTGAGCACATGTTTCTCTATCATTCTAGCACGACCTGCTGATTGGTCAACCGCCGCACTCGCTGATCGCCGTCAGCGCCCGGCTCAATCGCTGCACGCGCGTCGGCGGAGACCCGGTCGCTCTGGCCCCTGATCGCTGGCTCGTATACCCGGCGGGAGCACGGGTGGCCTCGCCAGCTTTTCAGAACGCGCCTCCTGTGATAGACTCCTCTGCCGGACCTGAAAAAGGAGCTGACGAGTGAGTTTACCGGAAATCGTTCACATCACCGACATCTGGGATGAAACCCGCACGGTCCGCACGTTCGTGCTCGATGTAGAGCTTCAGGATGTCGAACCGGGCCAGTTCGTGATGCTCTGGCTGCCGGGGATAGACGAGAAACCATTCGCCGTCGCTCACCCGGCCCCGTTGACCGTGACGGTCGCTCGCGTGGGGCCCTTCAGCACCGCCCTCCATCGGCGCGCGGTCGGTGACCCGGTGGGCTGGCGCGGTCCGTATGGGACCGGGTTCTCCCTCGATGAGGATCGCTCGGCGCTGCTCGTGGCCGGCGGGTACGGCGCCGCCCCCCTATACTTCCTGGCGCAGCGGGCGGTTGAGAGAGGGGTTCCGACGTCCGTGGCCGTGGGCGCCCGAACCGCCCTCGATCTGCTTTACGTCGACCGCTTCGGTGATCTCGGGGTGGACCCAGTGACGTGCACCGACGATGGCTCGGCCGGTCACCGCGGCTACGTCACGGATGCTGTGTCGGGGCTCATCGCTGCTGGTTCGGGGTCGGCAGTCTACGCTTGCGGCCCCGAACCGATGCTGGTGGCGCTCCACCGCCTGTGTCTCGAACATGGCGTACCAGGGCAGTTCAGCCTGGAGCGGTATATGAAGTGCGGCTTCGGCATCTGCGGGCAGTGTGCCCTCGATGATCTGCTCGTCTGCCAGGACGGCCCGGTGTTCACCGCGGAGCAGCTGGACGGTGTGCGGGAGTTCGGACGGACTCACCGCAGCGCCACGGGACGCGCGCTGCCGATTCGATGAGGAGAGGCTTCCTGCGCGAGGATCCTCCTGGGGGCGCTCAGTCGTCGTCCAACCGCAGGACCGCGAGGAACGCTTCCTGGGGAATCGACACCTCCCCCAGCTGCTTGAGACGCCTGCGGCCCTCCTTCTGGCGCTCCAGTAGCTTCCGCTTCCGCGTGACGTCACCCCCATAGCACTTCGACACCACGTCCTTGCGTCGCGCCTTCACCGTCTCCCGGGCGATGACCCGGCTGCCAATCGCTGCCTGGATAGGCACCGGGAACAGCTGCTGCGGAATCAGTTCCTTCAATCTCGTCACCAGCGTCGAGCCTTTCTCATACGCCTTATCTGGATGGACGATCAAAGAGAGCGCATCCACCGGCTCCTTGTTGACCAGGATGTCCATGCGGACCAGATCCTCGCTCCGGTACCCCACGTATGAGTAGTCCATCGACGCGTACCCCCGCGTGGCGGACTTGAGCTTGTCGTGCAGATCGACGATCATCTCCGCCAACGGCATCTCGAAGACGAGGACGACGCGTTCGCTGTCCGGATACTCCGTTGTCACGTACTCGCCGCGCTTCTGCATGATCAGTTCCATCACCGCTCCGATGTACGCCGAGGGCGCGAAAATCTGGATCCTGACCCAGGGTTCGCGAATCTCCTCGATCCGGTGACGCTCGGGCAGATCGGCGGGGCTGGAGACGTCTACGACCTCGCCGTCGCGGGTGACAGCCTGGTACCCGACGCTTGGTGCGGTCGCGATCAGGTCGAGGTCGTACTCCCGCTCCAACCGCTCCTGCACGATCTCCATGTGGAACAGCCCCAGAAACCCACATCGGAACCCGTACTGCAGCGCTTGTGACGACTCCGGCTCGAAGGTCAATGCCGCGTCGTTCAACTGAAGCTTCTCCAGGGCGTTGCGCAGCGCGTGGAAGTCGTCCGCTTCGACCGGGTATAGGCCGGCAAAGACCATCGGCTTGACCGGGCGGTAGCCGGGCAGCGGCCTCTCCGCGGGTTCGCCCGCGCTCGTCAGCGTGTCGCCCACCTGGCACTCGCGCACCGACTTGAGGCCCGTCGCGACGTACCCCACCTCACCCGTCTTCAACTCGCCGGTCTCCGTCATGCCCGGGGAGAAGACGCCGACCTCCATCGGCTCTGTGTCGGCGCCGCTGCCCATCAGTCGCAGATGCGAGTCCATCTTCAACGTCCCGTCGACCACCCGCACGTACGCCACCACACCCTTGTACGGGTCGTAGTGGGAGTCGAAGATGAGCGCGCGCAGTGGTGCCTCCTCCCGCCCTCTGGGCGACGGAAGGCGGTTGACCACCGCGTCGAGGATCTGCTCGACGTCCCATCCCTCCTTCGCCGAGACGTGGAGCACGTCGTCAGGGTCGACGCCCAGCAGGGCGGCCAACTCCAGCGTCACGTCGACCGGGCGTGCCATCTCGAGGTCGATCTTGTTGACCACCGGGATGATCTCCAGCTCGGCCTCCAGCGCCAGGTAAAGGTTGGCCAGCGTCTGGGCCTCGATCCCCTGTGCGGCGTCGACCACGAGAATAGCCCCTTCGCAGGCGGCGAGAGCGCGGCTCACCTCGTATGAGAAGTCGACGTGACCCGGTGTATCGATGAGATTGAGTTCGTATTCCTCGCCGTCCGTTGCGGTGTGATGCATGCGCACGGCGGATGCCTTGATGGTCACCCCCCGCTCCCGCTCCAGGTCCATCGAGTCGAGAACCTGGTCCTTCATCTCCCGATCCGCGACGGTCCCGGTCAGCTCGAGCAGGCGGTCGGCCAGCGTCGACTTACCGTGGTCAATATGTGCCACGATGCAGAAATCGCGGATGTGCTCCTGATCCATGCCTTCTCCCAACTGCCCATAGGCGCAAAGCGAAACCGCCGGTGAACGCACCGACGGTTGGTCAACTCCCTGGGGCGAATATGATGTCCAGAGCGGGTGACGGGACTCGAACCCGTGACATCCAGCTTGGGAA
>CAYMHT010000187.1:0-2189 GCA_964390305.1 uncultured Anaerolineales bacterium
AGTCGATCAACGAGAGCACGGAGTTCACGGCGCTGAAGAAGAATCTCGACGACTACCTCTACCACAACAGCAGCGTGACCCTGCTCTACAGCCCCCTCCTCGACGTCTACTCCCACCCCAGCGAGACCGAACGAGAGTTCCGCATGCGTCTCCAGCAGGCGGCCCGGGAGAGGCGGGATGAGGAGATCGACGACGTGACCGAGCGGTATCAGAAGAAGATCGACACGGTCGAGGACCGACTGCGTCGCAAGGAGGCCGATCTGGCCAAGCGAGAGGCGGACGTGGCGGCGCGCAAGCGCGAGACCCTCGTCTCCGTCGGCGAGACCGTGGTCGGGATGTTCCTCGGGCGCCGGTCGACGCGGGTGGCCTCCACAGCCCTCAGCAAGCAGCGCATGGCCGCGCAGGCCAATCTCCGGGTGAAGGAGACCGAGGGAGACATCGAGAAGCTGGAGCAGGATATCGAGAAGCTTGAGGAGGAGCTCCAGGAGGAGGTGGCCGCGATCCGAACCCGCTGGGAGAACGCCCTCACCGAGCTGGAGGAGTACGAGGTCAGACCCCGCCGCCAGGACGTGCGCATCAGCTTCTTCGGCCTGGCGTGGGCCCCGCACTGGCACATCACCTACCAGGATCCTGGCGGCACCGCGCGCACTGAGCTCATCGAGGCCTTCTAACGACAGACCCTGAAGGTTTCCCCGGATGACAGCTCGTGTTGAGCCCCTCGGGTCTGACCGGTGCTGAAAGAAAACATGCCCATGGCATCGGTGGCCTTATGGGGTCTGTTTGCCGCACCGATTGAGGAGAACGGACCATGCTGACTCAAGCCCAAGTCGAACGACTGCTCAAACACACCCTGTCGCTGTCTGGGGCCGACGAGACCGAGGCCGTATTGCTCGGCCTGGACGAGCAGCTCACCCGCTTTGCCAACAACGCGATCCATCAGCACGTGGCGGAGACCAATCGGTACGTGGTGATCCGGGCTGTCCTGGGCCGGCGCGTCGGCGTGGCGGCGACCAACGACCTGACCCCGGAGGGGCTGGAACAGGCGGCCGAATCGGCCACCGAGGCCGCCCACCACAGCCCCGAGGACCCCACCTTCCCCGGTCTTCCCGAGCCCACCCGCGTGGTGGAGATCGACGCCTTCGATGACGTGACTGCCGGCTACACCCCCGCCCAAAGGGCGAAGCCGGTCGGCGTGGTCTGCCGGAAGGCGAAGGAGGCCGGATGCATCGCGTCAGGTGCCTTCCGCACCAGCGTCCACCAGTTCGCCGTCGCCAACAGCCGCGGTCTCTTCCACCACCATCCGGCCACCGCGGCCGACCTGACCGCGGTCGTCATGACCGACGACAGCTCCGGCTACGCCGCGGACGCCTCGTGGCACGTAGAGGACATCGACGTGGTCGCCCGGGGTGAGGAGGCCATCGACAAGGCGCTGCGCAGTCGCAATCCCCGCTCGATCGAGGCCGGCGTCTACCCCGCCGTGCTGGAGCCCTATGCCACCCACGACATCCTCGGCACCTTGACGGGGGCCGCCGGTGCGAACGCCGTCCAGGAGGGCCGCAGCTGGATGAGCGGCCGGCGGGGGGAGACGCTGATGTCTCGCCGGGTCTCGATCTGGGACGACGGACTCGATCCGGCAGGCTGGCCGCTCCCCTTCGACTTCGAGGGCGTGCCGCGCCGACGGGTTGAGGTGGTGCGCGGGGGCGTGGTTGGCGACGCCCTGTACGACCGCCAGCGGGCCGCCGAGGAGGAGGGAGAGGAGACGACGGGCCACGCCCTGCCCCCCACCAATCCCTTCAGTCCCTGGCTCAACGCCTCCCGGCTGGGCCCCTTCTCCCTGCACGGCTTCATGGCCCCCGGCGAACACACGCTGGAGGACATGGTCGCCGCCACTGACCGCGGTCTCTACGTCACCCGCTTCTGGTACACGCGCACCGTCCATCCCCGGGACGCGGTGATCACGGGCATGACCCGCGACGGCACCTTCCTCATCGAAGACGGCGAGCTGACCACGCCGGTGCGCAACCTCCGCTTCACCCAGAGCTACGTCGAGGCCCTCCATGGAGTCGAGTTGGTGGGGAAGGATGCCCATCTCCTGTGGACGGACCCGGGTATCCTCAGCGCTCCGGCCCTGAAACTCGCCGCCTTCAACTTCACCGGTACTACCGAATACTGACGACGAGCGTGAAACG
>CAYMHT010000187.1:2289-4338 GCA_964390305.1 uncultured Anaerolineales bacterium
ACCGCCTGACTGGACGGACCCGGCGCTCCCGCGGCGCCTGGAGGCCCCCGCCGATACCACGACGGTCTTGCTTCTCGACCATCCCGTCGGCGATTTCACCTTCGAGACGCTGGCCCAGCCGGTCGCCGCTCCGGAGTCCGGCTTCTACGGCTACGGTCTGGTCTATCGTGCCCAGGACCCCGACCGTTACTACGCTTTCGGCGTCGGAGGGGACGGTTACTACGCCGTTCTGCGCGTTGACGAGGGGCAGGAGATTCCTCTTGTTCCATGGCAGCAGTTCCCCCACATTCGGCGCGGTGGTCAGTTGAATCGGCTCCGTGTGAGGTGCGCCGAGGGAACCTGTGACTTCACCATCAACGACGAGGTTGCTGCGACCGTGGAGGACGAGACGTGGTTCTCGGGAGACGTGGGGCTCTGGACGCGCGCCTTCGACGAACCGGTCGCCGTCCAGTTCAGCGGCGCGCGTCTGTGGATGTCAGACTAGCTCGCCCGCCGGCTGCTCCACGGGCGGCCGTGCGCATGCGCCGCCCGGGCGGCGCGCTCAGGGTCCGTCAGGCCGGGGCCTCCTGGAGGATCTGCACGCCGGCGCTGGCCCCGATCCGGTTCGCACCGGCTTCGATCATCGCCACTGCCTCCTCATAGCTGTGGATGCCGCCGGCCGCTTTCACGCCTATTCGGGGTTCCACCGTCTCTCGCATGAGCCGCACGTCGTCCACCCTAGCCCCATGGGCGGCGAAGCCCGTTGACGTCTTGACGAAACCGGCCCCGCCATCCTGAGCGATCTCACAGGCGAGAACCTTCTCCTCATCGGTCAACAGTGCGGCCTCAATGATCACCTTGAGCAGGCCACCGCGCTCCAGGGCCACACTCGCTACTGCGGCGATGTCCCCTTCTACACGATCCCGTTCTCCGGCCTTCAATGCCCCGATCTGTAGCACCATGTCCAGCTCCGTGGCGCCGTCACGCAACGCCTGCTCGGCCTCACATACCTTGGCGGTGGTGGTCGTAGCTCCCAGAGGGAAGCCGATGACCGTGCAGACCCTCACCTCGCTCTCGGCCAGCTTCGCCGCTGCCAGTGGCACGTAGACCGGGTTGATGCACACAGACGCGAATCGGTAACGCAGTGCTTCGTCACACAGCTGTTCAATCTCCGCCGGGGTGGCATCTGGCTTGAGCAACGTGTGGTCAATGAGACGAGCCAGTTCGTTCCGCTTCACAACCCGCTCCTTCCCCTTCTCAGGCGTCCAGACGATGAACGCATGCCTTCCGCCGAGCGACCCTAGCCCGGGCGGACAGGCTTCGGAAACTCCTGGTGCTCCACCAGCCCCCACGCTTCCGGCGGCCAGTAGCACACCCACGCCTTGCCGATGATATTCTCTTCTGGGAGCGTCCCCCACGTGTGAGAATCGCTCGAATTGCCCCGATTGTCCCCCAGCACGAAGTATTCATCCGCTCCCAGCTCCCACGAGCCGGAGTAGGACCCCCACCCGCCGACGTAGGGTTCCTCAATGACCACCCCGTCCACGCGCACCTCTCCGTCGCTGATCACCACCTGTTCGCCAGGCAGCGCCACGATCCGCTTGATGTAGTCATCGGACCCGCCGTTCGGCGGCTGGAAGACGATGATGTCGCCTCGCTCTGGCTGGCGCAGCCAGTAGGCGAGCTTGCTGATCACCAGATACTGCCCGTTGTGCAGCGTCGGCTCCATGCTCGATCCCCGCACCTGGAAGCGCCCTGTCAGCGTGTTGAGCACCAGGAAGACGATCAGTGTTAAGAGAGCCGTCTCCAGGATCTCACGCAGCAGCGAAGGGCCGTCGGCTGCGCGGCTAAGAGATACCGGCTCCGGGTCTGAGGCGTCGGGGCTCTCCGTCCGCGATTGCCCTGTCATCGGCTCTGCCAACACGGCGTGTCCACGTTTTGACATAATGGCCTGCATTATAGTACAGAGGACCAAACCCAACAAGCCCTCCCAGGGTCGTAGTAGGCCATGAGGTTCGTAGTAGGCCGTCAGGTTCGTAGTAGGCGCTTCAGCGCCGTGAGGCCTGGATT
>CAYMHT010000188.1:0-4307 GCA_964390305.1 uncultured Anaerolineales bacterium
TGGCTGCCGAGTGCCCTGGCTTCATCGGTATTCGTAGGCCTTTCCTCAGGCCTGCTGGCCTACGGCATTCTGCGCAGGAACAACCCCTGGCGGCTCCTACTGTTTGTAAGTCCTGCGTACCTTGCAGCTATGAGACTTGCACAGTGGTCGCCGCTGGTCACAGCTGCGTGGTTCTTCCCGACCGTCGCCCCGCTACTGGTCCTGGTGAAACCCCAGACGGCTTTGCCGGTGGCCCTGAATCGCTTGACGCGGCGGGGGGTGCTGTTGGCCCTGGTTGTCCTTGCGCTATCGCTGGCCGTCTACCCGCAATGGCCATGGCGCTGGCTGGGGATGATCGGAGACTATCAGCGCGTTTTCCCGGTCGCCATGCTACCCCTGGGACCCCTGCTCCTGCTGGCGGCCTGCTTTCCTCGAGACAAGAGGGCAAGGCTGCTACTGCTGATGGGTCTGCTGCCACTGCGAGCAATTTATGACCTGGTCCCGCTGTTCCTGATCCCAGCCAGTGCGGGCCAGATGATAGCACTGGTCGTATTCAGTCGGTGGACTCCGATGGATCGGGTGTTGCCCGGCGGCCTTGACTGGCAGGAGCGGCTCAACCAGCATCACTTCTACGCTCTCTGCATCCTCTTCCGGTCGAACCGTGCAGTGGTGAGGAGGTCGTGGGACAAGATGAGACTGGCTGTGGCAAAGTGGGTTGGCCATCGTTCGAGCTAGGGCTATGACAACGGGGACTGAGCGCCGCGCCGTCCAGAGAGGGTTGCCCGGTGTGCGTTTCAAGGCTGCTCCCTCAGGCCTACGACGTGGCTCTCCTTGTGGATATGAAGCCAAGGTAGGACTCTTGTGAGGGTGGTGGTGTGCTCCCCGGTATGGAGCCTGAACGGGGTCAATGTCTTCTCGGCCAACCTGGTCCGCGGCCTGCGGGACGAGGGCGTCGACGCGCAGCTGCTGATCACGTTGCCCGAGATGCACGATCCCAAGCCCATGCCCTGGCCAACCGACATCCCGGTGGAGACCCTGCCCGTGAGGAAGGGCGCGGGATGGCCGGCGCGGTGGCGGGCGATGAAGGGATATCTGGAGGAGCGGGCGCCCTGCGTGTACCTGCCCAACTACGACTTCTGGCACTCGTGCATAAGCCCCAGGCTCAGTCGGGGGGTGGGCATCGTGGGCATCGTGCACAGCGACGACCCCCAGCACTACGAGCACGTGGCCCGGCTGGGGCGCTACTGGAACGCGATCGTGGCGGTCAGCCCAGAGATTGCCGAGCGGACGGCGGCCCTCGACCGATCATTCGCGCCGCGCGTTAGGACCATTCGGTATGGCGTGGAGGTGCCTCCCGCGTTGCCCCCTGGGGAACGGCATCCTGGCACGCCCTTGCGGATCGTCTACCACGGGGTGTTGAGGCAGGCGCAGAAGCGGATCCTGGACCTGGCGGCGGTGGTCGGGGCGCTTCAGGAGCGCGGGGTTCCGGCGAAGCTGACGGTCGTCGGCGGCGGCCCGGAGGAGGGGCGACTGCGCGCGGCCGCGGCGGCCCTACCGAACCCAAGCGCCATCCAGTTCCTGGGTATAGTGCCTCATTGGGAGGTGGGGAGTCTGTTGGCCAAGCAGGATGCGTTCGTGCTTACGTCCCGCTTCGAGGGACTGCCGCACGCCCTGCTGGAGGCGATGGCCCAGGGCTGCGTTCCGGTCGTCTCTGACGTGCGCAGCGGCGTCCCGGGCCTGATCCGCGATGGGTACAACGGCTTCCGCGTGCCGGTCGGCCAGGTGGGGGCGTTTGCCGAGCGCCTGGCCGTCCTGCACAGGAACCGGCCGCTGGGGCGGGAGATGGCCCGGAACGCGCACCGGACAATCGTCGAGGGCGGACTGCGCATTGGCGACATGGTGCGCAACTACGCGTCGCTCTTCGACCAGGTGCTGAGGGAAGCCGCCAGTGGTGCATATCGCCGACCCCGTGGTATAATGCGCCTGCCACCCGTTCTGAGCTGGAAGGACTTGATGCCGACGCCGTTGCGGTCAGCGGGTCGGTGGTTGCTGCGCCGGAACCTGGAACAGAGATAAGATCGAATGCGAATCGCCATATTAGTCAACGCGTTTCCACTCCCGTCGGAGACGTATGTCCTATCCCACATCACCGGTCTACTCGACCGTGGTTGTGAGGTCACCATCTTTGCGGATCCACCCACTGTGGCCTGGCCAGTTCATCCCGACGTGGAGGCCTACGGGCTTATGGGCCGAGCCGTGTTCGCGCCCGTGATCCCGCCGAGCTATGGGCGCAGGCTGGTCAAGGGGATTGGTCTGGCTCTACGGCACGGTTGCCGGGCTCCCCTCGTCCTGTTGCGTACCCTCAACGTGTTCAAGCACGGTCGGCTCGCGGCGTCTCTGCGGTTGCTGTACGACGCCGTGTCGTGTCTGGACCAAGAGGGGTACGATATCATCCACTGCCACTTCGGTCCTAATGGTATCCGGGGACTGGCCCTGCGAGAGGCCGGCGCCCTCACCGGCAAGCTGGTGACGACCTTTCACGGGTATGACGTCTCGGGCTATGTGCAGGAGAAGGGACCCCACTGCTATGACAGGCTCTTCCGGGAGGGTGATCTGTTCATCGCCATCAGCGAGACGATGCGCCGGCAATTGATGGCGCTGGGCTGCGATGAGGAGAGAATCGTCGTGCAACGCATTGGCGTTGATCTTTCGAGGTTCTCGCCAAGCCTGAGTGGGCACCATCGTAACGGCCCAACGCGCGTTCTGACGATAGGCCGACTGGTGCCGAAGAAGGGTGTTGAGGACGGCGTGCGGGCGGTGACCACCCTGCTGCAGGCTGGGTATGGGCTGCGGTACGATGTCATCGGAGACGGCCCGCTGCGCCCGGAGCTCGAACGCCTCATCGAGGAATGGGGTGTGGGCGACTGCGTGCGGCTGCACGGCGCGAGGGGAGAATCCGAGGTGCTGAATGCGCTGGAGCGGTCGGACATCCTTCTGACCCCCAGTCTCACCGGGCCGGACGGCGATCAGGAGGGCGCACCCGTGGTGCTGTTGGAGGGGATGGCGATGGGGCTCCCCACGGTCAGCACGGTGCACAGTGGCATCCCCGAGCTCGTCGAAGATGACGTCTCTGGGTTTCTCGTTCAGGAGGGCGATGTTGGCGCCATAAGTGAGAAACTCGCCCATCTCATCGACCGCCCTCAGCTTCGAGCGCGCATGGGAAGAGCAGGACAGCGCGCCGTTGCTGCCCGCTTTGACGCGGGCCAACTCAACTCAGAGCTGATCCAGGTATACCACGATCTGTTGCAGGATCCAGCCTCTTCTCCGGTCGGCTGCGAAGAACGGGTCCGTGGCTGACGATCCACGCGTCTCGGTCATCATCCCCACATACCAGCGCGCGCAGTGGCTGGGGCGAGCCATAGACAGCGTGTTGGCCCAGACCATGCCCCATTTCGAGCTGATTGTGGTGGACGACGGCTCCACCGACGAGACCGACGCGGTCGTGTCGGCGTACCGCGACGGACGGATACGTTACATACAGCACGGGGAGAACCTAGGGAGTTCGGAGGCCCGCAACACGGGCGTAGAGGCGTCCCGAGGGGAGTACGTCGCCTTCCTCGACTCGGACGATGAGTGGTTGCCACGGAAGCTCGCGAGGCAACTCGACCTGTTTGAGGAATCGGTCGACACGGAGCTGGGCGCTGTAAACTGCGGCCTGATCTATGATGGGGGCGGCAAGGTGCCGACGCAGATGTGGATGCCGTCGGCCCGAGGTTGGGTGTTCCCGACGGTGCTCTCACGTAGAGAATACCACGACACGGCCTCAATGTGGCTGATACGCAGAACATACTTGGACGAGCTGGAGGGGCCCTTTGACGAGCGGCTGAGATACACACAAGTGGCAGACCTGCTCGTGCGGCTGGCGAGACTGTGCCGATTCGACTACGTGCCTGAGCTCCTGCTGATCTACCACGACCACAATACGCTGCCAAAGAACGCGCTGTACCCCATCGAGCTGCGTAGACGGTGCTACGATCTGTATGTGGAGAAGCACCGCGCGGACCTGGAGCAGCACCCGAAGGCCTTCAGTTGGCTCCTGACCATGTATGCGGCCCGCTATCTGGGGGAGGGCTTGAGCGCGGAGGCGCGCCGCAATCTCGTGCGCGCGGTCCGTCTCGATGCCCTGTACGTCAGAGCTTGGGTGCTATTGCTATTCTCTGTGGTGGGACGCGATGCCTATGCGCTGGCGAGGACCCTGCGGCGCAGGGTCTCCGGCGGGCGGATGTACGGGCATCGGATCGTGGAGAACGACGAGTACCGGCAGCCAT
>CAYMHT010000189.1:0-4236 GCA_964390305.1 uncultured Anaerolineales bacterium
CAAATCCCCGCTTGCGGCCTGGATCTGGCCATCGGGGCACGCGTGCCGCAGGCCGAGCACGACGGCGTCTACCGAGCCTGGGCTGCCAGCCAGGCCTCTTTCCACGCACACGTGCCGGTGGCTGCTGCTCGTTCTTCTCAGCGTCACGTGCCTGCTGGCCGCGTGCTACCGCCCGGCGCCCGAGGGCGAATCGATAGAGAGGGAGGCCTCGAGCGGAGCCTCTGGATCCTCGGCCTTGACGCCGCCCACAGCGGTGAGCTCTGCGGCGCCCACCGCGCTACCGTCGCCGTCGCCCGCGTACCCCGGCACCTACTCGGGCACTCCCACGCCGGACCCCACCCCGCAGGGGCACGCCGAGGGCGGCGGGGTCGAGACGTACACCGTCCAAGCTGGGGAGACCCTCGGCCTCATCGCCTCCGTCTACGGCTGCAGCGTCGAGGAGATCGTCCTCGCCAACAACTTGCCCAGCCCGGACGCCATCCAGGCCGGGCAAGTCCTCCGCATCCCCACCCAGGCCACCAGCACCGGGCCCTCCCTCAAACTGGTGCCCGACAGCGAGTTGGTCTATGGACCGGCCAGTGTCGGCTTCGACCTGGACGGCTTCGTGGCGGGGGAGGGCGGCTACCTGGCCGCCTACACGGATCAGGTCGAGGGGCAGGTGCGGACGGGCCCCGAGATCGTCCAGCTGGTGGCCCAGCGTTTCAGCGTCGGCCCTCGGGTGCTCTTGGCCCTGTTGGAGCTCCAGTCCGGCTGGGTCACCCAGCCGCAGCCGGCCGGGGAGACGCTGGTCTATCCTATGGGGCACGTAGAGGCACATCAGGAGGGGCTCTTCCGGCAGCTCAGCTGGGCCGCCGTGCGCCTCAACGAGGCCTACTACGGCTGGAAGCGCGGGGACTGGGGGACCGTGCGGATGATCGACGGGACGCGCATCGGCCTCGCGCCGGGCCTGAACGCGGGTACCGCCGGTGTGCAGAACTGCCTCGCCCGGGTCTCTGCCAATGAGAACGAGTGGGAGGCGCGGGTGGGCGAGGGCGGCTTCTTGGCCACCTACACAGTCCTCTTCGGCAATTCGTTCGCCTACTCCGTCGATCCCCTGGTACCCGACGACCTGCAGCAGCCGGAGATGCGGTTGCCGTGGCCGTCCGGCGAGACGTGGTATCTGACCGGGGGGCCGCACGGCGGATGGGGGGATGGCAGTGGCATGGCGGCCCTCGACTTCGTGCCCCCGGGAGAGATGCTCGGTTGCGCGCCGTCGCCGGACTGGGTGACCGCGGCGGCGGCGGGGCTGGTCGTGCGCAGCGAGAACGGCGAGGTGGTGGTCGATCTCGATGGGGACGGCCTGGAGCAGACGGGCTGGACCCTGCTCTATCTCCACATATACAGCGAGGGTCGGGTGGAGGCGGGAACCTGGGTGGAGCCGGGCCAGCGCATCGGTCATCCCTCGTGCGAGGGCGGCTTCGCCGACGCCACCCACCTACACTTCGCTCGCCGCTACAACGGTGAATGGATCCCGGCCGGCAGCGGGGACTGCCGTATGGTCCTCTCCGGGTGGACGGCTCACGAGGCCGACAGCCCCTACGACGGCACCATGACCCGCGGCAGCCAGGAGCGCGTCGCCGCCGAGTGCTGGGAGGACGACATCAACGGCCTCGTCTCCGACAACCCCCTTCCGGAGAGTGTTGAATAAGTCACGGGTGGCTCAACCCGTGGGGCACACAGGCCGTACCCTCTTCGCAGCTCCTCACTCTTCGAGCATCCGCCTCCGCCCCAGATTGGCTCGTACGAGGCAGGTTCCGCCCAGGCGCCTTCAGCGCCGTGCCGCTTTCAGCGCCGTGGCGACACCCTATATCCCTCTCCCCTCCGGGGAGAGGTTAGGTGAGGGGGCCGTTTCTTCCCTCTTCGCAGCCCCTCACTCCTCGAGTATCCGCACAACGCTTCCGCTGATCTCGATAACCGTCACAGACCCATTATTGTCGTAGCTGCTCTCCAGCATATACCCGGCGGGATTGGCAATCATCCTCAGCTGGTATCGCCCATTAGGAAGACCCGTGATACCAAGAGCCTGGCCTTCACGGTCCGCGAGATACGTGTCCACCCAACCCACCGACAGTCCCTGGATCCCTTCATCACAATCCTCAAACTCAAACTGCCTCTCCTGCGGGGCGTTTGGCAGAGTAAGGTCATACGGTTCGTAATCGAACATACAGAACCCGACTTTTTCCTCACTCACCAGCAGCTCTTCCTCCTCCCCTTCTGCATAACTCCAGAGCTCGTATTGAGCGAAGTTCTCCACGTGCCAATGCGTGTGGTCCGGATGAAAGACGAATTCACCGATCTCTTCGGACCGCTCCTCTCCGCCAGTCGTAACCACCGTTTGGATAGCCGTGACGACCCCTCTTTCAGGATCTCTCTTTCCGAAGAGACGCAGGTCCGCTTCTCCCACGTTGGCGAAGGATGTCTCAAACCGCAGGTACCTCTGGTCTCCTGCGAATTCAATGTATATCGTCCGCGAAGGAAGGACTTCGAGGTCCGGAAGCAAGAAGGTTTCGGATGGCGTGGGGGTTTGGATCGGTGTGGGCGTCGCGGTCACCTGGAAAACGTCTGAGACACCCTCCGCCGCGCCGTCTTCCGTCGCTGCCACCACCACCCACCGCTCTCCTGGTTCCGCAGACGTCGGTATCGTCACCGTCGTGGTCAGCACACCCTCGGACTGGATGCGATGCCTGCTGACGACGTCGTAGTCCGAGCCCTGCCGACCCAGCCCCAGCTCAATCTCCGTCCCCGCGGGGAGGCCCGTGACCACGGCGACGACCTCCGTCCGGGCTGGGCCACGCACAGGCGAGATCGCCACGCCCACAGTGATCTGCGGGGGTGTCTCCGTCGGGGCAGGCGAGGAGGTTGCACTAGGAAGGGGTGTCTCCGTCGGTTCGGCACGAGAAGCCGTCCCGGTCATCTCCGTCTGGGCCGGTGCACAGCCCAACAACGACAGAGCAGCGGCGAACAACAGGAACAGAACGGCCCTTAGCGCACGGTTGCCTGCCACGATTGCCTCCTGGTTCAACGTGCTCACCACCGACTGGTCAACGACGATGCGTCGATTCCGACCTCACAAGGGTGGTCACGCTGAATGCCCAGGTCTCGTTCTTTCGAGACGACTTCTCCTGCTAACAGGTCACAGGGCCTCACCGCCGCGCCTCTCCTAGGCCTGGTACTGACGCACCTGGCGCATCGGTGTGCCGACCATGCGGAAGGCGCGCCGCTCCGCCTCGTACCGAATCCGTTCCTCGTCCAGCGTGAGGAGCTCCCCATCCCGCAGGATCATCTCGCCGTCAACCAGCACGTGACTCACGTCGGAAGGATGCGCGGCGTAGACGACCCCCGCAGCCAGGTCGTGGCGCGGGAACCAGTGCGGTGCGCTGGTGTCCAGCAGAATCATGTCAGCGGGGTGTCCCGGCGCCAGGGTCCCACTCTGGTCGAAGCCCATCGACTGGGCGCCGGCCTGTGTGGCCAGCCGCAGCAGCTCGGTGCGCGGCAACGCCTCCGGCTTCCCCAGGGCGTTCTTGTGGTAGAGCCCCGCGATGCGCACCACCTCCAGCACATTCAGATCGTTGTTCGACGCCGGGCCGTCCGTCCCCAGCGCCACGCTGACGCCGCGGGACAGAAATCGGGGCAGCGGGGCCACGCCCATCGCCAGCTTCAGGTACGTCTTCGGCGTGTGGGCCACGTGCACCCCCTTCTGGGCCAGGATGCTGAGGTCATTCTCGTCGACCGCGATGCAGTGGGCGGCGATCGTGGGCACGTCGAACACACCCAGCGTCTCCAGGTGCGCCACCGGCGTGCGACCGTGGGCCTCCAGCGAGTTGTCCACCTGCTCCTGGGATTCGGCGAGGTGGATGTGAATCCCCACCTCCAGCTCCTTCGCGGCCTCCACCACACGGCGCAGGAACTCCGGAGGGCACATGTAGGGCGAGTGCGGCCCCATCGCGCAGCGGATGCGGCCGTCGGTGGCCCCGTGCCACGCCCGCACGAACCGGACGGTATCGTCGAGCGTGATCCCGCCCACTTCCTGCTCCCTGCCCGTCTCGAACTGACACCACGCCAGGTGGGCCTTCATCCCGCTCTTCTCCACCGCCCGCGCCACCTGGTCCATCCAGAAATAGTGATCTGCGAACGCCACCACCCCGGCGCGGATCATCTCGCAGCACGCCAGGGCGGCGCCCCAGTAGACGTCCTCCT
>CAYMHT010000190.1:0-4206 GCA_964390305.1 uncultured Anaerolineales bacterium
CGGCGGGGGGCCGGGGGCGGACGGGGAGCCCCCGGAAAGTGGCGACGTGGATCCCTCAAGGGCGGAGAGCCCTGAACGGGACGATGCCGATGGGCGCGACGTCAGCGCCCCGGTGATCACGAAGCCGCCAGCGGTCCGGGCGATGCCGAGGACGCGAAGCCCGCAGGCATGGCCCGGACCGCGGGGGGTGCACGAGTAGCGACGGAGGTGTGTGCGGAGGCCGAGCGGCGGCGCGTCGCCTGTGCCGCCGCCGGCCAGAGCACAGACCGGAGGAGCGGGCGAACACGTCAACGCCGGCGATCGAGTCTGGAGTAGGGTGCGAAGGCATGGTGCCCACCCATGACGCCTGCCCACCCCACTCCAGGCGCGGATCTGTGAAGTCTCGCTCGTGCCCCGACCTGCGGCAGAGGCTCGAAGATCTCGGTCTACTCCTCCTCCGTGTAGAGAGGGTGATCGACTGGAGGATCCTCACCGCGACCTCGCTCACTGGCACGCCCCCCGGTCGGTGTGAGGCGGGCGCGGCCGGTCGCCGGCGCAAGGGGCCTTCGCGGGGCCGAAAGCCGTTCGATGTTTCTGCAGATTCCCGCTCAGCGAGCCTCCAGAAAAAGTTCCCCCGCTTGACTAGTCGTGACTACCCCCACCTGCCCATCCGGAGGGGGGTCGCGCACCCCCCGCTTGACTAGTCAAGGGGAGGGGTCCGCCGCCCAAGAAAGATCGACGGACTATTCCCCACGATCGCGTTTCCGAAGCCCTAGGAGCTCTCAGGGGAAAGCCGCTCGGCGCGCCAGCCCCGGGGCGGCGGGTCCACCTCGCCGCGCTCGGCCGCCTCGAGCCTCGGGAGCAGCAAGTACTCAACGACGTAGGACGCAGCGGGGCTCTTGCGATCGGGCGCGTAGAGGCCCCAGTCGAGGGCAAGCTGGCGGATCCGCTCGGGGATATCTGGGCTGGTGAAGGCGACGGTGAGACTCCGCTCCCATCGGCGCCTGGTGCTGGGAGACGGCTGAGGTTTCGGCGCTTCTTCTTCCGCGGGAAGCTCGGGGCCGCGGGGTCTCTTGGTGGATCGGGCGCTCTCGAGGCCGGTTCTGCTGTTCATCGGTTCAGTGCCTCCAGGAGCTTGCGGGTGACGTCGCTGTACTCCTTCGTCGGCCGGCTGCGGTTGGTGGGGTCCATCTCCCAGATGGTCTTCCCTTGGGACACCGCTCGTTGGAACACCGTGGCGCGGTGGATGCCAGGATACACGGGAGCCAGGTCGTCCTCCGCGGCGCGGAGAGCATCGACGGCCCGCCGGCTGGCGATGGTACGGTCATCGAGCATGGTCGGGATGATGCCCAGGAGGCCGAGGGGATACCCGAGGCCCTGGAACTCCGCGATCGTGTGCGTGAGCAGGCTCATGCCGTCGAGAGACGCGGTGGCGGCCTCCACGACGGCGAGGACGTAGTCGCTGGCCGCCATGGCCGCGTCGTGGAGGATGCCGGCGCCGGGTGCGGTGTCCAGGATGACGAAGTCAGTGGCGCTGTCCTGAAGGGGATCGAGGGCGCGCTGAAGCTGGAGCTCGCCCAGGCGGGCTGTGGTCAGGTCAGTGGCGAGAGTGGCGGTGCTGGCGTCGGAGGGGATGATGGCCAGGTTGGGCTCGCGTGCCACCACGGTGCAATCGGCGATGGTGGCCTTGTCCTTGAGGAGTCGGTACAGGCCGGGTCTGCGCCGCAGGCCGAGGTAGTAGGCGACGTGACCCTGGCTGTCCAGGTCGACGACGAGCGTCTTGTAGCCGGCCAGAGCGAGGCCGTGTCCGACGGTGACGGCGCACGTGGTCTTGCCCACGCCCCCTTTGTGGACGCCGCCGATGGTGATGGTGATCATCGGCGCCTCCCGAGAAGGACGGTGGCGAAGTCCACGCTGACGGTGGGGAGGTAGTGGAGGATCTCAGCCCTGTACTGGGCGCCGACCACGCCGACGACCGTGAGGGCAGCAGCGTTAGGGCCGGCCTCCTGGAACTCCTCCAGGGTGATCACCCCGTAGCCGAATGCGGGCGACCGGACCAGGAGAAGCGGCTCGGACGTCCAGTTTAGTTGTGGTAAGCGTGTCATGGGGCACCTCGCGGGTCAAGTAAGCGGAGCTCGAGCGAGCAGAAGCCCGAGCTCCGCTGCGGCGGCCGCGCCTATCCCGCGGCCGGTGGATCGAGCGTGCGTAACGCCACGTCAACTGCCTGGGCTAGCTGCAGGCCGTCGACGTGGAGGCGGACGGCGTGCTCAACGAGTGTGGCCAAGTGAGCGTCAGGCAGGCGCCGAGCGCCGGTCTTCTGCAGGCAGCGGACGATGGCGTCGTGCTGCCGGCTGCGCGGGACGACGATCAGTTGCTGCGTCTTGAGGTTCAGGAGGAGAGTCATGGTCAGTCTAGTCCGCGGTGAACACGAGCTCAACGTGATGCTGGGCACAGACGACGTCGTTCAGGCGTGCATTGAGGCGGCGCTGCGTCGCCTCAAGCGATCGCCCGCTGGGCAGCCGCACGGTGAGCCTGTCTTGGTCAAGAGCGGTGGGTCGGGCACGGGCGAAGTGAGCTTCATACGTGCCGGGATCCATGACGGTCTGGAGGGTCTCCTGGATAGGGGCCCACAGAGCAATGAGCTTGTCCTTTCTCTCTCCGTCTTCTTCTTCTCGTTCTTTTTTATCGTCATGCCCTGCAGATCTGCGGGGCCCCCCTTGCAAGTCTGCGGGGTCTCCCCCCTCAGATTTGCGGGGACCCCCCTGCAATTCTGCGGGGGGTTGGGACGCGCGACCCCCCTCAGATTTGCGGGGGGTTGGGGTGTACTTCCTGGAAGCGTCGTTGGGGTCGGCAATGAGAGAGTAGTCGCTGCTCCTGCCGATGCGGTGGGTAGTGATCAGGTAGCTGTTGTGCTCGAGCTCGCGAAGACGCCGGCGGATGGTGTCTTCGCTGATATCGAGATCGCGTGCCATGGTGGGTACGGAGGGCCAGCAACTGCTGTCGTTACCCTGGCGCCAGGCCAGGTACGAGAAGAGACGGAGGGCACCGTCGCTCAGGTTCGGGTCGCAGATCGTCCAGATTGGGGTCTGGGCGAACCACCAGCCCTTCTTCGTGAATTTCATCACTGGTCCTTTTGGGGCGAGTAGGGGGAGTAGCGAGATTCTCACTCGCGGGAGCCTTCAGCTGACCGGGCGCAGCTCCTGGAGTCTCGAGGCCTCGGATGGCTAGTCCGGCCGGTCATTCTCCATCTGCTTGGCGGCAGATCGTACTCCCCGCGCTTTAACGTGCGATGCTCACGGGATGTGGTATAATTCCGCGAGAGGGGTCATCTCTGGGGGAGAGACCCCTCTCGAAAGGAAAGCAGCCACCTGCAGAGGCGGCCAGTCCATCTGTGGGTGGCGTTGGGGCGCCACCGGAGGATGATGCTCGTTCACCGGGAGGTGGGGCCATGCTGGTGCCGCAGTGCGTGCAGAGCTACCTGGCTGACTGCTATGGGCTGGCCAAGCGCACGCAGGAGCTCTACGAGTGGCATTTGTGCCGATTCAGCCGGTTTGCCGCGGACAAGAGCCTGGAGGAGATGTCGGATCTGGGCGCGAGGGAGATTCGTCAGTACCTGAGGGGGCTGCGGCGGGCGGACGGGGAGGAATATTCGCGGTCGTTCTTGAATCAGACGTATCGCGTGTTGAACACCTGGTTGAGGTGGTGCGCGCGAGAGGGTATTCTGGAAGAGAATCCTATGGAGCGGGTGAGGTCACCGCGGGTGCCGAGGGTGAAAAGCCCGTGCCTGACGCTCGATGAGATCAAGCGGGTTCTTGAGACGATACGGACTGAGACCCTGGATCCGGAGCGTAATCTAGCACTGACGTGGCTGATGCTGGATAGCGGTCTACGGCGCGGGGAGATCGTGGGCCTCGACGTTGGCGATGTGGATCTCGAGCGCGGGGTGGCCCGCGTGCTGGGGAAAGATCAGCAGGAACGCTACGTACCGCTTGGGGAGCAGGCGATCGAGGCTGTTAGGACCTGGCTAGAGGTTCGGCCTCGAGCGAATGGTGCGGTGTTCGTAGGACGAAGGGGAAAGCGAATAAGCGGAAACGCTATATTGCTGATGTTGCGACGGGTGAAGGAGAAGACGGGGGTAGGTGAATTGCACCCTCATCTGCTGCGGCACACGTTCGCAAACTGGTGGATCCGGAATGGGGGAAGTCTAAGGAAACTGCAGGAAATCCT
>CAYMHT010000191.1:0-4180 GCA_964390305.1 uncultured Anaerolineales bacterium
AGGCGAGGGACGTGCTGGAGCGGATGTTGGGCTACGCGACGATCACGAAGCCGTCGCTGGACGACGCCAGCCGGATCTTTGGACCGGGCGAGGAGCCAGAGGCCTACGTGCGTCGTTTTCACGAGATGGGGCCGCCGATCGTGGTACTGACGATGGGCGCGGATGGGATTGTCCTCTCCGAGGAGGGGGAGACGACGACTATCCCCGCGCGGCCGGTGGAGGTAGTCGACGCGACGGGAGCGGGCGATTCGTTCTGGGCTGGTTTCTTGACCGCGCTCCTGGATGGCAACTCGCTCCAGCGGTGTGCGCTCTTCGCGCGAGAGATCGTGGAGCAGAAGCTGACGACGGTGGGGCCGCTGCCGGACACAATCGATCGAGGGGCTGTATATGCCAAGGTTGATCCAGCGCTTGAGGAGGGCAGCGAACGGTAGGTCCTCTCCGCGGCTGTCCCAGCCCCAGACGCCGGCTTTGCAGCGTGACCTCCAGTTGGTACCCAGGGCCCACACCACTGGGTGATGCATCGGTGCTGTGACGAATCTTTCACCTGGTGTATCATGGTCCCATTCATCTCCGGTCCCATCATCCAGCCAAGGGGGCGCTGAATGCGACAGTACTCGACGGCTACGCTGCTCGTGCGGGGGGGCACGCTGGTGACCCCAGAGGGCATTCTGGAGGCCGACATCCTCGCCCAGGGCGAGCGTATCAAGGCGGTCGGTCACGGCCTGCCGACCGCGCACGATACGCGGGTGGTGGACGCTGAGGGGTGCTACGTCCTGCCCGGCGTCATCGACGCCCACACGCACATCGATCTCGACACCGGGGTGTATCAGACGTCCGACGACTGGTTCGTCGGCACGCGCGCCGCGGCCTGTGGTGGTGTGACGACGGTGGTGGATTTCGCCACTCAGTTCCCCGGCCAGACGCTGGGGGAGGCGGTTGACGCGCGCCTGAAGGAGGCTCGGCGCGCGGTGATTGATTACGGCTTTCACGTGATGATCACCGATCTGCCCGCGGAGCGCGAAGACGAGATCGCGGATCTGGTCGATCTGGGCACCCCGAGCGCCAAGCTCTACACCACGTACCGTCCCAACTACTACGTCGACGACGCGACGATTCTGCGGCTGATGGAGGCCTGCGCCGGCTACGGCGTGCTTCCACTGGTTCATTGCG
Organism: uncultured Anaerolineales bacterium; assembly: GCA_964390305.1. Taxonomy (GTDB): domain Bacteria; phylum Chloroflexota; class Anaerolineae; order B4-G1; family B4-G1; genus SKLM01. Next base: position 1,171 of record CAYMHT010000191.1, read on the forward strand.
AAAACGACGACCTGGTCACCAGCCAGATCGAAGCGCTGGTGGCCTCTGGACAGACGGGCTGGCCGTACCACGGACAATCCCGGCCCGCGCTGGCCGAGCAAGAGGCGGTCAACCGGGTGCTCTTCCTGGCCGGAGCGGCGGGCTCTCCGGTGCACGTCTGTCACTGCTCGACGGCTCGTTCGGTCTCGCTAGTCGCCGAGGCGGTGGAGGCGGGTCAACGCGCCACGTGCGAGACGTGTCCGCAGTATCTCCTGCTGGACAACCGGGTCTACGATGGCCCCGAGCCCTGGCGGTATATCCTCCAGCCACCGCTCCGGGATCCGGAGGAGACAGATCTCCTCTGGACGTTGCTGGAGGCGGGGCTTATACACCAGGTGTCGACGGATCACTGTGACTATACCAAGGCTCAGAAGCTGGCCGAGGATGACTTCACCGAGACGCCGGGAGGATTGCCAGGGATGGAGACGCTTCTTCCTCTGATGGTCACGCATGGGGTGGCGGACGGTCGGTTGAGCCTTCCACGGCTGGTTGAGCTGCTGTGCGCCAATCCAGCTCGCGTGTGGGGGCTGTGGCCAAAGAAGGGGACGCTCCAGCCGGGATCGGACGCAGACATCGTGGTTTACGATCCGGCGGCGGAGGGGGAGATTCGTGCCGAAGGGCTCCACCACGCGGCCGGGTATACGCCCTATGAGGGGATGGCGGTTCGTGGGAAGGTCAGGGCGACGATCTCGCGAGGCGCGGTTATCTATCGCCAGGGTCGCTTCACCGGGCGTGACGGATGGGGGCAGTTCGTGGGGCGTGACCCTCTAACGTGACGAGCCGACTTCTGCAGCCTGGCTCAGTCACTTGACGCAGAGTTGGTGCACGAAGATGCGGACTATGGCGCGGTCTCCAACTCGAAAGCCCGACAGTTGCCGTACGAGTCTTAGCACACCCTCGGCGAGCTTCCGGAAGAGACGTGGGTGTCCCGGGGGGATGATTTCCACAATGACCCAGCCCTTCACTTTGTTTCGCGCTCTGTTGCGAGCGGTTATGCGAGGAGGTTGTTATGCGCTTACCCGATTTTCTGCCCATCGCCCGCGGGGACGAGGCCGCGGATCTGGTGCTGCGCAATGGGCGGGTGATCAACGTCTTCACCGGTGAGATCATCGACGCGGACGTCGCCATCGCGGAGGATATGATCGTCGGCGTCGGGCCTGGTGAGTTCGCCTCGCTCGACGACGCGGTCAGGTTCGAGGCCAGGGAGGAGATCGATCTCGGCGGGCGCTACGTCTGCCCCGGGCTGATCGACGCTCACGTCCACGTCGAGTCCTCCATGGTCACGCCGCCCCACTTCGCTCGGGCGGTGTTGCCCCAGGGTACCACCACGGTGGTCAGCGACCCTCACGAGATCGCCAACGTCTGTGGGGCCGATGGGGTGCGCTACATGCTCGACGTGTCCGAGGGGTTGCCCCTGACTCTGACTGTGATGTTGCCCTCCTGCGTCCCTGCCACGCACATGGCGACCGCGGGGGCGGAGCTGATGGCGGAGGATCTGGTAGAGCTGGCGCACCTTCCCCGGGTCGTTGGCCTGGCGGAGTTTATGAACGTGCCTGGGCTGGTGCTGGGGGATCCGATGGCAATAGCGAAGATCGAGGCGTTCCAGCACCGCGTCATCGATGGTCATGCGCCGGATGTGAGAGGCAAATGGCTTCAGGCCTACGTCGGGGCCGGTCCGGGCTCCGATCACGAGTGCACCACCTCCGACGAAATGGTCGAGAAGCTGCGGCTGGGGATGAGGGTCTTTATCCGCCAGGCCACGGGGGCCAAGAACCTGCGGGACCTGGTGCCGGCGGTGACGGCAGAGAACAGCCGGCGGTGTGGGTTCTGCACCGACGACCGCCACCCGGCGGATTTACTCGACGAGGGGCACATCGACCATCTGATCCGCCTGGCGGTCGCCGAGGGGCTCGATCCCGTGACCGCGATCCGCATGGCGACGTTGAACGTGGCTGGGTGGTTCCGACTGCGGGATCGCGGCGCCATCGCCCCAGGGAAGCGCGCTGACCTGGTCGTCTTCTCCGACCTGACGGACTTCCGTGCGGAGCAGGTCTTTGCTGGCGGTCAGCTGGTGGCCGAAGACGGGGAGGTGGTGGGCGTCTGGCCGGAGCCGAGAGTGGACGCCGCGGCCGTGCGCGGCACGGTGGACGTCGACTGGGATGAGGTGAGCTTCGCCATTGCGGTGCCCGACCCGGATGCGGAGGCGGTCGAAGCGAGAGTGATCGGCCTGGTGCCGGACCAGATCATCACCGAGCATCTGCTCGAGCGGGTGCCGGTGCGCGGTGGGGAGGTGGTGACCGACGTCGAGAGAGACATTCTGAAGCTGGCCGTCATCGAGCGCCACCGGGGGACGGGCAACGTGGGATTGGGCCTCGTGCGAGGCCTGGGGTTGGAGCGAGGGGCGCTGGCGGGGAGTGTGGGCCACGATGCGCATAACCTGATCGTGACCGGGTGTGACGATGGTTCGATGATGACGGCGGCGCGGCGCGTGAGTGAGCTGGGCGGTGGGCTGGTCGCCGCGGCTGGCGAGGAGGTGCTTGAGGAGGTCCCGCTGCCCATCGCCGGTCTGATGGCCGATCGTCCGCTGGAGACGGTCCGCCGGGAGATGGATGATCTGGTGGAGGCAGCTCGCGGGTTGGGCTCGAAGCTCCACGATCCCCTGATGACACTGGGCTTTCTGGCCCTGGAGGTCATTCCTGCGCTGAAGCTGACGGATCAGGGACTGGTGGACGTGGAGCGGTTCGACTTTGTGCCGCTGTTCGTGGAGGAGGGGTAGGGGGCGGGCCCAGGGCCAGGCGGTCACGGCGCTGAAGCGCCTACTACAAACCTTGTGTGGCGTGAGGCGGTGACGGCGGTGAAGCGCCTACTACAGACCTTATGTGGCGTGAGGCGGTGACGGCGGTGAAGCGCCTACTACGAACCTTATGTGGCGTGAGGCGGTGACGGCGGTGGAGTGCCTACTACAAACCTT
>CAYMHT010000192.1:0-4178 GCA_964390305.1 uncultured Anaerolineales bacterium
CCCTGAGATCTGCGTTCTCCCCCGCAGTTGTCCGTGGCCCAAACCCGTGCTAGAATACCATGGAGGCGGGATAACCTCACTGACAGCACCGGGATGACTTCCCATCGCTCTTCACACGCGAGAGCCCGCGCGGAAACCTTAAAGTTTCCCAGATCACCCTCTTTCCTCGCTGAAATATGACGCATATTGACATGTATAGATGGTATACTCTACGGGAAATAGAACAAGTGTTCTACCGGGCGTCCACGAAGAGGCGGCTTCAGCCTGTTAGGCGTTGCCGCCCAGTCGGCTCCGCGCGACTGCGCATCGGGTTCATCCAGGTCAGTGAGACCAGAGGAGGAGGTTATGCAAGAGGCTGATAGCTATACGAGCTTGCCGCTGTGAATCGTCATCCTCTGCAACGCCGTGACCTTATCGCTCTACGCCATCGGCGCATATGTCCTGGCCGGGTTTGGGATTCTGGCCGCTGCTTTGTACCTCCTGTACTGCCTCGGGGTTGATAAGTCCAATGTATCCTGACACCATCTTCATCCGCGGCGCCAAGGAGCACAACCTGAAGGGCATCGACGTCAAATTGCCCCGCTCCAAACTGATCGTGATCACCGGCGTCTCCGGCAGCGGCAAGTCGTCGCTCGCGCTCGACACCCTCTACGCCGAGGGACAGCGCCGCTACGTCGAGTCCCTCTCCTCCTACGCCCGCCAGTTCGTCGGGCAGATGGAGAAGCCCAGGGTCGACTACATCGGTGGCCTCAGTCCCGCTATCGCCATCGAGCAGAAGGCCGTCAGCAAGAACCCCCGCTCCACCGTCGGCACCGTCACCGAGATCTACGACTACCTGCGAGTGCTCTTCGCCCGCGTGGGCACGCCCCATTGCCCCCGCTGCGGGCGCGAGGTGAGGGCTCAGTCGACACAGGAGATCGTGGAGCAGGTCGCGGCCCTGCCCGCCGGCACTCGCTTCCAACTCCTCGCACCCCTGGCGCGCAACCGCAAGGGTACCTTCCAGGACACGTTCGATCGGGCCCGCGCCGACGGCTTCGTCCGCGCCCGCGTCGACGGTCACGTCCGCGACCTCAATGAGGAGGTCCACCTCGACAAGCAGAGGAAGCACGACGTCGAGCTGGTCGTGGACCGCCTCGTCGCCTCTGGCGACGGCGCCCAGCGCGGACCGTACCTCACCCGACTGACCGACTCCATCGAGACGGCGCTGAAGGCCGGCGACGGACTGGTCGTCGTCGATCGAGGCGACGGTGACGACTGGCTGCTCTCGGAGAAGCACGCCTGCCCGGACTGCAGCATCAGCTTCCCCGAGCTGACGCCGCAGATGTTCAGCTTCAACTCACCCGTCGGCATGTGCCCCGAGTGCAATGGCCTCGGCACCAGGATCGAGTTCGACCCGGACCGCTTCGTCGCTCCAGACCACAGCCTCCATGAGGGAGGCCTGCTGACCTGGGGTGAGCTGCGCAAGAAGAAGTCGAGCGGTCGCTACCACGTCGCCAGGCAGATCGTCGAGAGGTTCGGACACGATCTCGACACGCCCTGGCGTGAGCTGTCGCAGGAGTGCCGGGACGCCCTCCTCTACGGCGGTGTCTCGGTCAGCTGGCATTCGGAGAACGACCGGGGGGAATGGCAGGGCGAGTGGGAGTACGAAGGCACCTTCGACGCGACCAGCCGTCGCTACCGGCAGACGAAGTCTGACTATATGCACCGTTGGTACAGATCCTTCATGAGCGAGCAGCCCTGCACCGCCTGTGCCGGAGAGCGCCTGCGCCCGGAGAGCGCCGCGGTGACCCTGGGCGGCAGGACGATCAACCAGGTCACGGCGATGAACATCGGCGAGGCGCTCTGCTGGCTCGCACGGCTCTGGCCGCCGGAACACGCCCCCTTCCCCACGTCCGGTGAGAGGGAGCCCCTCAAGGGACATTACCTTGGACATTACCTTTGTTCCGTAGAAAAAAGTGCTCCCGGAAAACAAACCCTCCAGCTGCCCGCCGCGCAGGACCACGTTGCCCTCCAGAGGTCCACCGCAGACCGTTTAGGTCCTCTCACCCCGGAGCAGTTTGCCATTGGCGAGGAGGTGCTGAGGGAGATCGAGGGGCGTCTCCAGTTCCTCCTCAACGTCGGCCTCCCCTACCTGACTCTGGATCGCCCGGCCCCCTCCCTCTCCGCCGGCGAGGGACAGCGGATCCGCCTGGCCAGCCAGATCGGCTGCGGCCTGGTCGGCGTGCTTTACGTGCTTGACGAGCCAAGCATCGGCCTCCACCAGCGCGACAACCGCCGCCTGCTGGCCACGCTGGAGCAGCTCCGCGATATGGGCAACACCGTCGTGGTGATCGAGCACGACGAGGAGACCATGCGCACCGCCGACTGGATCGTCGACCTGGGACCGGGGGCCGGCGTCGACGGGGGCTGGGTAGTGGCCGAGGGCACCCCCCAAGTCATCGCGCAGCACCCCGAGTCCCTCACCGGCCGCTACCTGCGCGGCGCGCTGGAGGTGACCTCCCCCAACGGACGACGGAGGCCCATCAACGGCAAGTGGCTAAGCCTGGTCGGCGTGCGGCAGAACAATCTCAAGGACCTGACCGTGTGCTTCCCGCTGGGGTTGTTCACCTGCGTCACCGGCGTCTCAGGCAGCGGCAAGTCATCCCTGGTGGCTCAGACGCTCCACCCGGCGCTGGCCGCGGCCCTGCACAATGCCACCGACAAGCCGGGCGAGCACGATCGTATCGAGGGCCTGGAGCATGTAGATAAGGTCATCAGCATCACGCAGGACCCCATCGGCCGCACACCCCGCTCTAACCCGGCTACCTACGCGCAGGTGATGACGCCCATCCGGGAGCTACTCGCCAGGACGCCGGAGGCCAGGGTGCGCGGCTACGACAAAGGACGCTTCAGCTTCAACGTCAAGGGCGGCCGCTGCGAAGCCTGCCGGGGGTACGGCAGGAAGAAGGTCGAGATGCACTTCCTGCCCGACGTGTGGGTCACCTGCAACGTGTGCAACGGCACGCGCTTCAATCGGGAGACGCTGCAGATCCGCTACAAAGGTAGGTCCATCGCCGAGGTGCTCGACATGGATGTGGAGGAGGCGCTCGTCTTCTTCCAGAACGTGCCCAAGATCAGGCGCATCCTCCAGACCCTGTCCGACGTCGGACTGGGCTACGTCAAGCTCGGCCAGAGTGCCACTACCGTCTCCGGCGGCGAGGCGCAGCGGGTCAAGCTGGCCAAGGAGCTGGCCCGCGTCTCCACCGGCGATACCGTCTACATCCTGGACGAGCCCACTACCGGTCTCCACTTCGCCGACATCCAGAGACTCCTCGAAGTGCTCCATCGGCTCACCGACGCTGGCAACACCGTCATCGTCATCGAGCATAACCTCGACGTGATCAAGACCGCCGACTGGATCGTCGACCTCGGCCCGGAGGGAGGCGACGAGGGCGGGTCAATCGTCGCCGAGGGCACGCCCGAAGCAGTGGCACAGGTGGAGGCCAGCTACACGGGCCAGTTCCTGAGACCGATGCTTCAGATTCCGCGATAGCACGGAGGCCCGATGCGATGCGCCGCGCTGAGCCGAACCCGCCTCGAGGCCAGCACCATCGAAATCGACCTAGAGCACGTGCGGGGGAAACTCCGCTTCGGGAACAAGGAGGGACGATGTCGTACCAGTGCGAGCTGAAGGAATGGTCTGCACAGCCTACGCTGGCGATCCGCACCCGAGCAGCCGTACAGGATCTGCCGCGGGTATTCGGAGAGGTATACTAGGCCATCGGGCGGTACCTCGCGGGACTGGGAGAGCCGCCGGGCGGACCGCCGTTCGCCGCCTACCACAATATGGATACGCAGGATCTCGAGCTCGAGATCGGCTTCCCGGTCACCCGGGACTTGCCGGGTCGGGGCGACATCCAGGCTGGCGAGCTCCCCGGCGGAAAGGTGGCGACCTGCCTCTACACCGGCCCCTACAGCGACATGGAGCTGGCCTACACTGCCCTCTCCCGGTGGATGGAGGAGAACGGCTACGAACCCACCGGCGTGGCATACGAAATGTACTTGAGCGATCCTGAGGAGACGCCGCCGGATCGACATCAGACGCAGATCGCCTTCCCCTTGAAGTAGGCTGGCCGCCGGGGACTGCGACCTCTGGCGACTTCGCCGGTTGCGAGGTCGCCAGAGCCGCCATGTGACCC
>CAYMHT010000193.1:0-2373 GCA_964390305.1 uncultured Anaerolineales bacterium
CACCACGAATTGTTGACATGTGCTAACCTTGTGTGGTATACTTGAACTGCCTTCCGGTGATCCGGGCTATAGATCCGAATCCACACACCCGGCGGGACCTCACCTAAGTCCTGGATCAGGGCGTCGCGCTGCGGGGCATCATAAGCGTTCCCGCTGTATACATCATCGCCGTTCCTGTCCTTCCAGGAGCAGCCCGTGCACTCACTAGGCCCACCCGAAGCGAGAGGTCCACCCCGGGCCGCACGGCGACATCACGCCAGTTTCAGGTCCAGTCGGGCGCGGGCGACGGTGTTCCGCTCTGAACTCAGCTGAGAACGCGACGTGGATGATGGAGACTGCCCGGCTGGGTGGTCGGGGTGTCCGTCATCATCTCTCCGATGCCGAACGACCAGACGGTTATTATGTGAGGAGGAAATACCATGTCATTTCTGCAGCGGCTTTTCGGTATGAAGGAACCCGCGGATGACCTACGACATAAGGACGAAGATCAGTCCAGGAAAACCCCGGTAGAGCAGGCAGACGCAAGTAAGGACGAAGCCCTGGGCAGACCACAGGATGCCCGAGCTGCAGGGGCTGAAGTCGAGTTTGTGGAGATACGTAGGACCCCGGAAGCGACGTACGAGCTCTACCGGGCAGACAGTGCCGAGTCCGCAAGATCGTTTCTAGAATCTAAGACGGTTGACCAGAGGCAATACTACATCGAAGTCGAGACACCAGAAGGGGATTGGGGAGTGGACATCTATGGGCTCTATCTCGTAGAACTCGTCCCCTATCAGTTGAAGATCGACTCTGCTCAGTGTGAAGGCAGCATATGCGGACCGCCTAATCCCATCAACCTGCAGACAGCGTACAACGGCATAGCGGACAATTTCGTCGTTCGAGTCAAATGCGGTCAGTGTGGTCACGAATGGAGTGATGGGATACGTTATCAGAACGCGACAGTTGTTCGATGCCCTCACTGCGAGAGCCTAAACAAAGTCGACAGCCGCCCTCACATCGTAGAGACTGGCGGCATGTTAGGGTTCTCGCTGTAGATGAGTCCACAGCCTCATACGGCGAGAGACGGACGCAACGACCCTAGACTCTGACGAAGACAGACAAAGCACGTCGAAGGCAACTCGTATTCTCGTCATCGTTGCCGCTGCCGCCTTCCTGGCTCAATGACCGCAGTTGAGCGGCAGCCCTGACTCTGTCGGCCCTTAGGAGAGGTAGGTGTAATCGGCATGGCTGACGTCTTCGTTTCCTACTCTCGCACTGACATTGCCTTCGCTCGCATGCTCCACCAGGCGCTCAAAGACAATGGCTTTGAGACCTGGATCGACTGGCAGGACATTCCCCCCAGCGCCGAATGGCTGTCCGAGGTCTATGAGGCCATCGAGAAGGCAGACACCTTCGTCTTCCTGATCAGCCAGGCCTCCGTTGGCTCAGAGATCTGTGGTCTGGAGGTCGCCCACGCCGCCAAGAACAACAAACGCCTCGTTCCGGTTGTGATAGGGGAGGTGGAGCCGGAGCAAGTCGCTCCAGAGCTGGCCGCCCTGAACTGGCTCTTCTTCCGCGACGAGGACGATTTCAGCCAGGTTCTGCGAGACCTGATCCATGCGATCGAGACCGATCACGCCTGGGTCAAGGAGCATACCCGCCTGCAGGTGCGGGCGTTGGAGTGGCAACGGAACGACCGCGAGGGTGGCTACCTGCTGCGCGGGGCTGACCTCGACCGCGGTGAGCAATGGCTGGCCCGTGCGCCCGACAAGGAGCTGGAACCAACCGGGCTGCAGGCGCAGTACTTGCTCGCCTCCCGTCGCGCCGCCATCCGGCGTCAGCGGGTGACCATGGGAGTCGTTCTGACAGGCCTTCTCATCGCCATCGGGCTGGGCGCCCTCGCCTGGAGCCAGCGGAACGAGGCCGTGACCCAGGGGAACATGCGTGCAACGGCTCAGTCGGACGCCGAGGCGGCCAGCACGCGGGCCGTCGCCGAGGCGTGGGAACGGGCCACCGCCCAGGCAGTCGCCGTCGATGAGTCCCATATGCGCGCGACCTCGGAGGCCGAAGCCGAGACCCGGGCGTCCATAGCCCGCTCCCGGCAGTTGGCCATCGCTTCCACGTCCCAGCTCGATCAGGATCAGGAGCTCGCCCTGCTGCTCGCCGTAGAGGCCGCCCACGAGGCGGACACTGCCGAGGCGGCCGACGCCCTGCGTCGGGCTCTGGTGCATCGAGGTCGGACGCTCAGGCTGCTCCTCGGGCATGGCGTCGAGGTCTATTGCGCCGAGTGGGATCCCGAGGGCATGCGGATCGTTAGCGCGGGGGCCGACGGAACCGCTCGGGTCTGGGACGCGGTCAGCGGCGAGGAGCGACTCGTGCTGCGAGGCCACAGCG
>CAYMHT010000193.1:2473-4094 GCA_964390305.1 uncultured Anaerolineales bacterium
TGGAACGGGGATGGCTCGCGTATCGTCAGCAGCTCGAAAACCGGAGCGCGGGTATGGGATGCAGTGACCGGCCAGGAGTTGGCCTACCTGAGTCCCGGTGGTCCTTACGGGACTGCCGTCACGTTTGCAGCCTGGGCGGGCGACGACGCGCGCATCGTCACCGGCGAGCTGGGGGCGGCCAGCCTCTGGGATCTCTCAGCCATCGATCCTTCGAGAGAAGAGGGAATAGAGCCAGAGGAGTTGGTCGTCCACACCCATAGTGCGCCCGGCGCAGAGATCGGTGCGATTACGCATGCCTCGTGGGCGTCCGACGGCGGCCGCCTCTTGAGCCTCAGCACCAACAACACGGCCGAGATCTGGGATGCCGACAACGGCGAAGGCTTGACCTTCCTGATCGGACACACCGACGCAGTGAGACACGGCGCCTGGAGCCCGGATGACGCTCTGGTTGCCACGGGGAGTGACGACGGCACAGCGCGCGTGTGGGAGGCGGCGAGTGGTCTCGAGGTGGCTCGCCTCACTGGGCACAGGGGGGCCGTCAGCCACGTGGCATGGGATCCTCCCGGCGCCCGTTTGGTCACGGCGAGTGCGGACGGCACCGTTCGGGTCTGGGCCCTTGAGGCCGTCGACGAGTTAGCCGCTCTCGACGCTGGCGTGCAGGAGTTCTCTACCTGGAGTTGGGAGGGAAACCTGCTCATCACCGGCGGGTACGGAAGCCACGTCTGGAATCCCGAGACCGGCGAGGAGCTGTGCACGCTGGACGGATTCGCTGCCTGGAGCCCTGCGGGTCCGGAGCTCCTGACCGTCGGCAAAGACGGCACGATTCACCTGTGGGACACAGCAGAATCCGTCAGTCGGGGCGAGCAGGACGCGGCGCCTGTGACGTTCCCGGGCAGCTTCGGAGCCTGGAGTCCCGATGGAGCTCGAGTGGTCACCGCCGTCGACGACGGGACCGTACACGTCTGGGACGCCGCCAGTGGTCACGAACTGAGTGTCCTCTCTCTCTCGATCTCTGATCCGAACCGAGTGCCTTGGATGCTCGCACGTCAGCTAGTCTGGAGCCCGGATGGGGCGCGTATTGCCACCGTCGACGAGGAGCACACGCTGCAGGTGTGGGATGCTGACAGCGGCGCGATCCTGCAGGAGCTGCCGGGGCTGGCGGACGAGGTCGAGACAGTGTCGTGGAGCCCGGGTGGCGCACATCTGGTTACCGTGGGCAAGGGCGACAGGGCCCAGACGTGGGATGTCACCACCGGAGCTCAGCTGGGGGTGCTGTCGGGCCACGGCGACCGGATCTTGTACGCCGCGTGGAGCCCCGACGGGAGCCGCATTGTCACCACCGGACGCGACAAGACAGCGCGGGTCTGGGAGGCTGTGACTGGCACAGAGCTCACTGTGTTCTCTGGACACGCTGGGGTAGTAGACTATGCTGCCTGGAACCCGGATGGGACTACCATCGTCACCGGAGGTTGGGACTGCAGGGCGCGCATCTGGGATGCCGCCACCGGGAGGGAGTTGGCCGTCATCGGCGGCTATTTTGACGCGGTGCGTCACGCGGCCTGGAGTCCGGAGGGCACGCGCTTGGCCGTGACGAGCTGGGGCGGCCCAGCGCGCGTATTCG
>CAYMHT010000194.1:0-4059 GCA_964390305.1 uncultured Anaerolineales bacterium
CAACGCCGAAATACGGTCTTGGGTCTCTGTTCTGAGACGGCATGTGCGAGACGAACACCTCCTGTGAGCTGGGGGACGGCCATGGCCCCCGGCCGGGCGGCCCGGCGCGGGACCGCTACCTGGTCGCGAGCCTGGCCGCAGCGTCCCGGTCGACCAGCCACGTGAGCTGGCCGTCGGCCGGTTGGACCTTGGCGGCGGGAAGCGGCTCCCCGCCGCGGACGCGGGCCAGCACCTCCGCCTTCTCCGCCCCGGCGACGAGGAAGATCACGTGGCGAGCCGCGTTGATGACGGGCAGGGTGAGCGTGACGCGCCAGGCGCCGAGCTTCGGAACGTAGACGGCGACGACGGAGCGCTCCTCCTCGTCAACCGCAGCAGTGCCCGGGAAGAGCGAGGCGGTATGACCGTCGCTGCCCATGCCCAAAAGAACCAGGTCAAAATGTCCAGCCGCGCCGAGAGCTTCCTGCAGCTCCAGGCGGTAGGCAGCCGCGGCCTCCTGGGGCGGCAGCTCTCCCGGAATGCGATGCACGTTCTCTCTCGGAATCGGGACGTGATCGAGGAGAGCACAGCGAGCCATACGGTAGTTGCTGTCGAGATGATCGGGCGGCACGCACCGTTCATCGCCCCAGAAGACCTCCACCCGCGGCCACTCGACTTCCTGAGCCAGTGGCTGCTCGGCCAGCAGGGCATAAGTGGGTCTGGGCGTGGCACCGCCGGCCAGGGCGACGGCGAAGCGGCCGCGGGCGGCGATCGCTCCGGAGGCAAGCGCGACGATCCGGTTTGCCGCGAGGCGGGCCAGACACAGGGCGTCGGAGACGACCTTGAATTCGCCCACTGCTACGCTACGATTCCCCGTAGCACTGCTGATGCCATGCCCGCCCATCGCCAGCGAGCAGTTCATCCGCCTCAGACGGTCCCCAGGTGCCAGCCCCGTAGGTCGCCAGAGACGGAGACTTCTCCCTCTCCCATTGCTCCAGCACGGGGTCGATAAGCGACCACGCCAGCTCGATCTCGTCAGCCCGGGCAAACAGTGAAGCATCACCCTTCAGGGCGTCGAGCAGCAGCCGCTCATAGGCGTCCGGGAGCGCACCGGCGCCGAAATGCCCCGCATATTCGAACTCCATCGTGACGGGTCGCGTCTGCATCCCTGCACCTGGCTCCTTGGCCTGGAAGCGCAGATGGATCCCCTCGTTCGGCTGGATGCAGAGCGAAAGGACATCCGGCGTGATATCCTTCTCCCGCTCGATATCGAACATCAGGTGGGGCACACACTTGAACTCGATGGCGATCTCCGTGGACTTGAGAGCCAGACGCTTGCCGGAGCGCAGGTAGAAGGGCACTCCGCGCCAGCGCCAGTTGTCCACCCAGAGCTTCAGCGCAGCGTACGTCGCCGTCTCCGAGTCCCGGGCCACCTCCTCTTCGTCGCGGTATCCGTCGTACTGACCGCGCACACTGTCGGCCACCCGTGAGACGGCTCTAAGAACCTTCGCCTTCTCATCGCGGAGCGCGTTCGCCTCAAAGGCGACGGGCGGCTCCAGCGCGGTGAGGGTGAGGAGCTGCATAAGGTGATTCTGAAACATATCCCTTAACACTCCAGCATCCTCGTAGTAGCCGGCGCGATGGCCGACGCCGACGCTCTCGGTCACGCTGATCTGAACGTGATCGATGTAGTTTCGGCTCCAGAGAGGCTCGAAGATGGCGTTGGCAAAGCGGAAGCTCATGATATTCTGGACCGTCTCCTTGCCCAGATAGTGGTCGATGCGGTAGATCTGACCCTCGTCGAAGACGGCGTGGATCTCGTCGTTGAGTCGGCGCGCGCTCTCCAGGTCGTGACCGAAAGGCTTCTCGACGATCACCCGTCGCCACCCTGCTTCGCTCCGATTCAGGCCCGCTCTGGCCAGTCGCTCGACAATCATCGTGTAGAGCGGCGGCGGCACGGCCAGGTAGAAGAGCACACAGCCGCGGGTGCCGAACTCCCGGTCGAACGTCTCCAGCCGTTCGCCCAGACGGCGATACGTCTCCAGGTCAGCAAGATCACCTGACAGGTACGTGTAGTTCTCGGAGAACTCGGGCCAGAGCTGGCAGACATTGTCCGGACCGGACGCAGCCCGCGAGTACTCGAGGATGCCCTCGTACAGATGCTCACGAAACAGGTCGTCAGAGTACTCAGACCGTGCAACGCCGACGACGCGCGTATCTGGAGAGAGCAGTTCCCGGCAGGAGAGCGTATGGAGCGCCGGCACCAGCTTCCGCTTTGTCAGGTCGCCGGACGCGCCGAAAATGACGATGGTGGCGGGCTTCGAACGCTCGATTGGACGCATCGGCAGTTCCTCCAGGATCCGACGCCGCTTGGGAGATCGTCCCTCTCGTCGCGTCGGGATCGCCGCGACACGTGCACCAAGCAGAGGATGACAGACAGAACATAGAACCCGTGAAACGAATGCTCAATCGGCAAGCATCAGCTTCTTTTCTTTACCTCGTGACCGCCGAACTGGTTGCGCAGCGCCGCCAGGAGCTTCGCCGAGTAGCTGTCCGGCTGGCGACTGGCAAGCCGCATCTGCAGCGCCAGCGTGATGACCGGTGCCGGGACATCCAGATCAATGGACTCGAACACGGACCAGGGCCCCTCGCCCGAGTCCTCGACGTAGTCCTTGATGTCGCCCAGCGTCTGATCCTCGGCCAGACCGTCCATGTCCAGGTGCTTCCGTGGACCCCGACCCTCGGTCACCTGCCCGCTGCGCTTCGTTCTTCAGCATTGTACTGCCTAACGCGCGAGGTGGCAAAATGCCTTCGGCACGGGTCCTCCCAGAGCCTCTGTCCTGGGGGCACTCCTGCAACCCCCCTCGCGACGGAAGAGATGGCATGCTGCTTCATACCTCAGACCATGAGTGCAACCGGGCATCGTCTCCCGTCGCCGACACAGACGGCAGACGCCCGTGCCAGCGGATGACTATTCCCCGCCCCCGAGCTTCCTGCTCTCCCACAGTCCGTAGTGGACCTTGGTACGGTCGAACCGGTCGTGCCTCCCGTGCGGGGGGCGCTCCTGGGCCGGGTAGCCCACTGCGATCAGCGCCGGGATCCGCACGTTGAGCTCCCTCGGTATGTGAAGTGAATCGTGCAGCATCTCCTCCACCGTGGTCCACAGCACACTGTCGGGCTCCCCCACCCAGGCCGTGCCCAGCCCCATCGCCGTAGCCGCGATCAGCATGTTCTCGACAGCGGCGCTCACGTCCATCTGCCACGTCGTCGAAACGGCAGCACGAGCAGCCGCGGCGATCACGACGGGGGCCGTCTCGAGATATGGATGCAGGCCCAGGAAGTCGGCCAGCCTCTTCTGCAGCTCTTTATCGCGGATGACGATGAAGTCCCACGGCTGCCGGTTGAGCCGGTTGGGAGCGGACATGGCCATCTCCAGAAGCGTATCAATCTGCTCGTCGGTGATCTCCTGGTCCGTATAGCGACGGATCGTCCGCCGTTTGCGTATGGTGTCAAGTACCGTCTCGTTCACTGAAACCTCCTCCAGGTGTCGCTTAGAAAGCTACGATAGCGGGGCATCGCCTCCGCGTCCGCGACGAGTTGCGCGACACTCACCTGAGTGTCGTGCTCCCCCTCACGATCGCATCCAGCGCCTACGCTCTGCTCGCGCGTCGCCAGACCGCACCCGCACCTAGCGCCCGGTGCTGCAAACGACGGCAAGCAAGGCGCTGCTGGACGGTGTCCCGGCGTTCAACGCCATCCCCGTGAGTCGCATCGACTCCGCGATGCGACCCCTGTTGAGAACCGGCGTCCTCGCGACGCTCAAATCCAAGTAGTGCGCTGCCTGCCCAGTAAGTCGGGCCACTTCCGCCTGTCGCCCCCTCTTCAGAGATAGATCCTCGCAGCCGCTCTCAGCTTCTCGCATGAGATGCTCGGCCAGGGCAGTCAGGCGTGCGGCGTCGCCGAGCCTACCCCTGTTCAAGGCGACCTCCCCGCCCTGAGCCGGCGAAACAATTGAAGTGCCGTGCAGAACCGCTCCGACCACCAGGATCAGCGCGATCAGCCCTCCGCTTGCGAAGAGGATCT
>CAYMHT010000195.1:0-4034 GCA_964390305.1 uncultured Anaerolineales bacterium
GCCAGAGGGCCTCGCCCCACCAGGCGCGGAGCCTGCCGATGAATCGGCTGAGCCTGCCGCCCGGCGCGTCGGGCTGGGTGTAGGGGAGGACGGTAGTGGGTCTGTTCGTATCCCACTGGCGCCAGCGACGGAGCGGGGTGGCCCAGTCGGTGGCTCCCAGGGCAGCCCACAGGGACCCCCAGCCGCCGTCCACGAGGAGGATCAGGAGGGCGAGCCGAAGCCAATCGGGCCCCTGCCAGGCGAAGCCTGCGGAGGCGACCACGCCGCAGAGGACGGCCCAGGTGGGGCCGATCCAGGTCACCAGGTCGGTGGCGCGGGCCCGCAGCCGCAACAGGCCGCCGGTCGGCAGCAGCGTGGACTCAGGCTGAAGCTCTTTCTCCATAGACGGAGGGAATTATACCATGGGTTCGGTCTGGCTAACAGGGGATGGCGTTGGTGAGGGGCAGCCCCCCTCACCTGGCCTCTCCCCGTGGGGGAGAGGGAGGGGATCACTGCGCCCCGCTCGCACTGACAGGGGCGGGGCGCTGGGCGGCGTTGGGATCTGGTGGGCTAGTTGGTGATTGGGTTCGAGAGGCCGTCGATGACGCGGAGCACGGTCCGGGCGCACGCCTCCCAGGAGAAGCGACGCACGTTGGCAGATCCGCGCGCGACCAGGTGGTCGGACAGGGCGGGCTCGGTGACCAGGCGCTCCATGGCGTCGGCGATGGCAGACGTATCCTGGGGGTCGACGAGAAGGGCAGCGTCGCCGGCGACCTCCGGCAGGCTGGAGGTGGTGCTGGCGATCACGGGAGCGCCGCACGCCTGGGCCTCCAGGACGGGGAGGCCGAACCCTTCGTATAGCGAGGGGAGGACGAAGGCGATGGCCCCGCTCAACAGGGCGGCCTTGTCCTCCTCGGCGACGTAGCCCGGGAAGCGGACGTGGGCGTCGAGGCCACGCTGTCGCACCTGCTCGAACAGCTCATGGTAGAGCCAGCCGCGCTTGCCGGCCAGGACGAGGATGGCCGGGTGGCGGGGATTGCGGTCACTGAACGAGGCGAAGGCATCCACGAGGCGGCGCAGGTTCTTCCGCGGCTGGAGGGTACCCAGGGTGAGGAAGTAGTCCCCCTCAATGTGGTAGCGCGCCTTTGCGGCCTGGATCGTGGCGGGGTCGCGCACGGGACGGAGCGCCGGGTCGACGGCAGGGTAGGCGACGGTGATCTTGTCCGGCGGCGTCCCGTAGTGGGCCACCAGGTCGGACTTGGTCGCCTGGGAGTCGGCCAGCAGGTGGGTGGCGGCCCGGGCGTTCCAACGGGTGGAGAGATCCAGGTAGAGACGCTGGAGGCGAGGGTGTGCCCGGGGGAAGTGGCGGTAGCCGAGGTCGTGGACGGTGACCAGGCTGAGGCGAGGGCGGATGGGCGGGAGGACGTGAGCCGGGACGAAGAGGAGGTCCGGCGGGTGGCGCGCCATCTCCCAGGAGAGGCGGGCGTGGGTCCACAGGCGCGGGAAGGGGATGATGCGCAGCTCGGTGCCCTCAAACAGGTCGGGCGGGGGTGCGGTGCGGAGGTAGAGGCGGAAGCGGTGGGGGGGATCGAGCGTCAGTAGCGCCTGGATGAGGCGCCGAGAGTAGATCTCGGTACCGGTCGGGCGGTCGGCGATGGCGCGGCTGGCGTCGATGCCGATCAGCATCTAGGGGGCGCTCCGGCTGGTAGCTACTGGCGGTGCCGGGTCGGGAGGTGCTCGGTCAGGAGACCAAGCACAGCGGGGATTAGCAGCTTTCCTGTTCCTCACCCTCGGTGTAGATCTCCTCTCTCAGGACGCCGATGAAGGGGAGGTTGCGGTATTCCTCGTCGAAGTCGAGGCCGTAGCCGACGACGAACTCATCGGGGACCTTGAAGCCGACGAAGTCCAGGGGCACGTCGATCATCCGACGGGATGGCTTGTTCAAGAGCGTGCAGACGCGGAGGCTGGCCGGACCGCGGGTCTCCAGGTTGCGCGTGACGTAGTCGAGGGTGCGGCCGGAGTCGACGATGTCCTCGACGATGAGCACGTGACGTCCCTCGATGTTCCGCTCGAGGTCGAGCAGGATGCGGACGACGCCACTGCTCTCGATCCGCGCGCCGTAGGAGGAGGTCTCCATGAAGTCGACCTCGTGCCGCACGTTCAGGTGGCGCGTCAGATCGGCGAGGAACATGAAGGCACCCTTGAGGACGCAGACCAGGAGCGGGCGGTCCTCGTCCGTATACGCCTCGTTGATTGCCTGACCGAGCTGGGCGATCCGCTGTTGTATCTCATCCTCCGGGATGAGAACCCGGTCGACGTCCTCCCGCAGTGTCATAGGCTACCCCCTGCCTTCTCGTATATCTCCTTCTTCAACGCCCCGATGTAGGGGAGCGTCCGATAGCGATCGCCGAAGTCGAGCCCGTAGCCGACGACCCAGACGTCGGGTATCTCGAAGCCGAGGTAGTCGATGTTGACCTTCACCCGGCGCCGGTCCGGCTTGCTGAGGAAGACACAGGACTTGAGCGACGCCGGCTGGCGCGCGGCAAACGTGCGCTGGAGGTAATCCAGGGTATGGCCGGTGTCCACGATGTCCTCCACGATCAGGACGTGGCGGTCGGCGACGTTGATGCGGGCGTCCATGATCAGCCGCACCTCCCCCGTCGTCGCCCCGCGGTTGTAGCTGGAGAGGGCGATGAAGTCGACGTGGTGGGGAATGGCTAGCTGACGGGCCAGGTCCGCGAGGAAGACGAAGGCGCCCTTGAGCACCCCCACCAGGACGAGGCCGTCCTCGCCGTAGTTGACCTCGCCGTAGTCGGCGCTGATCTCGGCTGCCAGTTTGTGCACCCGCCCGCGGATGGCAGCTTCGTCCAGCAGCACACGGTCAATCGCGTCAGAAATCTCGTTCGGTTCTCTCATCCTCTATCCTTCGTCGTCTGCTTCGGCGGCATCTTTCACCTGGTGACATCCCCGGCAGCGTGCCTCGTACACCTCGCTGGCGCCGACGAGGATGACGGGGTCGTCGTAGGCTGCGGGCTCCTCCTCGATCAGCCGCTGCGTGCGGCTTGCGGGGCCGCCGCACTCGACGCAGATGGCCTGGAGCTTGGTGACCTGTTCCGCCCGGGCCATCAGGGCAGGCACGGGGCCAAACGGCTCTCCGCGGAAGTCCATGTCGAGGCCGGCGACGATGACGCGCAAGCCCCCATCGGCGAGCTCCTCACACAAGGGGACGACTTCGTCGTCGAAGAACTGGGCCTCGTCGATGGCGACCACGGTTGTCCCGGGCGCGATCATCTCCCGCAGGTGGGCGGTGTTCTCGACGGGGAGGGCCTCAATCTGCATGCCGTTGTGGGACGTGACCTCGCGATCGGCGTAGCGGGTGTCGATACCGGGTTTGAAGACTTGTATCTCCTGCTTGGCGATCTTCGCGCGGCGAAGGCGCCGAATGAGCTCCTCTGTCTTGCCGGAGAACATGCTGCCACAGATGACCTCGATCCATCCGCCGGTGGGTTTGTTGTACATTTCTGGGGTGTCCGTGAAACAAAATAGGGGCAGATGGTAACATCTGCCCCTTTTTGAAAGCCTCTGTGCCTCCAACTACCCGGCCATTTCGGCTTCGATTTCTTCTGCCTTAGAGGTCTCTTCCTCCTCCGGTGCCTCGTCGCCCGGGAGGACGAAGCCTCGAGCGCGGAGCTGCTTCTTGAGCGTCGCCAACGACTTCATGCCGAAGCCGGAGATGTTCATGAGGGCCTCACCTCCGCCCTCCTCGAGCATGTCGAGGACGTCGCCCACCGTCTCCACCCCGGCCTCGATGAGAACGTTCTTCGCCTGGGTGCGGATGTCGAGTTCATCGATGAGGAGCGTGGGAGAGGTCTTCTCGGCCTTGCGGCGCTCGACCTCGGCCACCTTCTCCTTGCGGCGCTCGAGTTTCTTGAGGAACCGTTCGACCTGACCGCCGGAGTCGACCATGCGCTGCTCGCCCGTGTAGAAGGGATGGCACTCGGAGCAGACGTCGGTGCGAATCTCGGGCTGGGTCGAGCCTACGGTCCACGAGTTGC
>CAYMHT010000196.1:0-3971 GCA_964390305.1 uncultured Anaerolineales bacterium
CATTCGATCAGCCTCTCCACCGCGCGGAACGTGCCGGTCTTCAGACGCTCCCCCTCGAGAGCAGATATTGCCTCCTCGCCCTCGGATTCCGCTGGAAGTGACATCAGCCGGGTCAGGTAGGGATACACGTCGTCGAAGGATTCGGGACACCAGGCTTCCACTGCGTCCCGCAGCGCGTCACGGACGACCTCTGGGGCGTCGTCCACTGTCAGCCCCAGTAACTCGCGGAGCACGTCGAGCCACAGCAGATAGGCGATCGAGGTTCCATACGACAGGCAACGCCCCTCCACCCATTGGGTAGTTGCTAGACCTTGCGAAGCTTCAAGCGAGCCGCCAGATTCGAACACTCTCGCAAGATTACGCTTCCGCAACTCCGCCACCAGTCGCGACTTGCCGATGCCCGCCTCGCCCACGACAGTGACGATACCGCCAACTCCGGCTTCCAGCCGCTCAATCGCTTCTTGAAGAGTTCCGAACTCGGCCTCCCGTCCCACCAGCGGCGACTCCAATCCAGCGACTGCCCGGGCCTTGCGCGACGTAGGCTTAGCCTCCAGCACTCGATAGGTGGGCAGCGGCTCTGCCCTCCCCTTCGTCTCGATCGGTCCCAGGGCCTCCGTCTCAAACCCGGAACTGATCAGCCGGTGAGTGTCCCGGCTAACCAGGACCGTTCCGGGTTCTGCCGCTTCCTCCAACTGTGCCGCGAGGTTGATGGCATCGCCCATGGCCGTGTACTCCACCCGCAGGTCCGACCCCACCTCTCCCACCACCACCAGCCCCGTGTTGATCCCCACCCGAACGTCGAACCCCTCGATTCCCCGCTCCCGCGCCAGCTTCTCGCCGTACGCCCGTGCCCACTCAACGATCTCCAGCGCCGCCCGGATGGCCCGCTCCGGGTCGTCCTCGTGGGCAATCGGCGCCCCGAAGAAGGCCAGCACCGCGTCTCCCATCAGCCGCGCCACGGTCCCCTCGTACCGCACGATTGGCTCGATCAACACGTCGAACGCGCCGTCCATAATCTCCATCACGTCCTCGGGGTCCAGCGCCTCCGCCATCGTCGTCGACCCCGTCACGTCGCAGAAGAGGATTGTCACGACCCGCCGCTCGCCCGCCATCTGGCGGCCGGAGGCCAGCAACCGCTCCGCGTACTCCCTTGGCACCAGACGGCCCACGGACTTACGGAGCTCGCCCCGGATCTCCTCAAGCTTCTCCTGGTCCGTGACTACTCGGGCGCCGCACTCGAGGCAGAACTTGGCATGCGGGGGCAAGCGCGTCCCGCACTGCGAACAGATGACCGCCAGCCCGGTTCCACAATCGAGGCAGAACTTAGCGCCCTCAGGGTTGTCCGTCCCGCATCTCGGACACTTCATCGTTACCCGTCAACTCTCTTGACCGAGACGTTCCTCGGCCCTCCAAGTCTCAGGAGGGCTGTACAGAAGACAGGACAGCGCACGCTGAACCCATCATTCCACGCTCACGACCAGCACCGCCATGTCGTCATACTGCACCGCCCCGCGCTGGAACCGGTCCACGCGCTCAAACACCAGATCGCACGCACGCTGGGCGCTCAGTCCGTCGCTGGAGCAGATCGTCTCGCGCAGGCGCCCCATACCGAAGAACTCGCCGCTGACCGAATTCGCATCGGTGATGCCGTCGGTATACAAGACAAGCAGGTCGCCAGGCTCCAGCCCTACCCTGGCCTCCTCCAAGCTGATATCCCTCACCATTCCCAGTACGATCCCATCCGCCGCGAGCTCCCTGCATTCGCCATTGCTCGGCCTGATGAGCAACGGGTAGTTGTGGCCGGCCCGGGCGTAAGAGAGGGAACGCTGCTCCGCATCGAGCACACCGTAGAACACGGTGACGAACATCGTCGCCTCGGTCATCTCCAACAGCAGCCTGTGTGTGCTTAGCAGCACTTGCCGCGGCGACGTGTGGTGCCTGGCCTCAGCCCGGATCAGGCTGCGCGCAAGCGCCATATACAGCGCTGCCGCCAACCCCTTGTCCGACACGTCCGCCATGACCAGGCCCACCTGTCCTCCACTCAAACGGATCACGTCGTAGAAGTCCCCTCCGACCTGTCGCGCGGGCCGGTAGCGGGCGGCACAGCTCACCCGTGGCAACGCCGGGAACGTGTGAGGAAGGATGCTCTCCTGCAACTCCCTGGCGAGCTCTAGCTCATGCTCCAGCCTCTCCTTCTCCAGGAGAGCGGCCTGGGCCTCCTTAAGCTCGCGGTAGGCGCGGGCCAGCTCCTCATTCTTCAGACGCAGGTCCGCGATCATGCGTCGGTCCGCCTCCCGTAGCCGGGCGCTCAGCACCCGCACGGCGTTGTGCAGCAATTCAGGCTGCCGGGCCAACACAGGCTCCATATCACCCTGGGCGAAAGACAATACCTGTGTGGGTTCAAGCGCGCGGACGGTGGCGAAGCGCGGACGGCCCTCGAGGAATCCCATCTCGCCGAAGAGGTCTCCGGCGCCGCGCCTGGCGATCTCCATCTCGTCGGCCCCGGTGCCCTTGACCACCTCGACGAGCCCGTCGAGGATCAGATACAGCTCGCGCCCGGCGGCCCCCTCCCTGAGGACGATCTGACCCGGCGCGTAGCGTCGCTCCACCGCCACCTCCGCCAGCCGCTCCAGCACATCGGTCCGCGCGCCCTCCAGGAAAGGCATGCTGCGCAACGCCTCGCGATTGACAGGCGTCATGATCTCCTCCTCAGTCCCATGCACTCAGCCTCAGGACGGCCCGCTTCGGCCAGCCTCGTCCTGTTCGTGCTGTGACACGGTCTGGCGATCAGGCAACGTTGATGGTCCGGTCGACACCGATCACCCGTCGACGCATACCCCATCTCCTGAGGCGTCAGAGCCCAACACCACGGGTCCGTCTTTCTGAGGCACACCCGGCACGGTAAGTCGAGATTGGCGGTACAGCGGATCTCTCGATCCAATAGCGAGCGGTCACCTGGTCGGAAGGCCGACGGCAAGGCAGCGTTCAGACGCCACTCCCCAAGGTTTGGTGGCTCTCCGGATGATCCTACGCTCGAATGGTGGCATCTCACTCGCGTGTAGATCACACAAGCGCGGTTGTACCCTTGGTGCCTGGCACGATGTCAAAGATGTTGATCGGGCCATTCAGCCTGTAGCCCTGTTTCTGAGCGGTGGGCGCTTGTGTCAGGTTTGAAGAATGGCACGGGCGCGCACCCGATTCCTCGGGTGGAGAAGTTCGCCCTCACCGGCGTGAGGCGTGAGAGCGTTCCAGAAGTCCGAAGGGCCAGTACTGCTAGATATTGCCCACGGCCTCGATGGGCGTGTCGTAGACGTCGAAGAGGCTGTAGAATCCCGCCAGCTCAAGCGTCCGTTTCACGTTCTCGGAGGGGGCGGCCAGGACCAGGTCTCCCCGATTGTATCGCCTGCAATTCTTCCTGGTGTCGACCAACACACGGAGCCCGACACTGGAGATGAAGTCCACCTCGCCCATATCGAACACCAGCCGGTACTTCCCAGCTTCCGTCAATGTGTCGAAAGCATCTTGGACTTGCGGTGCGGTAGCCGCGTCAATGCGACCGCTTGCCTTGACTACACTGCAGCGTTTGAACTCCTGAGTCGTGACCTCCATCGTGATGGTCCTCCTTTGTCACAGGATATCGCTTGGCCCGAGCATCGGATTCAGTGCTAGTATAACCTCTAACTGGAGCGAGGTCAATACAGGGAGGGGGTACCTCAGCCCCGTATCACGGTCGGTCCTCGGTGTACGGCGCTCACGGGGCGATATGCGAACGGCTCAATGACAGCCTTAGACCGCCGGCAGCCTGAAGTCGGCGATCCGAGGACTGCGGCTCCATCGTCTGGCAGCCGATCGGCGCGACCCCTTGGAGAGGCATTAGGTAGAGAAATATGTCTGAACCTCGATCCTGAGCATCCTTACCCCCGGCTTCGCGCGATGGCAGCGCTCAGATGCGCGCCGAAGAGGACGAGCAT
>CAYMHT010000197.1:0-3966 GCA_964390305.1 uncultured Anaerolineales bacterium
GAGCCTGCCGTAGCGGATATTCTCCATGATCGATCCGCTGAAGAGGAACGTGTCCTGAAGCACGACGCCCAGCTGGGAGCGCAGGCTCTCCTTCGTCACCTCGCGCACGTCGTAGCCGTCGATCATCACCCGCCCCTCATCGGCCTCGAAGAAGCGCGCCAGCAGCCGGATCACCGTCGTCTTGCCCGCCCCGGTCTCGCCGACGAGGGCAATTCGCTCGCCCGGCTGCGCCTCCAGAGAGATGTCCTCCAGCACGACCTCTCCATCCTCGTATGTGAACGTGACCCCATCGAAGACCACGTGCCCCTCGACCTGGGGTAACACGACCGCGTCCGATCGGTCCGGCAGGTCCAGCTCCCTGTCGAGCAGGTTGAAGATGCGCTCGCTGGCCGCCATCGTCGCCTGGAAGTTGCTGTAGCGGCGCGCCAGGTCCTGAATGGGACGGAAGAAGCGTGCCACGTAGAGCACGAAGGCCACCAGCGTGCCCGCGGTCAGTGCCTCCTCGAAGACCAGCCAGCCGCCCACCCCCACCACCAGTGCGGTGGCCACCGCGCCCATCAGGCCGACGCCGGGGAAGAACAGGGCCGACAACCGCGTCGCGTCCACCTCCGCATCGAAATGCGAGAGGTTGAGAACATCGAAGTACTGCATGTTCTGCGCCTCCCGCACGAAGCTCTTGGTGACCCGAATGCCGGAGATCGACTCATTCAGATAGCCGTTGATGAGCGCCAGCCGCTGCCGCGTGGCGCGATACGCCCGCCGAACCGCATCGCGCCAGCGAGTGGTCACCAACGCCATCGCCGGCAATACGATGAAGCTGACCAGGGCGAGCCGCCAGTTCAGGGAGATCATCGCCACGACGATGCCGGCGAGCATCAGGGTCCCTCTGGCCACCCCCGTGATCGACCAGGTCACGAAGTTCTGGAGAACGCCGACGTCGTTCGTGAGCCGGCTCATCAGACGGCCGATCGAATACCGATTGTAGAAACCGAGGGAGAGACGAAGCAGGTGGCGAAACAGGGTGCTGCGGATGTCCGCCACGATGCGCGTGCCGACGTAGGCCAGGATGCGAACGCGGCTCCGGTTCGTGAGCCACTCACCGATGGCCGCAGCGACAAAGGCCGCCGTCCAGAGCCGAAGCGTCCTGGTGCTGCCGGCCCGAATCCCGTCATCGATGGCCCGCCCGATGATCCAGGGGGCCGCCACGTTCAGCAGAGAGCTGACAGCCATCAGGGCGACGGCGAGGGCCATCTGCCTCCAGTAGGGGCGGATGTAGGCGGCCAGCCGCCGCACCAGGCGGGCGTCGTAGGCCTTCCCGAGCTGGGTGTCCTCCCGATCGGAGAGGAGCTCCTCAATCTTCTCCTCGCGCAGCTCGCGTTCCTGCGCCGCAGCGCGAAGGCTCCGGTCGCGCTCCCAGCGGCGGTCGCGTGCTCGCCCGTCGTCCTTGCGGTCCCCGGCCTTCGGCTCCCTCGTCATCGTCCCTCCGCGGCCTGCCGCTCCCTCTCCAGGACCCCCTCCAGGGCCGCGAACTCCTCCTGATCCTTCAGCTGCGAATCGTAGACCTCTTTGTACAGGCCCCCGGCCGCCAGCAGCGCATCGTGCGTCCCGCGCTGCACGATGCGCCCCTGGTCGAGCACCAGGATTTTGTCAGCGTCCTTCAGCGTCAGCAGCCGCTGGGCGATGACGAACGTCGTGCGCCCCTCCATCAGCTCGTGGAGAGCCTCCTGAATCAGATACTCCGTCTCCGTGTCGACGCTGCTGGTCGAGTCGTCGAGGATGAGGATGCGCGGGTCGTAGAGCAGCGCCCGAGCGATGGCCACCCGCTGCCGCTGGCCGCCGCTCAGCGTCACCCCCCGCTCCCCCACCCGGGTGTCATAGCCGTCGGGGAAGCTCATGATGAACTCGTGAGCGCGGGCCGCCCGGGCGGCAGCCACGACCTCGTCGTCAGACGCCCCCGGCCGACCGTAGGCGATGTTCTCGCGGATCGTGAGGCCGAACAGGAATGGGTCTTGCAACACACTGGCGATGCGCTGCCGCAGGGAGGCCACTTTGACGTCGCGAATGTCGGTGCCGTCGATCTTGATGGATCCCTCGGTGGGATCGTAGAAGCGGGGAATGAGCTTGGTGATGGTCGACTTGCCCGAGCCGGTAGGGCCCATCAGCGCGATCCGCTGGCCGGCCTCCGCGTGGAAGCTGATATCCTGCAGAACCGGCCGGCCGTCGGCGTAGGCGAAGCTGACGTCCTCAAATGTGACCGCCCCCTCCACGCCATCGAGGGCGACGGCACTGGGACGGTCCTCGATGTCATTCGGTGCGTCGATGATCTCAAACACCCGGCTGGCGCTGGCGCTGGCCGTGGCTGCCAGATTCACCAGGAAGCCCAGCCGCTGCACGGGGCCGTTCAGCATCAGCAGATAGGAGATCATGGCAAAGAGCAGGCCGACGGTGATCTGTCCCTCCAGCGCCTGCGGCCCGCCAAATAAGAGGAGGAGGAATATGGAGAAGGCCAGGATGAAGGTGAACAGCGGCCAGTTATTCGCCCACACCTGGATCAGGTCTCGCCGCCGCTGGAACCACTCGTCGTTCTCGCGATCGAATTTCTCCAGCTCAAAAGGCTCCCGGGCGAACGCCTTGACCACGCGGATGCCCGTCAGACTCTCCTGCACGGTAGCCGAGAGGTCGGACATCTGCTCCTGTATGCGCTTGAACATGGGACGGACTTCGTTGCCGAAGCGGATCGTGGCGACGACCAGGACCGGGATGGGGATCAGGGCGAGCAGCGCCAGACGGGAGTCCTCCAGGATCATAGCCACGACGACGCCCACCAGCACGAACAGCGTGGCCGTCAGCTCCATCGCGCCGATGCCCACGAACCGCTGCACCTCGGAGATGTCTGTGGTGGCCCGACTCATGAGATCGCCCGTCTGCGTGCGATCGTGAAAGGCGAAGGGGAGCCGCTGCACGCTGTCGTAGAAGCGGTTGCGCACGTCGTAGGCCGCGCGGTGGGACAGCCATTCGCCCAGGTAGCGGTGCCCGAAGCCGGCTATGGCCTGCCCTATGCCGATGGTCAGAACGAGGCCCGCCGCCGAGAAGAGGGCTGTGGGGCGCCCGGCCGCCAGGCCTTCGTCGATGGCGTTCTTGATCACCTGGGGGACGATGAGGCCGAGGGCGGTGTCGGCCAGCACGGCCAGGTAGCCGAGACTCGTCTGCTTCCAATAGGGCCGCAGGTATCCGTACAGGCGCGCGTAGACGCGGAGCTGTTCCGCCTGGATTACGTCTTCGATCTTATCCTGGATTCTCTCTCCCACCGCCAGTCATGATACCACGACCGGACGGAGCCGCGACTGAAGGAAAGGGGCTGGCCCTCCGGCCTGGCGGACCCGTGACTTATGGTCCTACCCCAGCTCTCGATCCTCCTCGCCCATCTCCCGGTAGAGGAACCACTCGCCGGTGCGGTCGCCGGCGTGGTTCGGCGCCCTGTCGTAGTAGAGGTCGAAGACGCGGCCGTCCTCGGTGCGGACGCGGTAGTAGTCGCGGCCGACGCCCCAGGACCCCACGCGCCGGGCGACCGCCGCGTGGGCCGGCCGCATGTTGTGGGCCATGCGGCCCCGGCGGCGGTAGTCGTGCCACTCGGCGAGCTTCTCGACGATGTGGTGGGTGCGGTCGCGCCAGGTGAACTCGGCGGGACAGCCCGGCTTCTTGGTCAGCGCGGGCTCTTGGTCAAATTCGACCGTGATCGGCTCGCAGATGAAGCGGACGGGTCTCATAGCGGGGGCTCCAGGCCGCGCTCCCAGCGCGCAGATCTGTCCGTGTGCCCGGTCACTCGGCCGCCTCTGCCAGAGCCTGCTCCAGTAGCTCGGTCACGCCCAGAGACGCCGCCATGCGCTGTAGGTATTCGAGATCGAGACGATGTCCGGGTGGGGCCCATACGCACGGGTGGCCAGCTCCGACCCCAGCAGCAGCGTA
>CAYMHT010000198.1:0-3948 GCA_964390305.1 uncultured Anaerolineales bacterium
GGTTGGTCCTTCAAGTGGTAACCGCCCACGCCCATGCCCAGCAGCCCCTGTACGTAGACGTCGTCGTCGTACGCGCTGATGACGAGGATGCGCATGTCGGGATACCGTTGGCGGATCTCCCGGATCGCCGTGAGCGGCGCGAAGTCCGGCATGTGGACGTCGACAATCAGTAGATCGGGCCGCAACGACGCCAGGGCAGCCATGAGCCCCGGCCCGTCCCCCGCCTCCGAGACGATTTCCAGATCGGGGAGCCCCTCCAGCGCGTTCCGGATGCCACTCCGGACCAGCGCATGGTCGTCTGCCAGAAGGACCCGCCTTGGGTTCACGTCGGACTCCCTCCGCTGCCGGTTGTCTATCGCATCCATCAATGATCAACTCCGGATCGACGGATATGGGCTGGGGATCTCTATCTGCAGGGCGAATCCGCCTTCCGCGGGCGACGCCAAGTCCATGGTGCCATCCAATAGGGAGACCCGTTCGCTGATTCCCACCAGGCCGAAGTGGTTCTGTTCTGCCAACCCGGCCAGATCAACGGGGCGTTCAGAGCCTTGACCGTCGTCGGCCATGCGTACCACTAGACTGGCGCTCGGCGTGCGTCCCAGACTCAGAGACACCCGGGAAGCATCGGCGTGCTTCTGCACATTGCGCAGTCCTTCCTGGACGATGCGAAAGACTGAGAGCTCGATCGGTTCCGGTAGACGCCCGAGGCCCGGATCGATGTCCAACTCCACCATGATCCCGGTTTCCTCGCTCCACTTGCTGACCAACGAGCGAATAGCAGCCGGTAGCCCGTGGTTGTCGATGGTCGGGGGCCGCAGGTCGCTGCACACGTGGCGTAGGCTTGCCACCACCCGGCGGATATTATTGCGGATTTCCCTGATTTCTTGACGCTGTTCCTCACCCTGGATGCGGCTCTCGGCCTCTTCCAACTGATAGTTGTAGCTCAGGAGATCCTGAATGATCTGATCGTGCAGCTCACGGGCCAACGCCTTGCGCTCAGCCTCACGCTCCATGAGGACCCGCCGACCCGCCTCCTGCAACGCCACGTTCAGTTGATCGAGGGCCTCAACTTGGTACTCCAGGCGCTGGATCAACTGTTGGTTGATGGAGTCCTTCTCCTCCAGGCTCTGCTTCAGCTCGCGCTGTGCCCTGCGCAGATGCTCCGTCTGCTTCTGTGCCTCGTGGTAGCTCTCGTAGGCCCAGATGACGGGCGTGATCCGACCCTGACGATTGGAGCCGACCATCAGCTCGACAATATCGCGCGGGGTTGTGTCAGCGGTGCGGCGGAGGGCGACCTGGCGGCCTTGGTAGAGGATCAAGATGCGATCAGTGACGGCGAAGACCTGCTTCAGATCGTCACTGCTTAGAATCACGGCAACCTGTTGTTCTGACAACGCCCTGATGCGCTCAAGCAGCAGCTCCTGCCGGGCGAAGCTGAGCGCCTCCAGGGCGTCGTCCAGCAGGAGGAGGCGGGATGGACGGCAGAGCGCGCGCGCCAGCGCTACGATCTGACTCTCCTCGTCGGAGAGACCTCCCACCGACTTCTCGGCCAATTCGGGGGGCATGTCGAAGGCGCTCAGCAGCTCGCGGGTCACCTCTAGCATGCTACCTTCTCTGTTGTACCTGAAAAGGCCTTTGCCGCGGATCTCGCGTCCCATGAAGACGTTGTGCATCACGTTCATGTGCTCGAAGAGCTGGGGGGTCTGGTGGACGGCTACGATGCCAAGCTTCTCCGCCTGGGACACAGTCTGGAGGGTTACGGGCCGACCCTCAAAGGCGATCTCTCCGCCGGAGGGTGTATGGACGCCGCTGAGGAGCTGAAACAGGGTCGACTTCCCCGCGCCACGCTGCCCAACGACGCCCAGCACCTCCCCGGGCGCCAGGGAGAAGGTGACATCCCTCAGAGCACGCACCTTCCCGAAGTCACGAGACAGGTGGTCCACGCGCAGGAGCCCTCTACCGTCAGCGCTCACAAGGGACGCACCTCCTTCTCCCAGAACGGAGCCCGACATCCCCGTCAGGGTCACTTGCCAGTCCGTCGGGTGGCGACGTCGAAGATAACTGCCGCGGCAAGCACGGCGCCCCGCACGACGTACTGGTAGGCGATGTCGACGTTCATCAGGTTCATGCCGCTGGTGAGTGACATATAGACGATGGCGCCGACGAGGGATCCCGTGATCTGACCGATACCGCCGGCTGCCGAGACACCGCCGATGTAGGCTGCGGCGATGGCATCAAGCTCGAACAGCGTGCCGGCCTGCGTGGTAGCGGACTGGAGTCGGGACGCGAAAAGCATACCGGCCAAGGCCGATAGCATGCCCATGGAGCCAAAAACGATGAACGTCAGCCGCTTGACGCTCACACCGCTCAGCTCAGCTGCCTCTGGGTTCCCACCAATGGCATAGATGTGCCGTCCCAGCACCGTCTGTGTGGAGACGAAGTGGTAGATGCCCACCACGAGCAACACCACCACGACCGTCCAGGAGAGACCGTTGTAGCCGGCGAGCACCCACGTGATCAGGCCAACCAGTACCGAGAGGAAGACTAACTGCAGAATGAATATGTCGTAGGGCAGGACCTCGAAGTCATACGCCTGCTGTTTCCTGCGGCTATTGATGGAGCTGATGACGAACAGCACGATAGCGATCAAGCCCAAGAGCAGCGTGACCTTGTGCACGCCCGGCAGGAATCCTACGTTGATGTCCGGGATGTAACCGTTGCCGATAGCGTTGAAGGCATCGTCCTGGATGATGATGGTCCCTGTGGCTGCCGTCACCAGGAGCAGTAGACCTCGATAGATCAACCATCCGGCCAGCGAGGCGACAAAGGAGGGAATGCCCAGCTGCGCTACCGGGTAAGCTGTGATCAGGCCGGCGATGAAGCCGAGCGCCAAGATCAGGGGGATCACCACGTAGACGGGTAGACCCCAGAACTGCAGGGCGATGGCCGCCACGGCGCCCAGAAAGCCAGCCAGGAAACCGACTGACAGATCGATGTGCCGGATGACGATGACCAGGGTCATACCGACAGCCAGGACCGCGATATAGCCGGTCTGGTTGAGCAGGTTACTGATGTTGCGAGACGAGATGAACACGCCGTCCGTCGTGATGGTGAAGATCACCATAATCACGAAAAGGGCGATGAACATGCCATATTCGCGAATATTCTCCCTGAGGATCTTCTGTAGGTTCTTGAGAAACATGCTGTTGCCTCCTAGTATTCCGTGGCCAGAGCCATGACCTTCTCTTGCGTTGCCTCCTCGACCGGCATCTCACCGGCTATCCTGCCGCCGGAAACAACGTAGATTCGGTCGCTCACCCCCAAGACCTCTGGCAGCTCCGAAGAGATCATCATAATGCTCATCCCTTCACTGACCAGGTCGTTGATAATGGTGTAGATCTCATACTTTGCACCCACGTCAATCCCCCGGGTTGGTTCGTCCAGAATCAATACGTCGGGCTTGACAAACAGCCATTTCGCCAGGGAGACCTTCTGTTGGTTGCCACCGCTCAGGTTCTGAACCTTCTGCTCGATGCTAGGTGTCTTGATGTTCAGTGAGCGCTGGTAGTCGTTGGCGATCTTGATCTCGGCGTTCTTGTCAATGGTGCCTCGACCGGCGATCGCACGCAGGTTTGCCAGCGTGATATTCTCCTTGATATCCTGGATCAGGATGAGTCCCTTGGCCTTCCGATCCTCGCTCAGATAGGCGATACCGGCCTTGATTGCATCTTGGGGATGTCCAAAGCTGGCTTTCTTGCCCTGGACGTAGATCTCACCATCCACGCGGTACCCGTCGGGGTTCCCAAACAGGCTCACGGCGAGTTCGGTGCGCCCTGAACCCATCAGTCCGGCAAAGCCGACGACCTCGCCCTTCTTAAGATCAAAACTGATATTCTGTAGTATCTGCCGACCCAGCTGCCGATCGTAGGCATTCCAGTTCTTGACCTC
>CAYMHT010000199.1:0-3931 GCA_964390305.1 uncultured Anaerolineales bacterium
TTGGATGGTCGGATCCGGGCCAAGGAGAGCGATCTGCAAGGGGATTTGGCAATCGAGTCCACTGACCTGGGGGAGCGATTTTGGATCTGCAGCTTCTGGAACGCGTTGAGGTCTGACCCTACGCCCTGCCGAAGAACCGGTCAGCGTGGGCGAAAGCCACGCCGGCAGCGGCAGCAGCCTCCGCGTCGACCTCGCGATCCCCGACGAACATGGCCTCTGCAGGCGATACCTCCACCGCCCGGCAGGCCGCAAGCAGCATGCCGGGCCTCGGTTTTCGCCAGCCTGGATCGCTCGACGTACGCACCCGCAGCGGAGCGGCCGCCTGAGTCACGCCTGCGGCCAGCGCCCGCCATCGCTCCGGGGGAAGAGAGACGTCCTCGTCGCCAATCGCCACCAGCCAGAGCGCTTCCTTCAAGGCCGGGACCGCCTCGGCCACGGCCAGCAGTCGCTGCCCTACCTCCGCCGGGGGAGGATATGGATCGCCCTCAACCGCGTTCCACGCCACCCCTGCCTGGTTCGTGGCGACGGCGATCTCGGCGTCGAGCCGGGACACCCGCTCGACCGCGCCGGGAAGCGGCGTTTTCGCCCACTTCTCGGTCAGCGTTCCGTCCAGGTCGAAGATGTAGAGTGCCCGTCCCCCGTTCACCTGCGCGCTGACCTCCGACTGCTCGTCCCGTGGCTTGACCTTCGATTGACGTTGGAGGCGAAGACCCCCAACGCCGGGGGGCACTCTGCGAGCTGAGTAGACTCGCCTAGGCCCTCCCCTCGCTGCCGAAGAGCGCGATCTTCCGCTCGACTACTGCCTGCATGGCGTCGATGGCCGGCCCAAGGATCTTGCGTGGATCGATCTCCTCGGGCTTCTCTGCGAGCGTATCCCGTACTGACTCGGCCAGGGCGTGCCGAATCTCTGTATCGATATTGATCTTGCAGATGCCCCGGCTCACTGCCTGGCGGATCTGGTGGTCAGGGATGCCGGACGCACCGTGCAGTACCAGCGGCACGTCGACCTGCTCGCGGATGGCCTGAAGCCGATCGAAGTCGAGGTCGGGCTCCCCCTTATAGAACCCGTGGGCGTTCCCGATTGACACGGCAAGGAAGTCACAGCCCGCCTCCTGGACAAAGCGGGCCGCCTCATCCGGATCCGTCATCGCCTTCTCTGCCTCCGACACGACGACGTGCTCTTCAGCCCCCACGATACGGCCTAGCTCCGCCTCCACCGGCACCCCGACCGCGTGGGCAGCCTCCACGACCCGCCGCGTCTCCGCCACGTTGTCCTCGAAGGGCAGCTTCGAGGCGTCGCGCATCACCGAGGTGAAGCCGTAGCGCAGACACTGCATCACCGTCTTGAAATCCGGCCCGTGATCGAGATGGATGGCCGCGGGGATGGTGGCCAACCGGGCGTGGGTCTTCACAATCTCCGGCAGGTAATCGATCCCCGCATACTTGAGCGCACCAGCGGAGAGCTGCACCAGGATCGGCGCACGTTTCGCCTCCGCGGCGCGAAAGATGGCGTGAGTGATCTCGAGGTTATTCGTATTGAAGGCACCGACGGCGTAGCCCTCCTCCTGCGCCGCCAGGAGCAACTCTTTGGATGAAACAAGCATGTCGTCCTCCCTCCACAGTCAGCCGTCCGAGGACGGCGAATTGAAACCAAAAACCGGCCGCGTGCAAAGAGCGGCCTAGCGCGTCTCGGTCACCTTGGTCAGCCCGCGCGGGTGGTCGGGATCGTATCCCTTGGCCAGAGTGACGTGCAAGGCGAGCAGCTGCCCGGGAATGATGCATACAAACGGGGACAGCCACTCGGGCACCGGCGCCGGCAGACGGAGTGGCACGCGGGCCAGGTCAAGAAGCTCGTCCCGTTCGGAGATGATCGACAGCGCCGCATCCCGTTCGGACAGCTCCTCGATCAGCGACCGCATATCCGCGTACACGGCCCCCTGCGGCGCGATGCCGATCACGGGGAACCCGCGCTCGACGATGGCCACAGGGCCGTGCCGGAAGTCGGCAGAGGAATAGGGCTCAGCCACGATATACGTCAGCTCTTTCAGTTTGAGCGCGACCTCGAAGGCTGTGGCGTAGTTGAACCCCCGGCCCAAAACGACGCACTCCGTGGCGTGCGCGTAGCGATGAGCCGCCGCCGCAATCGTCTCCTCCAGCGTCAGCGTCTGCTCCACCGCTGCCGGCACGCGCTTGAGCTCCGCCAGCCTCCCGTCGTCATCGGCCAGATGGACCGCCAGCAGCGCCAGCGCCCCCAGCTGCGCCGTATACGTCTTGGTGGCGGCCACCGCCTTCTCCTCGCCCGCGCCCAGCGCGACGACGTACTCCGCCGCATCGCCCAGCGGCGAATCCGGTGTGTTGGTCACAGCCACCGTCAGCGCGCCCTGCCGGCGACCCTCCTCCACCACGCCGACGATGTCGGGCGACTGACCTGACTGCGAGATACCCAAGACCAGCGCCTGCCGCAGCCGGGGCGGGGTGTGGTATACGGTGAACAGCGACGGCGTGGCCAGGGCCACCGGCAGCCCGTTGAGCGAACCGAAGAGGTACTGCGCGTAGCGCGCGGCGTTGTCGGAAGTGCCGCGAGCAGCAAACACGGCGTAGCAGACCTCGCGATCGCGGATGACCCCGGCGACCTGCGCAGCCGTGCCTGCCTGTTCATCTAGCAGCCGGGCGAGGATCTCAGGCTGCTCGTGGATTTCTCGGCTCAGTCGACTCATGGTGCCCCCTTGTCCGCACGCGCGATTCACGCCTCCTCAGGTCCGGTGCCTCCCACTCATCATCATCCGCAGCCGAACCCTCGCTTCCAGAACTCAGCCGCCAACCCGGCGATGTCGCCGACGCCCCAGGTCCGACCGTCCACGCCCTGCATTGAGTCGAGGCCTGCCTGGTCCGGCGCGAGCGGCTTGCGCCTCCAGTGCTTTCCGGGCGCACCATGCATTCTAGCGCATAAATCAAGCCTTGCCAAGGGTCTCTCCTCTCCCCTTCTCAGCCGTCCGTCGCCACTTGACATCCCCCTCGCCCCGGCTAGAATGCTCTCTATGACTAGATTCATCCCCGGTCTCTCTGAGCGCAGGCTGCTTCGAGTGGCCCTGGCTGCGAAGCTCCTCGTGGTCTTCCTCGCCGTCTCCTGTGCAGGCAGCCCGGGGCGTGCCTCGCCGACGTCCAGCGTCCGACCAACGCCGGGTTTTTCCATCCCGACCACGGGGCCTAGCCCAACGTCACGCCCGACTGCCAGCGCTCAGCCCTCCCCGTCGCCGACCGAGCGCCCTGCGACCGGGACGATGCAGGCGAGTGCCGCCCCGGTCAGCCACACCGTCGAGCCTGGCGACACCCTGCTCGGCCTGGCCCGGGCGTACGACGTTCCCATGGCCGCCATCCAGCTCCAGAACCAACTGGGGGACTCGACCATCATCCAGGTTGGGCAGACCCTCTCCATCCCGCCGGCCGACGACTGGCAGGAAAGCTCCCCGTTCTGGATTCTCCACCAGGTCTCGCCCGGCGAGACGCTGATCGGGATCGCCCGCGCTTACGACGTGGAACCCGCGACGCTCCAGTCGATCAACCGCCTTGACGACGCCGATCGCCTGACCGCCGGTGAGAATCTTGTGCTCCCGCTGACCGGCCCCGTCGCAGCCCGTTCGCCGAGAGCGGCCGAGGCCCCTGCGCCCACGTCCACCCCGGTACCGTCTCTCAGCGCTGCGTCCGCCGGCAACGCGGAAGTCACGGAGGTCCCGGAAGCGACCAGCCCGCCAGCCGCCCCGCCAGCCGAGCTCGCAGACTGGCCTCAAGAGATCGCGAGGCTCATCAACGAGGTTCGAGCGCAGCACCGGCTCGAGCCGCTGAGGTATGATGAGACGCTGGCGCGCGCCGCCCAGGCCCACGCCGACGACTGCGCCCGGCGCGGCTGGTGCAGCCACACGGGCTCCGATGG
>CAYMHT010000200.1:0-3889 GCA_964390305.1 uncultured Anaerolineales bacterium
TATGGCCCATCCTGGGTGAAAACACCTGGCCCATTATCGTCCGAAAGATGACACCCCCAGGGGGAGAGGGATCGGCTCCCTCGGATGCACCTGGCAAGGCCCCCCTCCCCTAAGCGCTCGCCCACAGGGGGACAGGCATCCGATGCACGGGAATGCGCCCTCGAGAACCCCCCTCACCTAGCCTCTCCCCCCAGGGGGACAGGAATCGGCTGCCTCGGATGCACCTGGCAAGACCCCCTCACCTAAGCTCAGCCCCGGGGGGAGAGGGATCGGCTGCGTGGGATGCGCCTTGCAGACCCCCCCCTCACCTAACCTCTCCCCCCAGGGGGAGAGGAATGTGGTCGCGTTTTGTGGCTTCGGCGCCGATCTCGAAGTGGTCCCGGGAGGGGGCCTGGTCCCGCGTGTAGCCGGTGTTCGTGACGGCGAAGAACGTGACGGCCTGGAACCCGACGTCGGTCAGGAGCCTCCTCAGCTCGGGACAGCTGTAGTAGCGCTGGCTGGCCTGCAGGGTCTTCGTCCGCCCCTCCTCGTCGGTGGTCTCGATCTCGAAGGTTTCGCGGAAGGTGACGAGGTCGAAGGTCCCCTCCTCTGGCTCGTGGGCGATGGGGAAAGCGGCGTGGGGCGCGGTCATGAGGAGCTCGCCGCCGGGCCGCAGGGCGCGGGCCACGTTCTGCAGGATGAGGCGATCCATGGCGTCGGTCTCCATCAAAGAAAAGCCCCCCTCGCAGAGCACAAGGGCCACGTCGAAGTCGGCGTCATAGGGAAGCGCACGGGCGTCACCGACGGTGAAGGTGACCTCGACGCCCTCAGCGCGGGCGACCTCCCTCCCCTGGTCGATCATGGATGCGGAAAGGTCGACACCGACGACGTCGTAGCCGCGGCGGGCCAACTCCAGGGCGTGGCGGCCGGTGCCGCAGCCAACGTCGACCATGCGTTTCGAGCGGTCGTGGTCGATCTGGCGCTCGACGAAGTCTACCTCGTCCACCGTGTTCTGGGCGTAGGGTTCTTCGTCGTAGTCCGGGAAGTGATCGTATAGGGCTTCATACCATTGGGGCATGATCAGATCTCCTCGGGATTGCGCAAGCCTTCTGACAGAGCGGCAAGGGGCAGGCATCGACCCGCCCACCAACGCCAATCATAGGCGGGTTTCCAAGAAGTGAAGGGCACTGCGGGCTTTGTTTATCGACCCGGATGAAACCGCTCGGTCGTGTCGATGAAGGGACCAGGACACCATCTCCAGGACCGTGTAGGCCGTGTACAGTCTGATCCTGCGCGGATCCTGTTTTCCGGCCTCTCTCAGAACGGGCGCGACCAGCTCCCACCGATCGTGCAAGCTGTACAGGAGCCGCGTCAGGTCTATGAGCCAATCCCCGCAGCCGGCCTCCTGCCAGTCGATGATGCCGGTGATTCTGCCATCTTCGACCATAACCTGATGATACGAGAAGTCGCCGTGGACAATGTCCTCGTCGGGCAGAGGCGAGTTCTTCAACCCGCGGATCGATCTCATCGCCTGATGGAGCAGCTCTCTGGTGTCGCTCGAGTAGGTCTTGAGCTTCTGCGCCTTGCCGTACTTCCCCCTGAAGACGACGTCCCTGACGAAGACGGATAGGTTCTGTTCCTCGGAGACGGCCTGATCTCTCTGCAATCGAAGGAGCGACACCAGCTTCTCGACCTGACCGACGGTCGGGTTTCGCCACAAGGGTTCTCCGGGCAGTTGCTCCATCACCCAGTACAGCCCCTCGTCATTCAGCCAACCTGTGTGGAGGTATTTCGGCGTGGGGTAGCCGAGGGAACGGAGTTGGTCGGTGATACGGGGGGCCAGATGCGGATCAGGATCTGTGACGTTCGTGCCCTGCAGATCGAGGAAGAACTTGAGAACCGCGGGCTCGCCGCCGGGCTGAGCGAGGCGATATGCTCCCCACTCGCCGGTGCCAAAAGCAGCGAGTAGCTCATAGGCGGTGCCGTGGTCAGCGTTGACCACCTCTAGCACGTCGCGTGCCGCATTCAAGGATGTGTGCAGATCTGTTGAGGAGGCATGTTGTCCTTGGACGCTCATGGGGTCCGTCCCCTCAATGGACGCTTGGGATCAGCTTGAAGGCAGTCGGAAGGGCGGGACGGAGGACAGGGAGAGGACGGGGAAGGGGTGAGAGTCGAGCGGGGAGGTCGGTGGCGCCGGGCGACACCCCCGGCCTGACCGCTGCGGAGAGCCATGTGGCGCAATCGCAGAGGCCCGACAGGCGAGGTGCAACGCACCGTCGAGGTGCGAGGCGGGCGCCCCCCACCCCGGCCCGACGTCAGTTGGGGCCCCTGTCCCGCTCCGCCGGGGAGGGATAGTCAGCACGGCGGGCAAGTCGGGCTCCGGGCAGCACGATGGCCTTGAGCCTGTGGGAAAGGCCACGGGTATGCTTCACGCGATCGGATGACCAAGGAGCTCCTCCAGGACGGTCAAGGACGTTTCCGGATCGACGAACTGGATAGCGTGGAGGCCGATCTCGCGGGCAGAGTCGACGTTGCGCAGGCTGTCGTCGATGAAGATGGCCTGCTCCGGCGCCACCTCCAGCCGTTCCAGGGTCAGGTGGAAGATCTCGGGATCCGGCTTGGAGCGTCCCACCACGGCCGAGTTGACGTAGACGTCGAAGACGGCCTCGACGTCGATGCCGTGGTGCTCGCGGATCACCTCCCGCTGGGTGGGGAACGCGTTGCTGAGCAGCGCCACCCGGTAGCGGTCACGGAGTGCTCGGGCGGCGTCCAGGACCTCCGTGTTCAGCCGTTCGCTGGTGTAGAACTCCTGGAGGAAGTGAAGGGCGGCCTCGCGATCCGGAAGGCCGAGACGCTCCGTGACGTGACGCACGTACTCCTCGTCGCTGATAGCCCCCACCTCCAGCCGACGCCAGGTCTCGCCCCACAGGATCTCCGGGAGAACGCCGGCCTCCAGAGCCAGACGTCGCTCCCAGACGAGGATGTCGGCCTCGTCGGGCAGCTCCTCCATCACCCCACCCCAGTCGAAGATCACGGCCTGCAGGTCGGGGACGGGGTCCGGGTCGGGCTCGGGCACGGGGAGCCCCAGTTCCCGCAGCCAGACGCGCAGCGGAGCCAGTCCCCGGAAGCGGGTGGCGTGGAGCCCGACGCGGCGGGCGGCCTCCACGTTGGAGCGCATGTCGTCGACGAAGATCGCCTCGTGCGGGGCGACGTCGAGGCGCTCCAGCACGCGGTCGTAGATCTCGGGCGCGGGCTTGACGACGCCCTCCTCACCGGAGATGACCACGAGGTCGAAAGCATCGACCACGCCAAGCTCCTCGAGATAGGAGCGAAGGTCGGCGGGCGCGTTGCTGAGCAGGGCCGTGAGGTAGCCCTCAGCGCGCAGGTGGCGGATCAGCTCGACGAGCTCCTCATCGAGCCGGTCGCCGCTCCAGAAGCGACGGCGGAAGGCTTGAACCTCGTCACCCTCGAGATCGAGGCGCTCTCCCACGTCGGCCCAGAAGGCTTCGCTGTCGACGCGCCCGTGCTGGACGTCGTCCCAGCGGGGGCTGCGGAAGACCAGGTCGCCGGCCTCGCCGGATCCCAGGTCGAACTGGCGCTCCAGCTCGCGGCGCGGGGTCGGATCGGCAGTGCGCACGAGCACGCCGCCGTAGTCGATGATGAAAGCGCGGATAGGGGCGTTGGTCATCAGCTGTTATATCCTTTCCAGGTGTCGGTCAACGAAGAGAACATCGGTATGATAGAGTCAATGAACCAGGTGCCGGGCACCATCCCGGTCAGCGGCACGCGTCAGGATTCTTTCTCGAGGAAGGCGTAGTAGGCGGTGTAGTCCCGCTCCTTCTCGAACCCGACCCGCTCCGCCGTGGCGATGGAGCCGAGGTTGGTCTCCGGGCAGTGCCAGCCGACCATC
>CAYMHT010000201.1:0-1832 GCA_964390305.1 uncultured Anaerolineales bacterium
GGTCGTAGGCGCCTGGGGCAGCGAGGAAGGGGACGACGACTATGTTGCCGAGTACGATCTGGTCGCGCCGGAGGAAGGCGAGATCGATCTGCTCGACATCATGTTCGTGGTGACCCGCATGGGCGACGTCTGCCCGGACTAGCCAGCCCCTAGGTCTGGCCAATGAGGGGTTCCCGCCCGTGAAGGGGGGGAACCCCTATTTTCCGAACAAAGAGCCTTATGCATAGAACTTTAACTTGTCTAGAGCCCGACCGAGGCCTTCTGGGCCTGTTGGGCGTGATCGTTCTGGCGGGCCTGCTTCTGTGGAACCCGCTCTGCTGGTTGGACGCCCGGGTGGCACCCGCCTCCCTGGCAGCGAGCACCCTCGTGCGCATCGACCCCGCTGAGCGCGTGGTCGATCCCGGGGAGACGTTCACCCTCGACGTGGTAGTGGAGGACGTCCCCGAGCTGGGGGGCTACGAGTTTAAGGTGGCCTACGACCCCGCGGTGCTCGAGGTAAGCGCAGTGGAGAACGGCGAGTTCCTGGGGAGCACGGGGCGTAGCCTGATCCCCATCGAGCCGAATATCGACAACCAGGCCGGGATCGTCCGCGTGGCGACAGCCAGTATGGGGACGTCGTCGGGTGCCGACGGGTCTGGCACTCTCGCCGTTATCACCCTGACCGGGGTGGGCGAGGGGATCAGCGATCTCGACCTATACGACGTGAAGCTGGCTGAGCCCGCCGGCGGTCGCATAGAGACGGCGGCGGGGGACGGCCGAGTCAAGGTCGGCGAGGGTCCCATGCCCACCCGGGTACCCACTGAGGTGCCCACGGAGACCCCAACCCCCAGCGCAACGCCCACTGAGGCGCCCGCGGAGAGCCCAACCCCCAGTGCAGCCTCCACAGAGGCGGCCGGAAGCCCGACCCCTGGTGCTACCACCGGGGCGGCGCCAACGGCGGGGCCTGCGGAGACGGACGAGCCGTCTTCGGCTGCCACGGTCACTGCGACGGCCGAGGAGGCCGGTGAGGAGGAGTCCTCGACATCCGCCACCCCTGCCCCCACGGGGGAGGTTGACACCGGGACGCCGGCCGCCGCCGCTACGATGACGGAGGCAGCGGTCGCGGAGGCGGGATCCGATTCAAGCACCTCGGCGACTGCAGTCCCTGGAGCGAGCGAGGCGGAGACGGAGGCGCCTGATCGTGTTCCGACGGACGCGGACGAGGGGCCTGACGGCACCGACGCTCCGTTGGCTGCCAGAACCTGGCTTATCGTTGCGGCAGCGTTGCTTGCGTCAGCCGGCGTGGCGGTGATAGCCGTCGGGGTGCTGGTGTTTAGGCGCCGGGAGACATCAGAGGACGCTTGACGGCCTGGGTCGATGGGGGCTCCCCAAACGCGGCGGCCGCTTACCCGGCATGCGCCGGTGGCGGACCGCCGCCAGCAGGATGTCGACATCGGCCAGCTCGCTGGACGTCTGCAGCTTTGAGGGAGCAACAGCGAATGAACCGAGATATAGCGCTTTTCAGACGATGTGTATTCGAGAGCGATCTCGAAAGGAGGAGGTTGTGAACAACGCCTTGCAATTACTGAAGAATCGGAGACTTGCCTCACCCACGGCAAGGCTCTTCCTGACGCTGGCCGTGGCTGTGGGTATCCTGGTGGCAGTGGGGTCCGCTGTCCAGGTTCAAGGTACCACGCTGGCAGATCCTGCCACGGTCTATGTGGAGCCCGCTGATCAACGCGTCTCTCGAGGCGACACCTTCACGGTGACAATCGCCATCGAGGATCCCGGGGTCGAGCTGACCGGTTACGAGTTCACGCTGAGCTTCAATCCCGACGTGGTCGAAGCGATCG
>CAYMHT010000201.1:1932-3863 GCA_964390305.1 uncultured Anaerolineales bacterium
ATCGAGATGAAGGCGGTGGAGCGCGGCACCAGCGCGCTGACGCTGGAGAAGGTGCTGCTATCGCCTGAGCCCGCTGCCATGGAGTGGCTCGATGGGTCGGTGACCTCAGCTTTTGACATGGAGGTCGTCCCCTCCCATCCCGAGCGCTGGGTCAACCCGGGCGTCTTCACCGAGACGGTGATGATCCACGGCGCTAAGGATCTGGCGGGTTACGAGTTCAAGATGGACTTCGACCCCAACGTGGTCACCATCCTGGACGTGGCGGATGCGGGCTTCCTCGCAGAGACGGGGAACAGCGTGATCACCGAGACGTGGAGCGTCGAGGACGGCACCCTGAGCGTCCTCGCTTTCAGCGATGCGACCGGACCAGGGCCCGACGGCGACGGCGCGTTGGCGGTCATCACCCTGGAGACTGTGGCGGGCGTGACGCGCGGCGACTCGGAGCTGGATCTCTTCGACCTGCTGGTGTCCGACACCGCTGGCGAGGGAGAGGTGCCAGACGATCTGGACGGACTGGTGCACGTGGTCCCGTCCCAGGTGTTCATCTGGCCCGCTGAGAGCTCGGTGAACCGCTGCGACACCCTGGATGTCGAGCTGCGCATCGTCGATGCCGACGACCTGGCTGGTTACGAGTTCAAGATGGACTGGAATGAAGCCGTCTTTGACGTCCTTAGCGTGGAGGACGGCGGCTTCCTGGAGATAGAGGGGCGCACGTTGATCACCGAGACCGGCCAGATCGAGACGGCACCGCTGTCCTTCCTGGCCTTCTCCGGTGGGGACGAGCCCGGTGCGGAGGGCGACGGGTTGCTCGCGACGATCACGCTGGAAGCAATCGGCGTGGGCGAGAGTGACCTCGATCTCTTCGACGTGAAGCTGTCGGACACCGACGGTGTGGGGATGGTGCCCACATTTGCAGACGGGTGGGCGGAGGCGACGAAGGAGGCGGTCGAGTTCGAGTTCGACATCATCGACGATCAGGTTGCCGGACAGCCCTTCGACGTCACCATCACCGCCCTCAACGAGGACGGCGACCCAGCCGTCAACTTCAGCGGCATGGTGGCGCTCAGTGACACCACCGGGACCCTGGAGCCAACCGAGGCCATGTTTGATGGCCCCGAGCTGACCGCGAGCATGACCATCACCAAGGCGCAGGCGGACATCACCATCATGGCGGAGGCGGTCAACCCCTGTGGTGTGGAGATCGACGGCGAGAGCAATGCCTTCGACGTGGGACCCGACGTGGAGAACCCTGCGGCGGTGACCATCGACCCGGATGAGGTGCAGCTGGTGGCCGGCGAGTGCGTGACGTTCACGCTCACAGCGGAGGATACGTACGGCAACATCTTCGACGTGACGGACGATGCGGACACGACCTACGACATCGATACCGAGGCCGGCGGCAGTTTCACGGGCAGCATGTATTGCTCGGAGAAGGCCGGCGAGTGGACGGTGACGGGGACGTACGCGGGGACAGACGCGACCGTGTCCGACGACGCGGCGGTGACGGTGACCGCCGACGTGGAGAACCCGGTGTCTGTGACCATCGACCCGGATGACGTGGAGCTGGTGGCCGGTGAGTGCGTGACGTTCACCCTTATGGGTGAGGACGCCTACGGGAACACCTTC
Organism: uncultured Anaerolineales bacterium; assembly: GCA_964390305.1. Lineage (GTDB taxonomy): Bacteria > Chloroflexota > Anaerolineae > B4-G1 > B4-G1 > SKLM01. Next base: position 3,559 of record CAYMHT010000201.1, read on the forward strand.
GACGTAACGGACAATGCCGACACCACGTTCACGGTGGACGGCGGCGGGACGATGACGGACAACGAGTTCTGCGCCCAGACCGTGGGCGAGTGGACGGTCACGGGGACGTACCTGACCGTGTCCGACGACGCGGCGGTGACGGTGACCGCCGACGTGGAGAACCCCGAGGCCGTGACCATCGAGCCGCAAACGGAGACGGTGACGGCCGGTGAGTCGGTGACCTACACGCTCATGGCGAACGACTCCTTCGGCAACACCTGGGACGTGACGGACGAGGCCGACTTCGACATCGACGAGGATGCCGG
>CAYMHT010000202.1:0-3858 GCA_964390305.1 uncultured Anaerolineales bacterium
TGTTCATCAACTACGCCCTTGCGGCGGCCATCTTCTACGGGTTCTCGGCCTACCGTCGCCGGCAGGGCATCGACATCGACAAGGTCTACCAGGAGATCCCGGTCGAGTAGGCGCACCTCGAACCGGTCAGGCAGCACAAAGAGGGCACCCGTCGGACGGGTGCCCTCTTCTCGTCGGTGTGAGGGCAGAGCGACGCCGCAGAGGGGCCAGCCTAGACGAGCCCGGCGACGGATTCCAGCACCACGTCGGTGTGGCGAGTGAGGACTGCCTCGGGGGTCACGCCGGAGAGCACGCCCACGATCAGCCCGACGCCGGCGCGGCGGCCCATCTCCACGTCGGCCACGGAGTCGCCGACGACGACGGCGGACGGAGGGGGCTCACCGACCTGGTGGCACACGGCCCACACCATATCGGGCGCGGGTTTGGATGGCAGGCCGTCGTCGCCGCACACGAGGGCGTCGACCCATCGGGCCAGCCCCAGATGGTCGAGGGTCGCTTTCGTGGGCTCACGGTCGTCCATCGTCGCGATGGCGACGCCGGCCCCGCGACGGCGCAAGGTCCTGAACAGAGCGCCCAGATCGCCGAGGGGGCGGGCGTGCGTGACGGGATCGGGGGCGTGCCAGGCGCGCGCCACGGCCGCGGCCGCCTCTTGCCGGGACAAGCCAGCCTCGCGCATCAGCCGCACGGTCAAGTCGCGGAGGTCGTCCATGGTGGTGGTGGCCAGCCAGCCGTCGGGACGAACGCGTTGAGACCGGGGGTCGACGCCCATGGCGCAGAGGAAGCGATCGGTCACCGGCTGGCCGGAGGCGGCCGTGAGGCGCCGCGCCAGCTCGCGCGCCCAGGCGCTCCACATGGTGTGGACGTCGATCAAGGTGCCGCCCTTGTCGAAGATGAAGAGTTTCGGGGTGAGCTCGTGCAGTCGGGCGCTGAGATTCGGGTTCATGGGCTGAGGTCTCCGTAGGTGTGCAGGCGCGGTGCACGACGGGGTCGCAGGAAGATGGGGTTCGTGAGGGCGAGCAGCCGCCCGTCCGGGTCGAGGACGTCAAGACGGACCCAGTCCGGCGCACGGCCAGCGACGGGGATCGCGCCGGTCAGGCGTGCGGAGGGCCCGCGAACGGGGCGCTCAGCGACCACCTGGCCGGGGCCCACGATGCGCGCCAGGGCGGGGGCCGCGTCCGGCAGCTCGACGGAGGCCTCGAACTCGACCTGGCCGTGCCAGCTTTCCACCTGGTCCCCGATGTCGTACACGCGCTCGCCGGTCCGCGCGCGGAACGCGACGCGCGGCCCGACGGTCACGTAGGCGCGGCGCCGGCGCAACCCCTCCAAGAGGGCATCGGCGGTGCACTCGGTGGCGCCCACGGAGGTGGTGGGATAGCCGAGACGCTCGCCGGGCTCTCCTTTCTCCGGCCGCGGCGGGTGGTGGTAGTCGCTTCCGCCGATGGCGGTGATCCGATAGCCGGCGTCGAGCCACCTCGTCCACAGCGCGACGGCGGCGGGGTTGGCCCAGGCGTTGTCGGGCCAGCAGGGATCGTTCCAGACCTCGAGGCAGTGGACGAAGCGGAGCTGGGTGGCGTCGTCCTGCCACTCCCATGGGGGCAAGAGGGGATGATTGATGGAGTTGAGCAGCCCTTCGCCCGCGGTCTGGCGAAGCAGCTCAGCGACGGGAGGGGCATGTGGTGCCAGCGAGCGCTCGACCTGCCCCAGGCAGACGTGCTCCATCCACCGGTGCCAGCCGTGTATCCCCAGCACGTTGAAGTGGCCGACGTCGAGCGTCACCTCTATGCCGGGGATGATGACGACGTCGGGGTCCGAGGGGAGCCGGGCGAAGGCCCCGATCCCGTTATGGTCGGTGATGGCGACGAAATCGAGGCCTTCGGCCCTGGCCATGTGCGCCACCGCGGAGGGATCCGCGGTGGCGGAGTCGGCGGAGGCGGTGGTGTGGACGTGGAAGTCACCCCGATACCAGCTGACGGTCGACATCGCCGGCGTCTCAGAGGGCCCCGCGCCTGGCTGTCGCCCCTGGCCTCAGTCTACGCCTCCAGTGACGCCATGGCCTGATCGGCGTAGTCGTCCACGGCCCGGGCCAGGTCCTCGGGCAGGGGCTGCGGCTCGTGGCTGGCGAGGATGGTCCTGGCCCTCTCCCTGGCCCTATCCACGAGGGTCTTGGAGCCCGCTTTCTCCCACTCGTCCCGCGCCCCGCGGTAGAGGATGGCCGGCTCATACCGCTCGCCCCTGAGGAACTTGAAGGTGTGATCGTCGGCCAGGAAGTTCCCGCCCGGGCCTACCCGTGCGATCGCCTCCATGGCCCAGCGCTCCTCGTCCTTCTCAAATCCCTCGACTGCCCTGAAGGCGATGCGGTTGACCTCATCGTCCATTACGAGCTGCTCGTGGCTGATGCTCAGGCTCTGCTGCATCATGCCGGCGCCCACGAGGACGTTCGCCCCGGCCATGGCGGCCATGGTGGTCATGTACATGCGCTCGAGGAGAGACTGCCCGTCGTGGGTGACCGCGTCCGTCCAGGGGCCGTGGAGGCTGACGGGCACCTCGTAGAAGCGCGCCATCTGGGCCCCGGCGGCGGCCATGATGCCCAGTTCAACGGAGCCGGCCAGGCTGAAGCCGCTGCGCATGTCCATCGCCATGGGCCGCGGTGCATACTGGAGCGGCGCCCCTGGGTTGGCCAGCTGGGAGATGACGAGGCCGCCGAGAAACTCGGCGTTGAAGAGCTGGATATTGCCCGCCATGGTCATCGGCCCGGTGCCGCCCGCGATGGGCATCACGCAGACGTCGAGAGGGATTCCGTACTCGCCGCAGAGCAGCAGGGCGTCGACGGCGACGTCGATGAACTTCAGCGGACTGATGGGCGCCTCAAGCAGGCTGACGATGGGGCGTTCCTTGAGCTGCTCCTTGCCGCCAGCGACGATGGCCGCCATCTCCAGCATGTGCTTGAGGGTCTCGCCGGTGTAGGTGCGCATGTGGACGTGTTTGTCCGTGTGGTTGAGGGCGATGCGCAGCATCTCGATGTCCCGCCCCACATCCGGCAGATCCTGGCCGAAGACCGGGGCGATGAAGCTGATGCCGTCGAGGGCGTCCATGAGGGCGTAGTACCCCGTCATGTCCGCCTTCATCAGGGGCCTGAACTCACCGGTCTCGAGGTCGAGGGTGAAGTCGGCCCCACCGCCGTTCCTGGAATAGGGCCTCCCACCCTGGACGAGGGGGCAGTCTTTGTCCGGATCCCGGGCCGCCAGCGTGAAGCCGGATGGAACGGTGTCCAGGGCCCGTTCAACCAACTGGCGGGGGATCCTCACCCGCCGGGTCTCGTGGTCGACCGCGGCCCCGGCCCCATCGAGGAGCTCGAGACCCTGCTGATGGTCGACCTCGATGCCCGTGTTCTCCAGGATGTACAGCGATCGCTCGTGAACGCCCTCAACCTCGGCTTCCGTGAGATACTCGACTAATGGTCTTTTCGTGTTCATGACTCTCTCTCCTATCACTGGTCACTGATCCGTCGCAACCAGACTAAGCGCAGCACATACGGACGCCCTCGCCAGGCCGAATGGTCACACCCGGCTGCCAGTGGGCCTGGGTCGCGTTGGACAGCCCGCGCGAAGCCGTCGTCCCATGCCACAGAAACCCGCTACCAGCCAGCCGGAGGGAGGGCGTCACCGGCCACCAGATCCTCGAACTCGTCCCGAATCCGGGCGTCGACCTCGGGGGAGAAGACGGCCGGGTTGTCGGCAGTGAGAATGGCCTTCACCCACCGCATGGCGCGAGCCCGGGCATCGGGCGCACCCTTCTCCTCCCATTGGTCGCGCGCGTCGCGATCGGCGATCTCCGGCAGCAGGGCGGTGGTCCTCATCC
>CAYMHT010000203.1:0-3776 GCA_964390305.1 uncultured Anaerolineales bacterium
CAACCGCATTCCCTACGACGATGCGCGGAAGATCGCCAGCGCCGAGGGCGTCAACTTGGAGAAGCTCTGGGATCGGAAGAACAGCTTCGTCCGGAAGCGAGGCGCCAAGGTGCAGGTGCGCGGTCCGCATACGCGGGATGACGTCGAGGAGATCCATCACATGGTAGACGCGATGCACCGCGCCTGCCAGCTCTGGGAGCAGGGGCGGAAGCAGGAGATCACGCAGCTGCTGGGCCAGACGGGCTACGGCCAGAGCGGGGCCTTCTGGCAGTTCTGCCAGGCGGTGGCGGAGTGTCTGTTGAACGGCAGCAAGGAGAAGCAGCTGCTGGAGGGGTTGCTGATGGGGAAGGACGCCTACATCCGCGAGAGCGCGGAGGTACCGCCGGTGGATGAGTCGAAGCCGGAGCAGCCCAGATTGTTCGAATGATCCACAGATGGCGCCGTGGGCGCTTGACAGATTACGCAGATGGAAACGACAAATCTGTGGAATCTACCAGGTGGTTGCAGCGCCGATGGGCGGACAGCCCGTGGGGCACCGGGACTACGGCCGCCCCTTGTGCAGATCGTCCGGCGTGGCCAGCCTGTGCAGCCATGCGACGTTGTCGAAGTCTCGATCGAAACTGGCGATAAAGGGAATCTCCCGATGGTGGCAGGAGAGCGCGATCAACGCGTCGTTGAGAAGGCCGATCAGGACCGAGGTGTCAATGCCCACCTCAGTCATAGAGCGCCTCGCTGTCTGCCAGGGCATCGCCACCGACTGCAACCAGGTCTGTCAGATCGTCGAGCTTCTCTGCCGGCACCAGCCGGGTGGGGTAGGCCAGCTCCACGGCGTGAGGGTGGTTGGCCTCGGCGGTCGGTGTTTCAAGGACGATTACGCTCACGTGGGCGCCCTCCGGTAGTTCCAGAGGCGTCAGCAGTTTCAGCATACCATCCTGGTGTATGGCCCGCACCCGAGTTCCCGACTCCATATCTCCACCTCGCTCACAGTCAAAGCCGTCCCGAGACGGTCAAGTACGACGAGAGTATTATACCATATAGCGCGGTGAAGAGCATCTGATTCACGCGTCCGCGGATGATAGGAAACGTATGGACTAATCTGCGGATGCTAGTCCCTGGGAGATGACCGTGGACTGGGAAGAGATGATCGCAGAGGGGGAGTCCCTCACCGTTGAGTTCAAGAGCGATCGTGGTCCCTTGAGCGACCACGACTTGATTGATGCCGTGGTATGTATGGCCAACGCCGAGGGGGGCTGGTTGTTCATCGGCGTGGAGGATGACGGCACTGTGACGGGGCTACACCCCAGTCATCAGACTCGCCCGGAGTTGCTCGTCGCTCTCGTGGAGAGCCGCACGATCCCGTCGCTCACCGTGGGCGCAAGGTTTGAGCCACTGTCAGCCGACGTGGGGCAGCTTCGAGTGGCCATTCTTCGCATTCCGGCCAGCGATCAGACTGTGTCCAGCAGCGACGGTCGAATGTCTATCCGCTACCTGGACGCTCGCGGAAAGCCAGGATGCCGACCGCTGTATCCCAACGAGCTGAGCAGTTGGAGAGCAGATCGGGGTCAGTTCGACCGCACTGCTCAGGTGGTAGCCGGCGCCACATGGGATGACATGGCGCCGCTCGAGTTTGCTCGCATGCGCCGCTTGGTAGAGGAGAATCGCGGTGACCAAGTACTCTTGGAGCTCTCCAACGAGGAAATCGCTCATGCGTTAGGGCTCGCTCGAGCCACGGACGCAGGGTTGGTCCCCACGCTGGCCGGGCTGCTTCTGCTGGGAAAGGAACCGGCGCTGCGGCACCGCGTGCCAGCGCACGAGATCGCTTTTCAAGTCTTGCGGGGCACCGATGTGGCGGTCAACGAATTCCGCCGCTGGCCGCTCCTGCGCATCCAGGAATGGCTCCTGCAGGCTATTGACGTGCGGAATGAGGAACAGGAGTTGATGCTTAACGGGATTCGTGTGGGGGTGCCGCGCTTTGACCCCCAGGCCGTGCGGGAAGCGGTGCACAACGCGCTCATTCATCGCGACTACGGTATGCTCGGCGCCGTGCACGTGCAACTCCACGACGATTACGTCCTGATCTCGAATCCTGGGGGTTTTGTGACCGGCGTACGGGTCGACAACTTGCTGGCTGTTGCTCCCCGACCGCGCAACCCCTCGCTGTCGGATGCCTTCAAGCGCGTTGGGTTGGTGGAGCGCACGGGTCGAGGCATAGACATCATCTACCGCGGCCAGCTGCGTAGCGGACGTCCGGCTCCCGACTACAGCCGCACGACAGAGGTTAACGTAGCCGTGACGTTGAACACTGGACCCCCAGATGTGGGCTTTGTGGAGCTCTCTGTCCAGGTGGGACGGCAACTGGATCGTTCGCTCGGGGCCGACGATCTGTTGACGCTGTGGGAGGTGTGGCGCCGAGGTCAGGTGGATGCGAACACGTTGCAGCCGCTGCTCCAACGAGATCTAGTCCACGCTGTTCGCGTACTAGAAACGCTGGAGCACGCTGACGTTCTGCAGCAGATCGAGGATGCGGTCTATCGACTTGCCCCCGCGCTGCCGGCGGAACCGCCAGCTGCACCTGAGCCTGAAGAGGCGATAATGGCCTACGTCCGGGAACACGGACGCATAACCCGGCGCGAGGCAGTCGAGTTCTGTGGCCTAACTGAGAAGCAAGCGGAATATCGTCTCAGTAAGCTATCGGAAGCCGGGCAGTTGAAGCTTGTGGGCCGGGGACGAGGCGCTCATTATCTCGTCGCCCGGGAAGAAAACTCCGCATAAACTCCGAATTCGGAGTTTGTCCGGACATAATCGATTGCCGTAGAGTATGCTTGATAGGTTGCGACAGGCTTCCCAAGCAAGCTCGGCCCATCGCAGCGGTCCCAAAGAAGATCTACGTCACCGGAGTTCTCAGGCCCGGAATGATCTGCGCAATCTACCTTTAGGAGATGCTTCCGGTTGCCCATGGTGAGTTGTCGTAGGGCAGGTTTCCATACCTGCCGCCGTCGAGTGGTGGTGTGTCGGGTATGGAAACCGGACCTACATCTGTGCAAATCTGCCAAGCGCCCCTGGCGCCATCTGTGGATAATCGATCGATTCTCGAGGGGGTAGCATGAAGAACTGGTACGACATCATCCCGCCGCACGCCGACATCCGGAAAGGTCACTTCGACGAGGCCGTGTTCGCCGCCGACCTGGGCGACGTGGCCACGAAGGCCGCGCCCGACGACTACCGCGATCCCTACCTCTTCTACAAGAAGACCTACCTGACCGCGGGCCTGGAGAACCTCCTCAAGCGGGTCCACACGAAGCTGACGGAGGGGAAGGGGCCGTCGGTGGTCCAGATCCAGACCCCCTTCGGCGGCGGCAAGACCCACGCCCTGGTGGCCATCTACCACTACCTGGAGCATGGCCCTCAGGTGGAGAGTCTTCTGCCGACGGGGATCGACCTCCTGTCGGCGGACGTGTCGGCGATCTCGGGCAACCATTGGAACCCGATCGACGGGCGCACGGCCGATCCTTCGACAGGCTCAGGACAGAGCGGCATTACCCGGCGCACTTTCTGGGGCGACCTCGCCTACCAGATCGGGGGGCGACCGGGCTACGAGACGTTCCGGGAGAACGACGAGGCGCGTATCTCCCCGGGGAAGACGAAGCTCCGGGAGTTCCTGGCCGCGCACCAGCCGTGCGTGCTCCTCTTCGACGAGATCCTGGAGTACGTCAACCGCGCGCTCGACGTCCGGGAGAGCCTGGAGGTCTCCCTCGGCACCCAGACCTTCTCCTTCT
>CAYMHT010000204.1:0-3747 GCA_964390305.1 uncultured Anaerolineales bacterium
GGAGAGGGTGAGGGAGGCGTGGAGCCCGAAAGAGGCGGCCAAGAGTGGATCTCCGCCGGCCTGTTTCGCGAAGCGGACGTTCTCCTGGATCCCGGCCTGGGTGCGCTGGGGGCCGTCGCGATCGGTGACCTCGTAGCAAAGGCTGGCGCGGAGGCCTGCTCCCTGCACCGCTTCGGCGATGACGTCGAGGCTGCCGTCAATGGCGTTGGGGCTGGCGTGGTGGTCGATGAGGGTGGTGGTGCCGTGACGCACGGCATCGACGAGACAGACCAGGGCCGAGTACCGCACGTCCTCCAGGGTGAGCGCCTTGTCGAGGCGCCACCAGAGACGCTCGAGGATCTGGGGGAAGGATTCCGGCGGCTCCCCAGGGATTGCCATCCCCCGGGAGAAGGCGCCGTAGAAATGGGTGTGCGCGCAGATCGAGGCGGGCAGGACAAGCTGTCCAGCGGCATCCCAGCGATCGACGTCGGGGAAACGCGTGGCCAGGTCGGCGGTAGTGCCGAGGGCTGTGATGCGCTGGCCCTGGACAAGCAAGGCCCCGTCTTCGATCAACTCCGGCTCGCTGCCCAAGGTGGCCAATCGAGCGTGGGTGATGAGCATTTGAACCTCCTTCTTGGGGAGAAACCGGCGGGTTGTCTACCGCAGGTGGAAAACAGAGTCGCCGACCATGGAAAGCCAACGTACCTAGATCAGGCCCAGCCAACGGAAGGGCTCGTAGAAGACGGCTGGGAGCAATCTGAAGTAGTCGAGCAGGAAGACTGCGGCGCAAGCTGCCACGAGAACGAGCACAAGGCATCCGGCCCCGAGCCAGATCCAGGTTCGATCCGGGCGGGGGGCTGGTTCGGGCCGCGTGGTGCGCTGCGGGGACGGTGCACGGGCGTATGAGGGAGGGGCTGGCCTGGGAGGAACCGTTCGCTGAAGCGGGTCTCGATCGCGAGCCGACCACGGGGGAGGGGGCGGTGGGGCGTCGAGGGGCCGGGGCGCATCTTCTGGGGTGGTGATCCTTTCTCGGAAGGTGAGGGCCACGGCCTCGCCAAGCGTAACCCTATCGCCGTGGGTCAGCACCCGAGGTTCGGTGAGCCGCCTCCCGTTGAGGAAGGTGCCATTGGTGCTGCCGAGATCGTCGATCAGCCATACGTTGCCCTCCCGGGAGATGCGTGCGTGTCGCCGGGACACCTGGGGGTGGCTGATGACGATGTCATTGCGAGGGTCACGGCCGAGGACCAGGGTGTCCCCGTGCAAAGGGAACGTGTGGCCCGTCTGTGGGCCTCGCGTCAGCACTAGCTGGGGATCGTCTGTCATCCTCGCGCTCCTCGTGGGTAAAGGCCCGGGATGGGCTGCCTGACGCTGGGCGCATAAGGGTGTCTATGCCACATGGGCCTGTGGATAGAAGGTTACTCCGGGAACTCCCCCAATATACGCCTGTGCGACGGAGTTGTCAAATGGATTCGTCATGGTAGACTGCTGTCGAGCAGGGGCAGGGCACTTGGGTGCCAGCCCCTCACCTAACCTCTCCCCAGGGGGGAGAGGGATGTGGCCTTGGGGGGAGAGGGATCTCGGCCTTGGGCGGGAGAGGGGTGGGATGGCTCGTCGTCGCACGGTGTGGAGCCGGCTGTGACTTCTACAGGGCTATCGCCCTGCGTATAGTGGATGGAGTTTGTTTATGACGCTCATCGTTGACGCTCACGAAGACATTGCCTGGAACGTGCTTGCCCTGGGGCGCGACGTGCGGCGGAGCGCGCTGGAGACGCGGCGTCTGGAGCTCGAGAGCGACGTCCCCGAGCGGAATGGGATCTGTATGGTGGGCCTGCCAGAGTGGATCGAGGGGCGCGTGGCCGTCGTGTTTGGGACGATCTACGTCTCGCCAGCGCGGCGAGGGAAGCCGTCGGGGCCGCAGGTCTACTCCAACGCCGAGGAGGCCCACGCGTTGGCTCAGAAGCAGATCGACGTCTACGAGCGGCTGGCCGACCAGGAGGAGCAGATCGCGCTGGTTGGCGCCCGGGATGGTCTTGCGGAGGTGTTACAATCGTGGGAAGGTGAGTCCCCCGTGGTGGGCATCGTTCCGCTGATGGAGGGTGCTGACCCTGTACGAGAGCCCGCTGAGGCGGAGTTGTGGTTCGAGCGGGGGGTGCGCCTGATTGGCCTGTCGTGGAAGGCTGGGACACGGTATGCCGGGGGCGACAGCGCAGGAGGACCTCTGACGGATCTGGGACGCGAGCTGCTGGACGTGATGGCGGAGCTGGGGATGGTGTTGGACGTGAGCCATCTGGCGGAGGAGTCATTCTTCGAAGCTATGGGGCGGTTTGAGGGCCGGGTGGTGGCCACGCATGCGAATCCGCGCGCTCTGGTCCCGGGATCCCGTCAGCTCTCGGACGAGATGATCCGCCGCCTGGTCGAGCGCGAGGGCGTGGTGGGCATCGTGCCGACGAATGCCTTTCTGCGTCCAGACTGGAGGACAACGGAGGCCACGCTGGAAGACGTGGTCGCGGCCATCGATCACGTCTGTCAGGTGGTGGGGGACGCGGCTCACGTTGGGCTGGGCTCGGATTTCGACGGAGGGTTCGGAGCCGACGATACGCCGCCGGAGCTGGACACGGTGGCGGATCTGGGGCGTATTGGAGCGGCGCTGGGGGAGGCGGGGTACGACAGGGCGCACATCGAGGCGATCCTGGCGGGGAACTGGCTGCGCGTGCTGGAAAGTGCTTTGCCGAGCTGATGGATGCGCCGAGGGGTGATCCAGGGCGTAATGGGGCATACGGCTCACGGGGCTCGCGTCCGACGTCGATCCACTTCGACGTGTTCACGCTGTTCCCGCAGATGTTCCGCGGTCCTCTGGGCGAAAGCATTCTTGGGCGCGCTCGAGAGGATGGGCAGCTCTCGGTGGCCCTCCACGATATTCGCGACTACGCCAAAGACAAGCATCGGGTGACGGACGAACCACCCTACGGTGGGGGCGGGGGGATGGTGATGAAGGTCGAGCCCATCTTTAACGCCGTGGAGAGCGTGGTGCGGGGAGCGGTTCGGGGTCAGGCGGCGGAACCGACTGAGGCGAGCGTGCCGGTGGTCCTGCTGACGCCACAGGGGCGGTTATTCTCGCAGGAGATTGCGCAGGCCCTATCGAAGCAGCCGCGCATCGCGTTGATCTGTGGTCGGTACGAGGGTGTGGACGAGCGGGTGCGGCAGCACCTGGCGACGGATGAGTTATCGATCGGGGACTACGTGCTGACGGGGGGCGAGCTGGCGGCGATGGTGGTGATCGACGCCGTGACGCGGCTGCTCCCGGGCGTGCTGGGCGATCCGGCGGCGGCTGCGCGGGACTCTCACGCGCGAGGGCTGCTGGAGGGGCCGCACTACACGCGCCCGCGGGTTTTCCGCGGCTGGGAGGTACCGGAGGTGCTTCTGTCGGGGGATCACGCGGCTGTGGCGCGGTGGCGTCGGGAGCAGGCGCTGCGACGGACGCTGGAGCGGCGGCCTGATCTGCTGGATGCGGCGGCGTTGACGGCGCAGGATCGGGAGTTCCTTGAGCGGCTGCGGGAGGAGTCGGAATAGGGAGCGGGGCGGTTGCGTTTGGCTGAGAGTGGTGTTTTGATGCCCGGTTCGCCAGTTCGAAGGGGGCGAGAAGTCGAGGCGCTCCATGAGAGATTCCTCCGCTGCACTCTCTTCTATCGCGAAGGTGGTGGTCCTCGGTTGCCTGACGTCGACGGTCTTGGGGGAGGGTTAACACAAGCCGTTCCGGTCGGAATGACG
>CAYMHT010000205.1:0-3741 GCA_964390305.1 uncultured Anaerolineales bacterium
CCCCACACCAACTTGCGCGGCGGGCTCTCCGGGCTGAGCTGTTCCAACATCCGGCCGCCCTCGCCGCGAATGACGGCGACCGACCAATAATAGGCCACGCCCGCCTCGCCGCTCACGGCGTAGACGTCGTTCTTCGTCCATCCTACGCCGTAGTGCGGTGCTCCCTCCTGCCAGAGCCGTACGTCGAACACCTCGCCCTCGCCCAGCTCTCCCTCCCACCTCCAGCGCACCTCGACGTCCTGGCCCGCGGGGAACCGCGCGCCGTCGTCGGGGGAGAGGAGGACGGGGGCCGGGTAACGCCCAGGCACCGAGACAGACACCCCCGAGGGTACGTACAGCGCCTGCCCCGCCCGAATAGCGGGGCCAGGCAGGCAGTTGGCCCTCTGGATCGTCTCCACCCCCACGTTGAAGCGCCGCGCGATGGAATAGAGGCTGTCCTCGGGCTGCACCGTGTACGAGACCCAATCCAGCGGCGGGCCGCAGACAGTCGGCTCTGGGACGGGTTGGGCGAAAAACGAAGCAGGGACGTAGATGGCGTCCCCCGACCGGAGCGTGGACGTGCTCAGGCAGTTGCCGCGCATCAACGCCGCCGTCGTCACACCCGCGCGCCGGGCCAACCCGGCGAGCGTATCCCCTCGGCGAACTGTGTAGCTCGTCCAACCGGTGGGGCTGGTGCAACTTGCCGGAGAAGCCGGCGTCTCGGTGAGAGCGGCCGTTGGCGTCGCAGCCACCGTTGGCGACGAGGTGAGCTCGGGGGTCGAGGGAGCCGTCGTCTCCTCAGCCGCTGTCTCGGTCGGTTCAACCGCTGTGGCAGCCGCCGTGGGCGATGGCTGAGGGGTCAACGTGGGCAAGAAGGGCGTCACCGTCGACGCCTGCGCCACAGACTGCTCGGACGGCGGCATCTCCTCCGGTGCCTCGAGCCCGCTGAGGAGGAAGCTGCCCAGCAGCATCCCCACGCTGACAAACGTGACAAGCAGCGCCCGGAGCAGCTGCCTCGGCCCCGCCGTCCGATCGGCCCCGGAGCGGTCTCCGTCATTCACCGCTAGGCCTCAAGGTCGCCAGGGGCCGCCCCGAAATCCTGAACGTCATCCGTGGTCGAAAGCGGCAGAACGAAGCTGAACGTACTCCCCACGCCCATCTCGCTCTCCACCCAGATCCGGCCTCCGTTCGCCTCTACGAGGGCTTTGGCCACAGACAGCCCCACGCCCGTCTCACCGAGCCCCTCGATGAGCGGATTCTTCGCCCGGTAGAAACGCTGGAAGACGTGTCGCTGATCCTCTGGCGCGATGCCACCTCCCGTGTCGCTGACGGAGACAAGCACGTAACCCGCAGGACCTTCTGGCTCATCGGAGAGTTCCTCGACCCGCCCACGCAGCTCGATTTCTGTGCCAGGCCTCGACGCGAGAGCCGCGTTGGAGATCAGGTTGTGGACCACCTGACGGAGACTGTCACGATCGGTGTGCACAGGGGGCAAGTCGGCGGCCAGCTCAGCGTGAACCCCCAGGTCCTTCTCCTCAAGCCAGGCGGAGAAGGAGTCGAGGACATCCTCCACGACATCGGCCACGTCGACCGGCTCGGGCGCAAGCTCAACCTGCCCCCTGTCCACGTCGGCGACCTTGGTCAGATCGTTGAGCAGCGCCTCCATGCGCTTGATGTTCGCCTCAATTCGTTCCAAGAACTGGCGCTGAGACTCGCCCAGGATGCCCACCTTCTCGCCCAGCAGGAGGTCTGTGTACCCTGCGATAGACGTCATGGGGGTCCGCAGCTGATGAACGAGGGACGCCACCATCCCGCTCTGGAGCGTCGATGGTTCCAGAAGATAGAATGCAGCCGCCACTCGGCCTGGCCAGCTCTCACTCTCCGGGAGCCGGGCCAGTTCAGCCTGTAACATTCGCCCCTCCACGTTCAGCCGGATGGCGGTCACGTCGTCCGTCGGCTCGCTCCCTCCGAGCAGACGCTCCACCGCCTTCTTCCACAGAGCTTCGTCGAACAGGGCCTCAAGCGAGGCATCCATCAACTCCCCGCGCGCGCGGCCCAGCAGCCGATGCGTTCCCTGACTGGCCAGGACGATTCGTCCCCGTTCATCGCCCACCACGATGCCCCCGAAACAGCCCCGCCTCGACTTACCACCCGCCGAGCTCACCGGTTTCAGCCGTTCCCCCACCTCGGCCTTCGTCTCGGTCAGCTTCTCGGCCTTCTGCCGCCAGTGCGACAGCTGCCCCTGCAGCGCATCACGAGCCTCGGTCAGCTCACGCACCTCTTCCTGCCAGAAGGCGAGCTCATCGGACGCCTCCGTCTTCTCCTCGGCCTCCTTCTCCCGAAGACGGAGCTTCGTGGCGAGCTCGTCCGTCCACTGGCGCTGCCTTTCAAGCTCGGCCTCCAGCCGTGCAGCGCGCTCGGCCTCTTCGCGCAACGCGTCCAGATCGGCATCGGCGATCGCTCTCGATCCCCGTTCACCGCCCATCGCAGACGCGAGTGCACCCGCGACCGCCTGCACGATCTGTTCCTCGCGCCGGCCCCATTCCCGCTGGGAGTCTGGATTTCCCGCCAGGATGACGCCGAAGACCTGTTCTTCGACAGCCACAGGCTGAACGAGCAACGGCCCTGCCACCTCGAAGCCCAGCCGGCGATATAGGGGCGCCACCCTTTGGATCTCCCGCTCGCCAACGGCCCGCTCCAGGCGCTGGCTCTGCAGCGCCGTGCCCAACAAGGGGTGCTCGGACACTGCCAGGATCGGCTCTTCGTCCGCCACCATGACGTCCGTGCGGGGATGAAGGGCCACGAGGCGGATCACGTCATTCGCGCCAGAGGCTGAAAGCCCAATCGCCGCCACGTCAGCGTCGACCGACCGCGCCACCGACGAGGCGGCCAGCTCGAGAGCCGATTCGATGCTGTCGCCAGCCCCAATGCGCTGCACGGCTCTAAGCACGCCTACGGTACCCAGTGCGCTCTCCCCCCTCTCCTCCGCTACGACGGGGGTCGAGGCCAGCGCGCGGCGATAGACGACCCCGGCCAGAAGCGGCAGGGCCGCCAGCGTCGCCAGGCGAACCCAACCGGGGGTGTGGGCGTCGACGACGGGGGTGGCAAGCTGGAGACCATGACCTGCGAGCCACACACCCAGGAGACATGGGAGCCATCCCCATTGACGTCCCCGCCAGATCAGGCTGGCGACGAAGGCGAGGGCCAGTATCGCCGTCGTCGACAGCTCCCAGGCCCTCTCCTGCCAGTACCCGTTATACATCGTCCCGGCCGCCGCGACACCAGGCCACACCGTGGCGAACGCTGCGTAGGCCCCGGCAGCGATGAGAATGGTGGCGATCAGAACCGCGCTGCTCAACCCCTGAATCGGCTGCAGAGCCGGCAGGAACGCCCAGACGACCAGGAGGACGGTCGTGAGGTGGAGAAAGCGCTCCAGGGGAGGGAGCACGAGGTCCGAGGAGGCCAGGCCGACGCGGTCCAACACGGCCACCAGCATCAGGATGGCCCGTGCCAGGAAAAGGCCGATGCCCATCGCCAGCAGCCGGGTAGAGGCTTCATCGCGCCGGCGCTGCCAGTGCCCTATCGCCACCCCCAGGATCAACTGGATGGCGAAAAGGGTCACCAGGTAGTAGATCAGGGCACCGGACTGGGTGCTGATCAATTGAAGGGAGTCTCGCAGGAGTGACACGGTGACCTCCAGAAGCTCGAATGCGACGGGATTATACCACAACCAGAGAAGAAGGAAAGACTTCGACGAATCAT
>CAYMHT010000206.1:0-3602 GCA_964390305.1 uncultured Anaerolineales bacterium
ATCGCGATTTGACCTTCGACTCACAAAGTGCTAAAATCGGATACACGTCAAGCCGAAGCTATGTGCTGAGCAGTGGCTGAGCAGCAGCCGCTCGTGCGATTGCCGCGGCGTTCTCCCGTCATCTCGTTCACTACGTGAGAGACAGGAAGGCCCTTAGACACGGATGACCACCGTGCTGAACCGGGTGGGTTCCCTGCGAATAGAGATTCCGTTTTTCACAAAGATGGCGCTTATCAGGCGCCAGTGTGATGAGAGCAGCCCATATCGAGGGTACGAACTCGAATGGGCTTTTTTGTTTGTGGCTGTGACCGCAACTCTGTCTCGACGTGGATTCGCCGGCGATCCTGGGCATCCAGAGGTCTCGTAAGCGGCGTCCTGGCGATTCGCACGGTCACAGGCGACTGCCGATGCATATCCTAATGGAGGTAAGCGATGGACTTGAATCTTGACCTGAACCGTGACATACCCGTCTTGGACTGGGAGACCCACCTTGCCACGCGCACGCAAGCGATGCGCAGCTCTGCTATTCGGGAGCTGCTGAAACTCACCCAGCAGCCGGATGTTATCTCGTTTGCCGGCGGGCTGCCCGCTCCAGATTTCTTCCCGCTTCGGGAAGTCGAAGAGGCCTGTCGGTACATCGTCCAGGAGGATGGCACGCAGGCCTTGCAGTATAGTGCGACCGAGGGGTACCCGCCTCTGAAAGAGTATCTCGCCGACTCGATGCGTAGGTACGGCGTCCCCGCGGTGCCGGGCAACGTTCTCCTGACCAACGGTTCCCAACAGGCTCTGGATCTGATCGGCAAGATCTTCATCGATCCTGGCGATTACGTGATCACCAGCCGTCCCACGTACTTGGGGGCTATCCAGGCGTGGAATGCGTATCAGAGTCGCTACCACACGGTGAACCTCGATGACGGCGGCATGGCGGTGGATGAGATAGAGCACGCCTATGAGAAGGTGATTGCCGATTCTGGAAGGCCGCCCAAGTTTGTCTACGTGCTTCCTAACTTCCATAACCCAGGGGGCACCACGCTCTCCCAGGAGCGTCGCGAGCAACTGGCGGACGTTGCCACGAAATTGGACCTGCCGGTCGTCGAGGATGATCCCTACGGGCAGCTTCGATATGAGGGTGAGGATCTGCCCCCCATTTGCACGTACATTCCCGAGCGCACCATCTACCTGGGGACCTTCTCCAAGACGCTGGCTCCCGGTCTCCGGCTCGGTTGGATCGTCTGTCCCGAAGTGCTGATGAGGCGCTTTGTGCAGGCGAAGCAAGGAGCCGATCTACACACAGGGACGTTTGCCCAGTACGTTGCCAATGACGTTTGTCAGCGGGGCTTCCTCAGGCAACACGTCAGACGGCTGTGCCAGGCCTACAAGGAGCGCCGAGATACGATGCTGGATGCATTGGCCGAGTTCTGGCCCGACGGATGCTGCTGGACGCGCCCTGAAGGGGGCCTGTTCCTCTGGGCTCAGGTGCCCGAGCAGGTCCATACCCATGACTTTTTGGAACAGGCGCTGGAGGAGAAAGTGGCCTACGTGCCAGGTGTCCACTTCTATCCGAATGAGGATGGGGGGTACCACGCGATGCGCCTCAACTTCTCCTACTGCCCGCCGGATACTATCGTTGAGGGGGTGCGCCGGCTGGGGGCTGCTCTGAAGAAGGCCTTACGCACCTGACAGCTACCTCGGTGTGAGATAGGGAGCAGGAATGGGAACCGAACCGAGCTTCCTGCTCCTACTCGTTCTTCCCACCACGCTCTCTTTGATCAAGCAGGAACGCCTCCAGGATTGGCCTGAGTTCCTTCGGCCGCTGGTATCGTTCGCACGTGATGTTCGGGTTGCCGGCGATGAGAGCGGAGAGGCACCGGGCAGCCCCGGGACGGTAGAGGCAGAGGATGGCTTTCCCGAGAGCTTCCGCTCGGGCGATTTCATACCCTACACCGTGACTGGGAACCGTCACTTCGGCGACCAGAATGTCTGCTTCTTCTAGCCAGCCCATGTCGCGCCTGAAGATCGCCTCGTCTGACATGCCGCTCTCCACCTGACTGGGATCCTCTTGCCCGATGTGTGCTGTAGGTACGTCGCCGTGCTCCTTCAGCAGCTCGATGATGTGGCCGTAGAGCGCAGCGTCTTGCCGCCCGCCTCGGATGGACCCAGCAAAATAGATCTTCATCGGAACATACCTCCTGTCAAGCGTGTAGCTGTTCAGAACCGGTCAGCCTGAGATACTACGCCAGACAGCCTGCGTGGTCAAGTATCCTCGTTCGATGGACTGGAGCAGGCTCCATCATTGTGGCGCTCAGGGGCGGGCCCTCGCGGACCGTCTTATCATCGGTGCGAGCGGCGTTGGCGCGTCTCCTTGCTGCCGATCTGCTCGACAAGCCTTCCGGATTCTCTGTCTGCCGGAGGAAGAGGGCTGCTATCGGATTGCTTGCTCTGATTTGGATGTGCGGTATACTAACACCTGATCAGCGCAGGCGCTTGCGAGCGGGATGACCACGACGATCAAAGGCACTTCAGGACATTGAGCGACTCAGGGCCCACTCTCATCCGTTCCAAATTGCTGGTACCCAGTCCGTCCGGCCTCCTTCACCGGTCCCGGGTGTGTAACACCCTCCAACAGGGTCTCGAACGGAAGTTGACGCTGGTCTCTGCTCCGGCTGGCTACGGCAAGACGTCCGCGCTGGTTGATTTTTCGCAGGTCGCGCCCGCCCCGGTCTGCTGGTATACGGCGGACGAGCGTGACCGGGACCTCCACCTCTTCATCAGGTACCTGGTGGGCGCCGTCGCCGAGCAGTTTCCTGGTTTCGGTGAACGGACCCGTGAGGCCCTGGAGGCGAGAGCCACCGATCTGTTTCGTGAGCCGACGACCGTCGTGGGCGACCTGGTCAACGAGATGCTCGACCTCGACCACGATTTCGTCCTCGTCTTCGACAATTATGAGGTCTTGGATGGCACCTTCGGCATCCAGGAGTTCACCCGTCGACTCATTGAGGTGCTCCCCCATAACTGTCACCTGATGATCGGCAGCCGGGTGCTGCCCGATGTCCCGGTTGCCCATCTCGTGGCCAAGCGTCAGCTCGTCGGTCTCACCGACCAGCATCTACGCTTTGCCCCCGGCGAGATCCGCGATCTCCTTGCCCGGTCGGATATCGAGATCTCCGAGACGCGGGCGAGGGCTATCGCGACCAACGCTGAGGGGTGGATCACGGGCGTATTGTTGATCGTGGACCTCCTGCGCCAGGACGCTCATTCTGTGCTTGTCGACGCGGGCAGGGCCACCTCCCAGACGTACGCCTATCTCGCGTCCGAGGTGCTCAGTCGGCAACCACCCGACGTCCGGCGGTTCCTCCACACCTCCTCGGTGCTCCGGGAGATGACGTCACGTCTGTGCCGCGACGTCCTCAGCATGGGCAGGGCGAAGTCCCTTCTGGCGGAGGTTGAGCGGCGCAACCTCTTTTTGACCCGATTTGGGGATAGTACCAGGGCAGCCTATCGCTACCACAACCTGTTCCGCGACTTCCTGCAGGGGCGGCTACGCCAGCGCGAGCCCTCCCGCTACGCGGATCTGCACCGTCGCGCGGCTGCCTGGTTCGAGC
>CAYMHT010000207.1:0-3600 GCA_964390305.1 uncultured Anaerolineales bacterium
ACAGCGGCACGTGGATCAGCGGCTCATACAGCACGGGGGTGTCGTGGGCCAGAATACCTCGCTCGAAGAGCTCGCCGTGGTCCGATGTCACCACCACATAGGTATCCTCGAGCAACCCGGCCTCCTCCAACCTTTCGAACAGCCGTCCAAACTCGGCATCCACATTGGCAACAAACTCATCGTACTCCTGCCGGTTTCGATTGAGATACTCCTCCGAGTGCCCTTGCGCGAACGGGCTGGCTCCCTTCGATGGCGGTGCCCATCCGTCGTCGAACCGTCCCACGAACTCCCGGCGCGCACGATAGGGATCGTGCGGCGGCATCAGATGGAAATAACCCAAGAACGGCCGAGAGGCCTCTTCCGCCATGTGTCCAATCCCGTCGATAGCATCCTCGAGCAGGTAAAACAGCTTGAAGTAGGCCGGGACCCCTCTGGGATACAGCTCAGCGTATCTCCTGTTGATCACCTTCTCGGTGGCGAAGATGCGCATTGTATCCGCCAGCGAGAGGAACAGGGAGCTCGGCATGTGGAAGGGTTGTAGGGCCAGGTCCTCAAAGCCGCGGTAAGCGACGTGCTCGTCGCCGGGGAACGCCCGGTCATGGAACAGACCGTCGAGCAGACAGAATCGGCCTGGGTCTATGTGATCGCAGATCCCGCTGCACTGGTTGAGGAGAAGATCGGCCCAGACGTTGTGAGTGTAGGCGATGGTGTGGTAGCCCCTGTCGGCGAGGACGCGGAACAGATTGCGATCCGCGAGCTCCTTCGTCATGGTACCGGTATGATGAAACAGCCGGTGAGACCAGGGGTAGACACCCGTCAGCAGAGATGCGGTTCCCGGCGTGGTGTAGTTGCCGCTCGCATAATGCCGACGATAAACCGTCGCCCGCTCCGCCAACCTGTCGATATTGGGCGTGGTCTCCCGAGGATACCCGTAGGTGGACATGTTCGTGGCCGAGAGCGCATCGAACACGATAATCAGAATGTTGGGCGCGTCTGTATCCTCCCGACGTTCCGCTGGCGCTCGGACCACGGCCTGCGGTCCAGTCAGCCACGGCGTCAGAGAGGCTGCGGACAACAACCTTAGAAAATCCCGTCTGGTCAGCTGCGAACTCACAGGATATTCCTCACGATGACCACCACCACGCTGGCAGCTGTCAGCGGCGCGTACAGGTAGAGGAGGACGGTCAGCCGTTCGATGAAGGCCCGCACGCCGGTCTCCAGCACGGCGAAACGATGGATGAGGATACAAGCCAGCCCGATTGACAGAAGGTAGAGGCCGCCCAGTGCAGCGAACGTCTGCGGAGACCACGAGGGGAGATCGCCTCCCTTCTGTTGGAGGGCGACGGCCCATCCGGAGCTGAGGAGCGCAATGGTCCCTGCCTGCGCCGCGAATCGGTCTCGCAAGAGATGGCCCGGGAGAACTGCAGCCACGGCGATGAGCGCAAGCAGGAAAAGGGCGCTCTCAAAGAAGGCGAACAACTGGCTGTACGAGAACGCGCCCACGATCTCCGAGATCCTCACGAACAACAGCCAGCTCGGCAGCTTCTGAAGGAAGGCCACGATGGCCCAGCTGTAGATCGGCACGGCGCAGGCCGCACCCGTGAGTAGAAGGTCGCGCCTCGACGGCAGGCGCTCCCTAAAAGTAGCCAAGGCTCCTCAGCCTCTCCTCTACGGCCTCCTGCTCCTCGTCGCTGAAGGACGGCACACGGGCAGCAGCGCTGGAGTCGGGGGTCATCCCGATGGCCAGGGCCGGGAAGTCGACGTACGACGGTTGCGGAAAGGTCTCCAAATCGCGATTGGCGAAGATCACGCCGGGCACGACCGCGGGATCCACGCAGTGGTCAGCGGCCCAGTGATCCCCGTTCGGCTCGACGAGGCTCCCCTTCCACTCCCCCATCCCGGTCTCCGCCGAGGCGCGGTAGCCCGCGGCGTACCCCACCAGCAAATCCGGGCCCCGCTCCACGAGCGGCCCCACCAGGGCCTCCTCGCGACGCCAGGCATCCTGAACCACCCGGCGCCCGTCCGGCCCGCGCCACTCCAGCAACTCCTCCTTCAACCGTCGCACCAGCGTATCGCGCTCCCCGGCGGGAACGGAGCCCTCCCCCTCCCGCCCCTGCAGATTGACGTAGATGCTGTTCAAGCCCACCGCGTAGGCCTGGCTGCGCGACCAGTCGACCTGCTCCAGGCTCCCGGCACCTTTCTCCTCTCTCGTCGCCAGATACCCCTGCTCGACCAGCCAGCGGTTGAGGTGGACCTTGTGGTCGAAGGGGGCGAAGCCGTGGTCGGAGACGACGATCAACTTCGTATGTTCCTGGTCACGTCCGCCGAGGCGCTCCTCCACGCGCCCCACCAGGCCGTCCAGCCTCCGGTACCAGCCGTCGACGACGTCGGGACGGTCGCCCCAGTACATGTGCTGCACGCGATCGAGGGAGTCGAAGACGCACGCCAGCACCCCTTCGTCGAACCCGGCCAGCTCCGCCAGAAGCACCCGCTCCCGGGCGTCGTGGATCGACCGGCACAGGGCGAGGAACTGCTCGTCGTCGATGCAGCCATCCTCCAGGCCGGTGGTGTCCTGCGGCCAACCGAGCGTCAGGAAGGGACCGTGGGCCTTCCACGCGCGCCGCACGAAGCCTCGAGGCGTGGCGTAGCGCCAGGGCGACCCCAACGGGTGGAGCTGGAGGGGCAAGACGTAGAGCCTCACCTCGGGCTCGATCCGGGTCAGGATCACCCGGGTCACTGCCCGGAGGTTGGCGAGGAAGCCCAGGTCGAACGACAGCTCGACGATGGGGCTCCAGCGACCGAGGCTGAGGTGGACGGTCTGCCCACCGATTTTCAGGCGGGGGCTCGCCTGGCCCGTCACCACGAGTTGCAGCTGCACAGCCGACTCCTTCTGACCCAGGAGCCCCTGTCGGGTCGGTCCGACCAGGGCACCGCTGTAGCGATCGCCCCCCGTGGACTCCAGGCCCTCGACGGCCGTCTTCCACCCTTCGCCGCGGGGAGCACCGTCAGTGGAGAAGAGGGTGCCCACGCCCAGGCGTCCGTGAACGTCGGGCGTGCCCAGGCCGGGGATGGTGCGCACCGGGAGCGCCGGCCGGGCCGGGAAGGTGGCTGGCCACCACAAGGCGGTCGCCGGGTATCCCCGGGAGGCCCCCTCCTCGAAGATGGTCCGCGCCTGGTGTGGCGGCACGAAGCTCGACCCCAGCGCCCCGCCCTTGGTTGGCAGGAGCGAGACGTAGGGCGCGTAGGTCTTCGGGTTGCGGTGGACGAAGTCGAAGACGCCGTGCCCGCCCGGGTTGAGGCCCGTGGCTATGCTCGTCCACGACACCTCGGTCTGGGCCGGGTTCGAGATCTGGAAACGGGCGTAGCCACCCGTTTCCGCGTACCGCGTCAGGTGCGGCAGCTGGCCCGCCTCCGACAGATGCTCGAAGCGCTGCGGATCGAAGGCGTCAAACCCGAGAATCAATGTTTGCATGGGGAGAAGAAGGTCGGGAGGATGGGGCTTCTGCCCTGGGCCTATGCGTCCGGCTCCTCTTCGTCGTCGTTCTCCATCCGCTCCCGCACGTACCGCTTCGCCCGGGCGACGCCGGCGCGAATCTGACG
>CAYMHT010000208.1:0-3524 GCA_964390305.1 uncultured Anaerolineales bacterium
TCCTGTCTCTGAGAGCTGAATGTGGCCTGTCGCGGTTCGGTGGTTGCTGCCGGGGACGACGGGTGTATACTCATGGTCGAGGGGAAAGGAGCAACCTCGGCGCTTGCCAGAAGGCCGGGGGATGACCAAGGCGGTGGGGTCGCTGACCGACACCGCCGGTATCGACACGTTGGCCCCGGAAGTGCAGGACGAGTAGACGATGCCGACAGCAAAGGGCATGGCGCGCACATTCTACGCAGCACTTGGGGATGTCATCACGCGTGCTGGAGGGTCTGCCGTCACAGAGGTGCGCTACGGCCTTGAGTCGCACCTCGTCTTCGAGCTCGACAGGAACCGGTGGCTGCTCTCGATCAAGGTCGGTCAGGATAGACGGACGATCAAGGATGCCGTCATTGAGGATTGGCGGCACAAAGAGCAGAGCCACATTCCATACGGCTTGATTCTCTTTCTCCATAGCTCGCCCAGGCGGGGTCCGGCAGGCGACGATGCAGCCTTGGCGGCCGTGAACCGGGAGATCCCCATCGTTCTCATCGATGCCGGCGACTTCAAGGCGGAGTTGGCGGACGTCGCCTTCCCCGACGTGATGGACTTCTTACGATCCGTGGTGCTCCCCCGCTTGAGAACGAGGGAGAAGTCGTACTACCCCCTTCCCCGCGTCGTCTCGCTTCTGCGCGAACAGGCCTCCGAGATGATGAGAGGGATGGCACTCGAAGGGACCGGCATCCTGGAGCTCATCACAGAGGGGGGTCTCCTGCCGGACCTCGGACATCTCGAGCCGTCCCAACTCGCAGACGTCGCTCGATACCTGGCGTCGTACACGCTGATGAGCCAGCTCCTGGTTCTGAGATCGTTCCTCTCGTCGGGAGAGAACCTTCTTTCAGCCAGGATGCGACCGGCAGCGTACCACTCGCTGCGGCAGGCGTTCCGGAGCGTTGTGGACGTCGATAAGTGGCCGGTGTACGCCAGACGGCTGGTGGACGCCGTCCCGCCGCCGTTGTTGAAGGACGCGTATGACCTGATCTGCGGCCTGGAGCTGGAGCGCGTCCACGACCAGTTGCCCGGCCGCCTCTTCTACGAGCTGATGCCCGGCGAGGTCCGAAAGGTGCTTGCCCCGTTCTACACCCGGCCGCAAGCCGCTGACCTTCTGGCGAATCTGAGCATCGACGGAAGTGGAGACACGACGTTTGATCCGGCCTGTGGGTGCGGGGCCATCCTGACCTCTGCATATCGGCGGAAACTGGCGCTCTTCGAGATTGAAGGGCAGGCTGGGAATCCCCACAGGCGTTTCTGTGAGGAGGAGCTATTCGGTGCGGACATCGTGCCCTTCGCCGTCGACTTGACCTGCGTGAACCTGGCCGCGCTGGACGTTTCAACCAGCCTGGAGCGGATGCAGGTCATCCAGGGCGACAGCCTGGACCTGGTCTCCGGGGAGGTGTACGAAGGTCGGATCCGGCAGCTGGCCAGGTCGCCTGACGCACCCAGGGTGAGGGCGACCGATGCGCGCACCTGTGACGTCCGTCTCGGTGAGGTCGACGTGGTCTTGATGCACCCACCCTTCACGACGGGTGAGGGAGGAATCAGCCAGTCCGTCAATACGGATCGTTTCAGGGATCGGGTCGGCGCACACGTCGATCTCTGGGCCCATTTCATACCCCTTGCCGACTCGTTCCTGCGAGATGACGGCATCTTCGGCGCTCTCATCCCGATGAGCGTCCTTCGTGACCAGGCGAGCAGTCCGGTGCGGAGGATCCTGTTTGAGGAGTGGACTCCCCTGTACGTGGTGAAGCCCACGCTGAACTACGGTTTCTCTGCGGGGGGTGAATGCCGCGATGTGCTCCTCATCGCCCGAAAGACGAAGGCTTCACACAGGCATTGGGTCAAGTTCGCGCTGGTGAAGGAGGACCTGGCCCACCTGACCCCGGAAGAGATGCGGTCGATAGCTGACAGGCTGAGAAACGAAGACCACCTCCGCTCTGACGATCTGGACATTGAGAGCTATCGGCTTCTGTCGTTGCGAGAGCGGTTCGAAAACGTCATGTGGTTCTGCGGTGTCGTCGACTTCCGTCACCGAGAGACGCTTATGAGCCTGCTCGAGCAGCCGCTGGAGCAGCTCGATCCGATGTCAGAGGTCTTCGCAGTGACCGGCTATCGTCCGGAAAGGGGGTCTGCGAAGTTCCTGTTCCTGACGCGGCAGACCGACGACGCCCGTCTGGCCCACGCCTTTCTCCGTTTCCGGGATGAGGGGGAGCGCAGCGGCGGTGGCGAGGGGAACGGGACGATCGTTGCGCAGTCTGACCTCGGGGCGTCGTATCAGATACCCGCGTCTGCAGTCAGGCCGAGCCTGAGAACGACCGTCGGGCTCTCTACGATGGACGTCACGTCGAAGTGGGACTACCTGGTGGACCGACACCATGAGGAGCATGGGCGCATCTGCCGCGCCTGCGGACATTCGCCTGGAGAGGGCTTCGATTGGGAACCGTTCTGGTCGAGAGTGCGGCGGAACGCAGATGCGAAGCAGGGCCATCTCGCCCTGGCACGTCGGATCAATCCTTTCTCGCCCTGCACGTGTCACTTCGCGTTCTACTCGGACCGGGAGATCGTTCCCAATCAGGTGCTGAACGCGGTCCGGGTTCGTCCCGAAAGAGCACGGGCCATGTGTGCGGTGCTCAACTCGGCCCTTTTCCTCGCGCAGGTCTTCTTGCTCATGGAGGAAGGGAGCGCCGGGTACATCCCTGTTCGGCTTGATGACTTGGCCGAAATGGAGCTGTGGCCTTCGGAGGACGTCGTGCGCCCCCTCGCGGCCGCCTTTGAGGAGTTCGGCTCGGTCGAGTTCCCCCCACTGAGGAGTCAGTTTGACCGGGGCTTCGACCTGCGATACGAGGAGTTCTGGGAGCGACAACGCGGCACCGGTTACCGCCAGAGGCGATTTTGGACCGTCGCGGACAAGCCGGTCGAGCCCGCGCCTGTGCGAGTGAGCTTCGATATGGCGGTCTGCGACGCGCTGGGAGTTCACGTGTCGGCCGCTGACCTGACCAGGGTGTACGAGGTCTTCGTCGAGGAGATGATCACGAGGCGCTGGGCCCTGGTCCGCGCTGCTGCGTAGCGCGCGATGACGACACTCCGCATCCACCTGCTCGGTCCGTTCAGCGTTCTGCGCGATGGGGCGCCCATCGCGCCCTCGGCCTGGCGCAGCCAGCAGACCCGCACCGTGCTCAAGGTGCTCCTGGCGCGGCGCGGCCGCGTGGTCCCCGCGGACCAGCTGCTGGAGATCCTGTGGCCCGACGAGGACCCCGACGCGGCCCGGGGTCGGCTCCACGTGCGCATCAGCCAGCTCCGCCGGGCCCTCGACCCCGACGAGCGCTCGGCCTTCGTGCGCACCGCCGAGGGCGGCTACACGTTCGACCCCGACGCCGACTGCTGGATCGACGCGGTGGCGTTCGAGGCCCGCGCCCGATCGGGGCGCCATCACCAGGAGAACGGGGCTCTGGTGGAGGCCATCGGCGCCTACGAGGCCGCCCGCGCCC
>CAYMHT010000209.1:0-3508 GCA_964390305.1 uncultured Anaerolineales bacterium
TTCCGGGGCGTGGTGGTCTACCCAATGATCGAGGGGGGTCAGGAGGTGTTGCTGGGGCTGTCGCGGGATCCGCAGTTTGGCCCGGTGGTGGCGTTTGGGCTGGGAGGGGTCTACACGGAGCTCTGGGGGGACGTCGTCCTGCGGGTGGCCCCTGTCGACCGCGCTGAGGCGGAGAGGATGATCGGGGAGATTGACGCATCTCCGCTGCTGGAAGGGGTGCGCGGACAGCCACGGCGGGACCTGGATGCGCTGACCGACGCGCTGGTGACGGTCTCCGAGCTCGCCTTTCGCTATCCAGAGATTGATGAGGTGGACCTGAACCCGGTGTTCCTCTTCGAGGAGGGGGAGGGGTTGGTTGTGGGAGACGTTCGCGTGATCACGAGGAAGACCACGAAGGAGTCAGAACGCTGATGTCACACCACGTGAAGCACCAATCCGGGTTGGACGCGCTGGATCCCTACGTGCCCGGCACGCCGGTCGAGGAG
This sequence comes from uncultured Anaerolineales bacterium, assembly GCA_964390305.1. GTDB lineage: Bacteria > Chloroflexota > Anaerolineae > B4-G1 > B4-G1 > SKLM01. The sequence continues at coordinate 486 of CAYMHT010000209.1, forward strand.
GTTCAGCGCCAGTATGGCCTGGAGGACGTGATCAAGCTGGCGTCCAACGAGAATCCCCTGGGCCCGGCGCCGAAGGCGGTAGAGGCGATTCGCAAGGCACTGCCGAGGCTGAACACCTACCCCGACGGGGAGAGCCGAGATCTGCGGCAGGCGCTGGCGAGCTTCCTAGACGTGGCGCCGAGCCACGTGACGGTGGGCAACGGCGCGGACGGGATCATCATGGGGACCTGCATGGCGTACCTGGACGAGGAGAGCGAGGTCGTCGTGAGCCGATCGTCGTTCCCGGTGTACGACATCTACACGCGGGTCATGCGCGCCAAACTGATCAAGACGCCCCTGAAGGAGTATCGGCTCGACCTCGACGTGATGGCGGAGGCGATCACAGCGCGGACGAGGCTGGTCTTCGTGTGCAATCCGAATAACCCGACGGGAACCATCGTGACGGCGGACGAGGTGAGTGCGTTCATGGAGCGGGTGCCAGATCACGTGCTGGTCGTGTTCGACGAGGCATATTATGAGCTGGTGGACGCGGACGACTTTCCAGACACGCTGGCATACGTGCGGGAGGGACGGCGGAACGTGCTGGTGCTGCGGACGTTCTCGAAGATCTTCGGCCTGGCGGGCGTGCGCCTGGGCTATGGAATGGCCGTCCCCGAGGTCCTCGAGCCACTCCAGAAGGTGAAGGAGCCCTTTGCGGTGAATCTTCTGGCGCAGGCGGGGGGGATCGGCGCGCTGCAGGACGAGGCGTTCCTGAAGCGAACGGTGGAGATGAACCGGAGGGAGCGCCGCTACCTGTACGCGCGGTTTGAGGAGCTGGGGCTGACGTACGTGCCGAGCCACACGAACTTCATCCTGGTGAGGATTGGACCGGACGCGTGCGAGGTTCAGGAATGCTTGAAGCGGCAGGGGGTCATCGTGCGGCCGTGCACGGGGTACGACATCCCCGCGTTCCTGCGCATCACGGTGGGCGACCGGGCCCAGAACGAGCGCTTAATTGCGGCGTTGGAGAAGGTGTTATAGACGCCTGACTGCGCGGCGCGCGGCGCGGGGCGCGCGATACCCCCGACCACTTCGTTTGACTGATGACAGAAGCTGCCCCCGGGGGCAGCTTCTGTGCGTCCTGTCGTGCGCCAGATTCGGCCGGCGGTGGTCAGTCGGCCAGGGCGAGCATGGACCGCATCGCTTGGAGGGCGACCACCATGTCCTCGGCAGTGTAGCTGATCCGCCGTTCGTCGCGCTGCGCACCGGGAAGGAACGCCGCCTGGTCGGCCATGTCGGACTTGGGGAACTCGACCCTCAGCGTGATGGGCGTGGAGAGGCGGAAGGGCTGCGGGGCGTCGCCATCCTGCAGGCGTGTGACGACCCGCCGGGCAGCTTCATAGATCCTCTCCTGGGCGGCCTCCGGGGGCAGGCAGCGGGCCGCTGTGCGGCCCGTGGCCTTCTTCACCGCCACCGTCTCGACGTTCCCCAGCAGGGCGGTGACCTCGTCGCAGACCGCCTGATCGCCGCAGACCATGAGTACGGGCACGTCGAAGTGCCCGCACAGGGCGGCGTTGAGGCCGGTCTCGCCGACCAGATCGCCGTTGAGCCAGAGATTGCTCACGCGCTGGCTGGACCAGGTGTGATCGAGGATTGCGTGCTCGCTCCCGGCCCGGGCGTGGTGCCCGATGAAGAGGGCGCCATCGACTCCCGCGTCGGCGCCGGCGACCATCGCGAGGGGCGACGGCGTGCCGCTGTGGAGCTTGGCCCGGGGGTCCAAGTCCTCGATGAGAATGTTCCGTCCGGCGGCGTGACCATCGGCGACGAAGACGGTCTCCGCTCCGGCGTCGCAGGCCCCACGGACGGCGGCGTTGACCTCGGCGGTCATGAGCCGGCGAAAGCGAGCATACTCCTTGTGGTCGGGGTTGACGTGGTCCCAGCTCACCACGCCGGAGACCCCTTCCATGTCGGCTGCAATCAGTATGTTCATTGAACTCTCCTCGTGTTGGCCCGAGAGACTAGAGATCGGGGGTGCTGTGCATGACGGCTGACATCGTATCACCGCCGGTGGGTCGGGCAAGCGGAGCTCTGGGTCGCGAAAGGCGCGAGGCAGAAGTTTTTGTTGGGAACAAGGGTAGGTGGGTGGAGAGGTGGGCGATTGAGAGTGTGTGCCGAAGTCGTCAGGCGCGAGGAGACGACCGCAGGCGCGGATGCGGAGCCGCCGCAGGGGGCGCTGGCGATCGGCGGGTGTGTTCTTCTGGTCATGGTGTGCTCTCCTGTGTGCTCCTGTCTTCTGTCTACGCGATTCTCCAGTGGCAGTCGACGTCTCCCAGTGAAACCATCATACCACATCGAAGGGTGAGTGTCAATGGGGGAGATTTACGATACCGTTTGGGAAACACGGTGCGAATTTGGAATATCTTGGCTTCGTGTAGTTCACGGGATGGTGGGTGGTGGTGTGAGTCGAGCGGAACGCGCGGCCTACATACGCGAGCGGACCTTGTGCCAGGACTTGGTGATGAGGAAGCTCTCTTCCATGTGGTCGATCATGCGGGTGAGCTTAGGCCAGGGGACGGAGAAGGTCAAGAGGTCGGCGGACACGCAGGGGCGGGCGGATACGTCGAACATCCCCAGGACGGCGCGAGGGCGATCGGATTCAAGCTCGTGGTAGGGATGGTAGACGATGGAGGAGCACCCGGAGCCGAAGGGGGCGATGACTGCGTGGGGGTCGACCTCGTCGAAGTTGGCCAGGGTGAAGAGGCCGGAAAGGACGTCGGGCGGCGCGAAGAAGATGGCCACGACGGGGTCATCTTCTTCGTCGAGATGATCCCACCGCTTGAAGACGATGTAGCCGCCCGGTGCCTCGAAGGCGGGCTGGGTCTGCAGGTACTTTTCCACCAGCTCGGGCGACTGTTTGTAGCGCTCGCCCTCCATCTCGCCCGGGATGCCGCAGGAGAGGAAGTGGGCGAAGTTGGGTCTGAGGCGCTGGTCGAAGCCGAGATAACGGCGGGCGCCGCTACAGCCGAGGGACTCGGCGTCGAAGG
>CAYMHT010000210.1:0-3485 GCA_964390305.1 uncultured Anaerolineales bacterium
GGGACGAGCACTGGGAGCTCGTGCAGCACCTGGCGGACAGGCGCCTGGTCGTGACGGCGCAGGATGCCACGGGGACAGAGACCGTCGAGGTGGTGCACGAGGCGCTGATCCAGCGCTGGGGCCGGCTGCGAGCGTGGATGGACGCGGACCGCGCGTTCCGCATCTGGCAGGAGCGCCTGCGCGCTGCCCTGCGGGGATGGGAGACGAGCGAGGGCGACGAAGGGGCCCTGCTGCGAGGTGCGCCGCTGGCGCAGGGCGAGGGCTGGCTGGCCGAGCGTGGGGATGAGCTGAGTGGGCCAGAGAGGGATTTCATCCGGGCGAGTGTGAGATTGCGGGAACAGCGGCGGCGGCGAACCATCCTGACCCTGGCAGGCGGCCTGATCGTCGCGATCGTGCTTGCGATCTTTGCCTTCAGTGCGCGCGCGACCGCCCGACGCGAGGCGGCCGTCAGCCACAGCCTGGCGCTGGCCGCCAACGCCGAGCAGGCCCAGGACAACGGGGAGACCGATCTGGCGCTGGCTCTGGCGCTGGAAGCGGTCGACATAGATCAGCCTCCGTCAGAGGCCGTACGCACGCTGTCGGCCCTCGCGCTGGGGCCGGGAACCCGTGCCGTCGTCACCGGCCACAGCAACGCCGTTCAGGACGTTGCCTTCAGCCCGGATGGCAAGACCGCCCTCTCCGGGAGCTGTGCTGAGGTGAGGTCTGATGGTACGTGCGGTGAGGGTGAGCTGATCCTGTGGGACGTTTCGAGTGCGATCAACACGGGCTTGAGCGAGCCGGAGGCTGTCACTGAGCTGCGCCGCTTTGAAGGGCACACTGGCCGGGTCAACGCTGTCGCCTTCAGCCCGGACGGCCAGACCGCCCTCTCAGCCTCGGGGGATTCCGTGCTGATCCTGTGGGACGTCGATACGGGCCAGGTGGTCCGGCGCTTCAAAGGGCACAGCAGTGGCGGGGTGAGCGACATCGTCTTCAGCCCCGATGGGCAGACGGCCCTGTCCGGTGCAGACGACGCCGCGCTCATCCTCTGGGACGTCACAACCGGCGAGCCGCTCCGCCGCTTCGAGGGCCACACAGATGGGGTGAACAGCGTCGCCTTCAGCCCTGACGGCCAGATGGCCCTATCCGGCTCCGCGGATAGGACGCTGATCCTATGGGATGTGGCGACCGGCGAACCGCTCCGCGGCCTTGAGGGACACGTCAATGAGGTGTTGGGCGTGACGTTCACTCCCAACGGGCGCACCATCATGTCGGCTGGCGGCAATACGATCCGCATGTGGGACCTGGAAACCGGCCAGGAGATGCGCCAGCAGGGTTTTGGAGGTATGACGGGTGACACACTGGAGATTAGCCCTGACGGGCGTACTGTCATGTTGTCACTTATAGACCTGGTCCTGTGGGACATAGAGAGCTGGCGGCAGGCGCAGACGTTGGCAGGAGGCGTTTTGGGCCGCGTAGAGGTGGCGTCCGCTGCATACAGCCCCGACCAGCGCCTGGCCCTCTCCGGGTACTCCGACGGTACCCTGCGATTGTGGAACCTCGCCGGTCAAGTCGAGTTTCGCCATTTCCCGACTGATGGCACCCGCCTTAGCGCTGTGGCCGTCAGTCCCGACGGACGCCGCCTTCTGACCGGCGACCTGACGGACGTCGTGACGCTGTGGGATGTGGAGAGCGGTGAGGTGATCCGTCGCTTTGAGGAGGATGCCGTTTCAGTTTGTCCGAATTGTATCGCCTTCAGCTCCCATGGTAAGCATGCGCTGGTCGGTTCCTCCGACGGGTACGGAGGGTCGGGCGCCAAGAGTCTGGTGCTGTGGGATACCGAGACGGGTGAGGTGACACATCGCCTTGAAGGCCACCGACGCCTTGTCAGGAGTGTGGCCGTCAGCCCCGATGGCAGTACCGCGCTCTCCGGATCGCAGGCAGATGATGCTACGATCGAGGAACCGGGAGAGTTGATTCTGTGGGACCTGGAGACCGGCGAGCTGATCCGCCGCTTTGACACCACAGACGACATCACCAGCATCGCATTCAGCGCTGATGGAAGCCGTACGGTCGCCGGCTCAGCCTTTCTTAGGCGGGCGATGCTGTTTGACGTGGCGAGCGGCCAGGAAATCCTCCGCCCTGAAGGCCATACCGACATGGTGCTTGACGTAGCCTTCGGTCCGCATGAGAGGACCGCCCTCTCCGCGTCATCCGATCGCAGCATCATTCTGTGGGACGTGACAACGGGCGAGGTCATCCGTCGGTACCTGGGGCACGATGACATGGTGTGGAGCGTGGAGGTCAGCCCCGATGGCCGTTACCTCCTCTCTGGATCCATGGACGGGGACATCATCCTGTGGGATTTCGAGACAGCTCAAGAGCTGCGCCGCTTCACTGCTCATACAGAGCTGGTGCCTGGCCTGGTCTTCAGCCCCGACGGCGAGACCGCCTTCTCCGCCTCATTAGACGGCGCGCTCATCGAATGGCAGGTCGCGGATCTGCCGCTGGATGAGCTGATCGATTGGGCATACACCAACCGTTACGTGCGCGGGCTGACCTGCGAGGAGCGCGTGCAGTACCGCGTCGAGCCGCTGTGCGATGGTGGAGCGGCGGCGCGTGGCGAAGGTCGTTCCGGCCCATAGCCACCCGGCTTGGAAAGAAGCTCGCTCAGACCCCCCCAGTCGCCCTAGGATCCCCTACACGATTCGGGTTGCGGACCAGAAGGTTGCAGGATCAAGTCCTGTCGAGGGTACCAGAATTGAATTGAGGCACCGGAAGCCAGGCGCCCTCGGTCCATGGGACCGAGGATCGGGGCGTCTGGCTTTTTGCTTCCTAGCTCAGATCGAGCAGGGTGAAGAACTCTGCCGGATTCAGAATGGCAATATCCTTCTGGATGCCGGCCGCACGTCGCCACGCCGGGTCCCAACGAAATTCCAACCCAACCCAACCGAGGCCCACCCAGGCTCCAACCGATCCCATCGTTTGGAGAAGCGTATTCGTGTTACACTCGAATCGAGGCCGGATCGTCTGCCGAGCCTCGTGAATCGGGAGGCGCAGAGAAACTGGGATTGAATGATAGAGAGGAGGAGGAATAATGGATCAGCAAAAGAAGACGATGGGAATGAGCTGGGGGCGATTCGCGGCGATGATCGCGACCTCGACTTTCATCATGTTCTTCTTGATGTATCAGCTCGTCTACTCATTCGACCACGCACTGTTCAGTCGAAACCGTCTGATCGCCTCATTGGTCATGGGGTGCGTCATGACCGTCGTGATGCTGTCCTTCATGTGGTCAATGTACAAAGGAATGGGAACCAAGATCGCAGTTCTCGTCTTGGCCGCGCTGCTCGGCGTGCTCTTGCTGTTCGTAAATAGAAGCCAAGCGGTAATCGGGGATGTCGCCTTCATGAAGTCAATGATCCCCCACCACTCAATTGCCATCAACAACGCGCGGAAGGCGAGCATCAGCGATCCACGCGTTCGCGAGCTGGCGGACGGGATAATCA
>CAYMHT010000211.1:0-3457 GCA_964390305.1 uncultured Anaerolineales bacterium
GCGCGGCAGTTATCCACGTCATGGGTGAAGGATTTGCCATCGAAGAAACCGCAGTTGCTGACGACAATCACATTCTCAAGGTGAGTGGGGCCGGCGGTCTTGATCTGGTCGCCAGCGTTCCCCTCGGCGATGGTGCGCCGGATGGTGACGCTGCCACCCAGGGTGTGGTAGAGGAGGTCGAGGCCGTCGGAGGTGTTGTGGAGGAAGGCGGAGTCCTCGATGATCCAGTCGCCCCTGGTGGCGCCAGTGCCGACGCCATCTCCGTAGCCGCCGGCCGACTGACCCCAGCAGCCGGCGGGCTGGCCGCCGGGGTAGGTCTCCCCGCAGCCGTTCCACTCCACGGTCCAGCGGCGGAAGGTGAGCTCACCGGCGTTGGAATCTTCACCCTCGATGTCCCCTTCCCAGCCGACCCAGCCGTTGCCGGCGATGCGGACGTCCTCGACGGTCCAGTCGGTGAGCCGGCCGGCGCGCACCCCGGCCACGGCGAGGCCGTGGATATTGAGGTGGCTAAGGCGAACGTTCGCCGAATCCTCCGCGTAGAGCCCGTCCGCGGCCCAATCTCCGTAGGGGTAGCTTTCGCTCTCACAGGCCAGGCCGCCGGTGTGGTCCTCGACGCAACCGGAGTGGTCGGTGATCTCCAAGCAGGCGATTTCGACGTTGCTGACATCGGTCAGGTTAAGGATAAACCCGGCACGCTCCCGGCCCCACAGCTCGGGCGGGTTCGGACAGCCAACGTCCCAGCCTGCTCCCAGGATCCGCGTGGGGCGGGCAGAGTCAGGGCCTGACGGGACCGGCGGCATGTGACAATCCCAAGGATAGCCAGCATCGCAGTTTTCCGCGCCGGGCGCTCCGAGACCCATAGGGTAGCTGCCGGAGGCGATGATGAGGGTGTCGCCGCCAGCGATGCGCGAGGTGCCGGTGACGTCCGGCTCGCCGCTGGGCTGGAGGGCGCGGAAGGGGTGGTCCCAGGCGCAGGGCTGATCGGTCCCGCTGCCGGGGTAAGGGGCGTCGACGAGGCCGGTGCACTCCTCGTGGGAGCCGCCGTCGGGACGGACGTAGTGGGTGGCTGCCGCGGCGGGTTTCACGAGCGTTGTGCCCCGTAACGCGGTAGCTCCGACGGTCGATCCCTCCTCGACAGGTGCGGCTATCGGCGCTGGCGTGGCTGCACAAGCGCCCCACGCGAGACCCAAGACAAACATAGACAGGATACGGACTTTCATTTTTCTTCTCCTCGCTGCCCAAATCCAAGAGGCAGCCTGCCACAGCTTCCTTGTGTCACGTCCGAACCGTCTCGCCGTGTTCGGAGGGTGATGTTCCCCTGCCAAACTGGACATAGGAGTGAAGGATGGTATTATTGAGGTTCCCCCGAAAAGTTATACCGTTTGGATTTGAAGCCCACCCGCCACTTCAGTCGACGGGGCTCCCACACCACCGGTTTCTCGCCTAACCGCCGAGTGGGGAAGCCCCGTCAGCTACTCCTGCGCAGAGGTTCAACGCAGGACCAGCGGCAGGTAGAGCCGTTCACCGGGGAGGTCCACGCTGAGGTGTGTCTCCGTCCCCGCCTCGCCGTTGACGAGCAGTAGATAGGTCTTGCCTGCCTCGATCTCTGTGGGCATGGTGACGTCATCCAGCACGCCCTCAACGCGCCACAGCTCGGTCCCCTCGGCGTCCTGGAGAAGGGCGTACACCCCCTCGGACTGCACCCACGCGGGGTGCGCCGCACCTGCCGGCCCAGGGCCGGGTCCCAGGCTCACTTGCATCTCGCCCCCGACCGGGGAGCCCAAGGCAAAGACAAGGGGAGAGCCAGTTAGCTCCAGGGTAGAGACAGTCAGGTCCCGATCGACCGGCGGCACGCCGTTGGCCTCCATTGCAAAGAGCGTGCTCGGATCCCATACGTACTTCCGCCACCAAATAGGCAGCTCTCTTAGTCCCCCTGGATCGGGCAGGAGATCAGGCGGTTCCGGCAACGTGGCATTCTTAAGCCAGTTCTCGAGATCCCAGGCGCGCTCGTTGCCCTCAGGGTCGCAGACGCGGGTTCGAAGCGTGTAGGCGTTCAGGGTCGGCCCCCAGACCTTGAGGAGGTAGCTGCCCGCCTGTGCGCCGTCATAGGTCAGCGAGGGATGCTCGGCGTACTCGGTCTTCAGGACGGAACCGTCTCGCATCAGGGTCGCCGTGAGTGGAAAGTCGGCGTGGATCTCGACGCAGAGAGCGGTGTAGTGCTCAGCCGTCGACAGATCGGCGGCATCGACGGTCGCGGAATAGAAGTCCGTGTCACCGAGGGTGTCGAGGGTCAACCCATTGCGGCAGTCGATGCGCTCGACGGTGAAGAGATCCTGCGAGCTCATCCGCGGCGCCGCGATCTCGGTAGCCTGGAACTCGAAGTCGTTGGACTCATTATCGTCGGAAGCAAGGGACGTCGCGGGCGTCGTCTGCACTGTGAGTCTGTAAGCATTCCCAACCGCCGGATTGGCGCCCTTCACGTAGAAGACGAACTGCTCGCCGTACTGGTCGCCGATGCAGAGATCCGTGCTGGTGATGGTGCGCCCAGTCGCCAAAGGCCAGGTAGTCTTTCCCTGAGATGCCATCATGCTAGGTTTGTCAGCCCCCATGACCAAGTCGCCCAGGGGCTCGACGTAGGTGGCCGTGAACTGAGCCGAGGCGAGGTAGTTCTCGGCCTGGTACTCGAAGTAGTCCGCCTCGCCGGGCGTGATCGTCAGATCGGTGAGCCCCGCGTCGGTGATCAACGCCGCCGCGTCGGCGTGGCGGATGAGGCCGAGGCGGTCCTGCAGCGGCGGACCGGCCGCCATCGCCATGCGCATCACGTTGACGCTGCCCGGGGCCACCGTGCTGTATAGGGGTGCGTTGCGGGTATTGAGGATGAGGTTCCGGACCTCGGTGTGCGTCAGCGTAGGATCGACGCCCCAAGCCAGGGCGGCGGCTCCAGCGACAAAGGGCGCTGCGAGGCTCGTCCCACTCGTGTCGTCGTTCGTTGCGGTAACCAAGTCAGGGCCAACGCGCACGCTCTCGCCCGGGGCCCAGATGTTGACGCCGCCGGTGCCCAACGGGGTGGCGCTCTTGGTGCCGTAGTTCGAGAAGCTGGCGCGAGCTCGACTGTCATTGGCCAGAGCGCCGACGCAAAAGCTGTTCCATCGCAGGACGCAAGGCATCAGGAATGCGCCGCTGAGGTCGCGGTCATCGTTGCCAGCAGCTGCCACGGTCAGGACACCGGCCGCGTCGGCGTCACGCATGGCATCCTTGAACTTGCCGTAGCCCGAGATGCCGGAGAAGGTCCTGCACCACCAGTTGCAGTCGATGGTCCAGCTCATACTGGCAATCTTGGCACCCCACTTGGCCGCGGTCCGGATCGCGCGGGCACCCTGGCGCGCACTCCCGCCGAATTTGAACATCATCGGCTGGGCTACCGGCGATCCGACCCCGGCGATGCCGTAGCGATTGT
>CAYMHT010000212.1:0-3360 GCA_964390305.1 uncultured Anaerolineales bacterium
CCCACGCCGACGACTGCGCCCGGCGCGGCTGGTGCAGCCACACGGGCTCCGATGGCGCCACCATTAAGACACGCATCCTCCGCGCGGGGTACGACGCGGCCGGATGGGCCGAGTGCTGGGCGCAGACTCAGTCTCCGCGCCGTGCCGTCGAGGTGTGGATGGACGAGACGCCGCCTAACGACCCTCACCGTCGGACGCTGCTCACCGATTGGCTCCTCGAGATCGGCATCGGCGTGTCCGATGCCCGATGGGGCACGTACATAATCGCTGACTTCGGCCGCCCCTAGCCCGCCTTGACACCCGAAGCGGGACGTGGACGGAGCCCTTGTGCCCTGTCTCCGCAAGTCCGCTTCGCGTGCCGGAGGATGACGATACCCCCTGTCTTGACGCCGTCACCGGCCAGTCTATAATGGATGCTCCGGAACATGGCACCACGAGGCAGTCGAAGACCTCGCGCGTGTCCATGCGGGCACTGTCGGGCTTCGCAGCGCCGGGTCATGGAACGTACATTATCGTCCGCGATTGAGGATTTTCACAGCGCGCGCTTTCAGGCGCAGCTGAATGACCTCTTGGGCCGCCTCACCGGGCGTCCCACGGAGCTCCTTTCCTACCAGGAGGTCCGACGCAAGCTGAGGGCCCGAGAGCGCTCGTCCGAGCACCTGGAGGACATCCCTCTCGACGCCATCGTCGGCAGCGTGGGTCGCTACAGAGACTTCACGCGCAGGTTCCTCCCCAGGCAGGAGAGCTCCAAAGATCGCTGGGCGCGGGTTGAGATCGCGATGACGGGCATGGAGGGAGTCCCGCCCATCGAGGTGTACCGCATCGGGGACGCTTACTTCGTCCGCGACGGTCACCACCGTGTCTCGGTCGCCCGCCAGCTGGGAGCGGATCACATCCAGGCCTACGTGACGGAGGTGGAGACGAAGGTACCGCTCTCACCGGACGTTGAACCCGAGGACCTGATCATCAAGGCCGAGCACGTGGAGTTCCTGGAGATGACGAGCATCGACCGGATACGCCCCGAGGCCGACCTAAGCGTGACCGAACCGGGGAAGTACCCGCTGCTTCAGGAACACATCGAGGTTCACCGCTACTTCATGGGGCTGGAGCAGGAGCGATACATCCCTTGCGAGGAGGCAGTCGCCCACTGGTATGACGAGGTCTATCTGCCCGTGGCGTGTCTGATCCGCGACCGGGGCATCCTGCGCCACTTCCCCGAGCGAACGGAGACCGACCTCTATCTCTGGATTTCCGAACACAAGGCGGCGCTGGAGGAGCAGCTGGGCTGGGAGATCTCCCCGGCGATGGCCGCCAGCGATCTGACGACCCGGTTCAGTCGAAAGCCGGGACGGGTGCTCGAGCGCATCGGTAGGAAAGTGTTGCGCGCCGTGACCCCCGACGAGCTTGAGCCGGGCCCCTCGGCGGGCCAGTGGAGAGAGGAGCGGGTGACGTCGCGACAGGACGATCGCCTTTTCCCCAGCATCCTCGTCGCCATTCGCGGCGACGAGAGCGGCTGGTCAGCGCTGGAGCAAGCGCTTGTTCTGGCCCAGCGTGAGGGTGCCCACCTCCGGGGCCTCCACATCGTCTCGTCCGAGGAGCAGAAGCGTCGATCCGAGACCGGCGCCGTCATGGACGAGTTCGACCGTCGGTGTGAAGAGACCGGCGTCCAGGGGAACCTCGTGTTCGAGGTGGGCTCTGTCCACCGCAGAATATGCGAGCGCGCACGCTGGGCCGATGTGGTCGTCGTGAGCCTGAGCTACCCGCCGCCACCCCAGGCCGTGTCGAAGCTCAGCTCGGGCCTGGTCACCCTCATCAGACAGTGCCCCAGGCCTGTGCTCACGGTGCCACACGGCCCGTCTCACCTCCACCACGCTCTCTTGGCCTACGACGGTACGCCGAAGGCACGCGAGGCACTCTTCGTGGCCACCTACGTCTCGGGCCGCTGGGACGTCCCGCTGACCGTTCTCACGGTTCACGGGGACGAACAGGTCGGCCCGCAGACAATCGAAGAGGCCCAGACGTACCTCGAGGTGCACGGCGTCCGGGCTCGGTACGTGGAAACGGGTAGGGACGGAAGCGGAAGCCGCACGGTCGCCGGAGCAATCCTGAGGACCGCCGAAGAAAGAGGGTGCGACCTCATCCTCATCGGCGGGTACGGCAAGGGACCGGTGCCGGAGGCAGTCCTCGGCAGCGTCGTCGATCGCATCCTGCGCGAGAACCCATGGCCGACGCTGATCTGCCGCTAGCCCACCCCCAAGCGGAGACATTCGTCCCTATTGCTGCTTGACACCGTGTACCCGGCGAAGTAGAATACGTGTGCTGCCACGGACCGACCCGGGCCGTGAGCGAGCGTCTGACAGCCGGAGCACATCACATGTCGCGTTACGTTCTAGTTGCTGCTGGGATCGCCAAGGCGACCGAGACGGCAGAGGAAGGACGTGCCCTGTGGGCGGTCGCGCTGCCCGCCGTCGCTCGGTTTCCCCTTGCCCCTACCGCCTCTCTCCTGCGACCCTGGTAGCTGAGCAGATCGAAGGAGGAATCTCATGACGGAGGAACACGTTGGAGCAAATGGTATGCTCCTGGCGGTGGACATCGGAAACACCAACATCACCTTCGGACTATACGAAGGCGAGAACCTGGGCCCGCGCTGGCGTATCCGTACCATCCACGACAAGATGCCCGATGAGTACGGCATCCTGATGATGCAGCTATTCCGGCACCGTGGTTACGCCCCTGAGGACGTCACCGGCGTGGCCATAGCCAGTGTCGTCCCCCCACTCACCCAACCTTTCGTGGAGGTCTCTCGCAACTACGTCGGACAGGATCCCCTGGTGGTCGACGCGGGGGTTCGCACCGGGGTGCGCATCCGCTACGACGACCCGCGGCAAGTGGGAGCGGACCGCGTGGTCGACGCCGCGGCCGTGCAAACCCTGTACGGCTCACCCGCGTGCGTCGTCGATTTCGGCACCGGCACCACGTTCGACGCCGTCTCCGCGGACGGAGACTACCTTGGCGGGGCCATCGCGCCCGGCGTCGGGATCGCGGCTCAGGCGCTCTTCGAACGCACGGCCAAGCTGCCCCGCGTCGAGTTGAGCCGCCCGCCGTCGGTCATCGGCCGGAATACGCCCCATGCGATGCAGTCAGGGCTGCTGTTCGGTTACGTCGGGCTGGTGGAGGGCATGGTCGCCCGCTTCAAGGGAGAGCTCGGCCCGGAGACACGCGTCATCGCCACGGGCGGCCTGGCGGAGATCATCGCCCAAGAGACAGACGTCATCGACATCGTCGATCCCTGGCTCACGCTCCACGGCTTGCGGATCATCTACGAGCTCAATCGGGAACAGGAGGATAGCTGAGCTCGAT
>CAYMHT010000213.1:0-3223 GCA_964390305.1 uncultured Anaerolineales bacterium
TGATCACGGTCAAGGACATCCTCAAGCGGATCGAGCATCCGAACACGTGCGAGGACGAGCTGGGGCGTCTGCGGGTGGGAGCGGCGGTGGGGACGGGGGATGATATGGGAGAGCGCGCCCGAGCCCTGGTGGAGGCGGGGGTGGACGCGGTGTGCATCGATTCGTCTCACGGTCACTCCCAGGGGGTGATGGATGCGTTGGCGTGGCTGAAGGGCGAGTTCCCCGACACCGACGTCATCGCCGGGAACGTCGTCACCGCGGAGGCGACCCGTGCTCTGATCGAGCGGGGCGCCGACGCGGTGAAGGTGGGTGTGGGGCCGGGTTCGATCTGCACCACACGCGTGGTGACCGGGGCGGGCATGCCGCAGATCACGGCGATCACGGAGTGTGCGGCCGCAGCCGAGCCCTACGGTGTCCCGGTGATCGCCGACGGAGGCATCAAGTACTCCGGCGACATCACCAAGGCCCTGGCGGCGGGCGCGAACTGTGTGATGATCGGGAGCCTGTTCGCCGGAACGGAGGAGAGCCCCGGCGAGATGATCCTCTACGAGGGGCGTTCGTTCAAGGCGTACCGGGGTATGGGCTCCCTGGGGGCGATGAAGGAGCGCTCGGCGGACCGCTACTTCCAGCAAGACGCAGCCAAGCCAGTGCCGGAGGGTATAGAGGGGATGGTGCCCTACAAGGGCCCCCTGGCCGACATGGTGCATCAGCTGGTCGGCGGTCTGCGCTCCGGCATGGGATACTGCGGATGTGGCACGCTGGAAGAGTTGCGCCGGGAGGCCCGTTTTGTGCGCATCACTTCAGCGGGGCTTCGGGAGAGCCATCCCCACGACGTCGTCATCACCAAGGGGGCCCCGAACTACGAGCGGAGTCCAGCGAGGTAGCGGAAGCAGTGCATTACGGAGGCTGCAGTATGGGCACGGAGACAAGTTTCACACACGATACGTTCCTGTCCCCGTTTACCTGGCGGTACGGGTCCGAGGAGATGCGGGCTCTGTGGAGCGAGGCGCACAAGCGGCGGCTGTGGCGGCGGGTCTGGGTGGGGCTGGCCGCCGCGCAGCACGAGGCCGGCCTCGTCGACGAGGGTCAGCTGGCCGACCTGAGGGCGCATCAGGACGAGGTCGATCTGGTCCGCGCTGGAGAGATCGAGGCCGAGATCCACCACGACCTGATGGCGGAGGTGCGCGCGTTTGCCGAGCAGTGTCCAGTTGGTGGGGCTGTGATCCACCTGGGAGCCACGAGCGCCGACATCCAGGACAATGCCGACGCGATGCGGATCCGGGAGGCGCTTGACCTGGTGTTGGAAAAGCTAGGCACGGTCCTCCTTGACCTGGCGGGCCGGATTGAGGAGCACGCTGAGCAGACCTGCATGGGGTTCACCCACCTGCAGCCGGCGGAGCCGACCACCGTCGGCTATCGCCTGGCGACGTATGGTCAGGATCTCCTGGAGGATTACGCGTCTCTCGACCGCCTGCGAGATCGCATCCGGGGCAAGGGGATCAAGGGGGCTACGGGGACCGCGGCCTCCTTTGCGCAGCTGCTGGCCGGGACGGGCATGACGCCCGCGCAACTGGAGGCTCTGGTGATGGAGGCCCTGGACCTGGGGGCCTTCCCCGTGGCGACCCAGGTCTACCCGCGTAAGCAGGATTACCGGGTGGTGGCCGCTCTGGCGGGCGTGGCGGCCTCGCTGTATCGCTTCGCCTTCGACCTGCGGCTGCTCCAGTCGCCCGTGTTCGGAGAATGGAGCGAGCCCTTTGGCGAGAGGCAGGTTGGCTCCTCCGCGATGCCTTTCAAGCGGAACCCGGTCAATGCCGAGAACATGGACAGCATGGCGCGCTACGTGGCGGCGCTGGTGCGGGTCGCCTGGGACAACGCGGCCCACAGCCTGCTGGAGCGGACGCTGGACGATTCCGCCAATCGGCGTCTGATGCTGCCCGGCGCATTCCTGGGTACCGACGAGTTGTTGGCCCGTGCGCATCGGATTGTGCGGGGCCTGGAGATTCACGAGGAGGGAATCTCCCGCAACCTGGAGGCGTACGGTACCTTCGCGGCCACGGAGCTGCTGCTGATGGAGTTGGCGCGGGCGGGGGCTGATCGCCAGGCCATGCACGAGATCATCCGCCAACATGCGTTGGTCGCCTGGCAGGCCGTCCACGAAGGCGAGCCCAACCCCCTGGCCGACCGACTGGCGGCCGATGCGGAGATCGTGCGCCATCTGCCCGGGGAGCGGGTGCGCGAGCTGCTGCACGCGAGAGAGCACGTCGGGGACGCGCCGGCGCGGGCGCAGCAGATGGCGGGGATGATCCGCGAGTTGGTTTGACGCGACCCGGCCGGCATGGCACAATTGAGATCAGTATGTTCTTGCCGACAACGCGCCAGGAGCTGCAGGAACGGGGGTGGGACCAGCTCGATGTGATCCTGGTGACCGGCGATGCCTACATCGACGGTCACCACGTCGGCGTGGCGGTGGTGGGACACGTGCTGGCTGAGGTGGGCTATCGGGTGGGCGTCATCGGCCAGCCCGACTTCCGCAGCCCCGAGGACATCACGCGCCTGGGCGAGCCGGCGCTCTTCTGGGGGGTCTCGGGCGGCAGTATCGACTCGATGGTCGCCAATTACACAGCGCTGAAGAAACCCCGTCGCTCGGATGACTACACCCCCGGTGGAAGAAACGAGCGACGACCCGACCGCGCGGTGATCGTCTACACCAACCTGATCAAGCGCTACTTCAAGGACACGGCACCTATCGTCCTGGGGGGCCTGGAGGCGAGCCTGCGCCGGATGAGCCACTACGACTACTGGGACGATGCCCTCCGCCGCTCCATCCTTCTGGACGCCAAGGCGGATTACCTGATCTACGGCATGGCGGAGAAGAGCGTGCTGGCGTTTGCGGATGCCATGCGCTTCGGCGATCCACCCCGCCACCTGCGGGGCCTGTGCACTGTGGAGGACGAGCCGCGACGCGGCTACCTGGAGCTGCCAGCGCACGAGACGGTGCGCAAGGACAAGCAGGCCTTCATTGAGATGTTCCACGCCTTCTACCAGAATAACGACCCCCAGAACGCTCGAGGACTGATGCAGCGCTACGGCAATCGCTATCTGATCCACAACCCACCGGCCCCCTACCTGAGCCAAGAGGAGCTGGATGAGGTGTACGCACTCGACTTTGAGCGGGACGCGCACCCCTACTACAGAGAGCAGGGGGAGATCAGGGCCCTTGAGA
>CAYMHT010000214.1:0-3199 GCA_964390305.1 uncultured Anaerolineales bacterium
GATGATGAGGCAAGCACCCCCCTCACCTAGCCTCTCCCCCCAAGGGGAGAGGGATAGCGGTCAACCTCGACGCCGCCACGCTGGACGAAGGCCTTTCCCCCCAAGGGGAGAGGGATGGCGCACCGACAGAGGGGAAAGGGGCGGCGGCCAGACAGAGAGGAGAGGGATGGCGGGCCGACCCGTGGGCGTAGGTATCCGGGTAGGGGGTTCACGGGTGGTCACCGCCCTGCCGGCGCGCGGCGTTCTCGATGGAACCAGGTCTGATCCGCCAGAACCACGGAGGTCTCGACCTGGCGCCTGGGGATCGACCAGTACGTGGTCAGCAAGCGCTCCTTCTCGGCTGGGGAAACCAGTCGAAAGCCATGTTCCTCGTAGAATCGTATGGCCCAGACGGCGTCGGCCCAGGTACCGACCAAGATCGGGCGGTCCGTCTGGGTGCACAAGAAGGAGAGGAGCTCCCCGCCAATGCCCTCGCGCTGTCGGGCGGGGCGAACGTAGGCGTGTCTGATGAGGGTCACGTCTTCAACGGGCTGGAGACCCATGACTCCGATGAGCTCACCCTCTTCCTGGTACCCCCAGAAGGCGACGCCATGGTCGATCTCGGCCTGGAGCTCATGTCTGGGCATGTAGGGGTCGTTCCAGCGGTCGGCGGGAATGACGCCCTTATAGGCCCGGGCAGCCTGGTTGATGATCGCCCACACAACCTCGAAATCCCGCTCGTCGCAGCGACGAATCATCGCCTGGTGACCACCCGTGGGCCCTGCGTGGCCCTACTCCTCATCCTGCAGCACGATCCGTACGTCGACTGCCGCGGCGCCCTGCTGGCCCACGATGAGGGGGTTGAGGTCGATCTCCGATATCTCCGCTCGATCGACGATCAACTGGCCGACGCGACGGATGGTGTCGACGACGGCCTCGATGTCCCGGGGCGGCTGCCCGGCTCGGGCGTCCGAGCCGCGGACGCCGGCGAGGAGCTTCCCGGCGGCGGTCTCCATGACCATGTCCCGGGCATCGGCCTGGTCCAGGGGTGCGAGGCGGAAGGCGACGTCCTCCAGCACCTCGACGTAGACGCCGCCGAGGCCAACCATGACTAAGGGCCCAAACTGGCGGTCCCGCTGGGCGCCGACGATGACCTCCAGGCCCGCGGGGGCCATCACCTGGACGAAGGCACGCTCATCCGGGCCGACAACGGCGTGGAAGGCGTCCCGCAGCGCCTCGGCATCGGGGAGGTTCAGGGCGACCCCGCCAACGTCGCTCTTGTGGACGACGCCCGGGGCGACCCGCTTGAGCGCCACCGGATAGCCGATGCGCGCGGCGAGGCTGACGGCCTCGTCCGCGGTGGTCGCCAGGCCCGAGGGAGGGACGGAGATGCCGTAGGCACCGGCCACCTGGGCAGCCGCGTGGCCGTCCAGGACCGATTGTCCGGCACGGTGCGCGGCCTCGATCCGCTCGGCGGCCGCGTCTCGATCGACCGCTACGACGGGCTGAGGCTCGAGGGAGGGCCGCATCTGGACGTGGCGATGGCGCCAGAGCGCGCCGAGGGCGAAGGCGGCGCGGGCCGGGGTGAGGTAGTGGGGGACGGAAGATGCGTGCAGAGTGCGGGCCGCTTCTTGGATATCCTCGCCGCCGTAGATGGAGCAGACGACAGGCTTCCCGGCCCCTGCAGCGGCCCCGCCCACCGCCTCGGCGACCTCCGGCGGGCCGGTGAGAGCCTGGGGCACGAACTGGGCGAGGATGCCGTCCACCTCGGGGGCTTCAAGAAGGACGCGGAGGGCAGCCCGATAGTGGGCGGGCTCCGCGCCGCCCAGCATGTCGACGGGATTGCCGGTCATCGTACCCGGAGGGCAGACCTCCGCCAATCGTTCCTGGATCTCTGAGGAGAGCTCAGCGGGGTGAAGCCCCTGTCGATCGAGGGCGTCGGCGCCGACGGCGGCCGGCCCGCCGGCGTTGGTGAGGAGGGCGATGCGGGGGCCAGCTAAGGGCGGACAGTAGTCGAGGGCGAGACTGGCGTCGACGAGCTCCTGGAGGTCCTCGACCTCGATGGCGCCGGCGCGGTGGCAGGCGGCCTGGAAGGCGCGATTCTCACCGGCGAGGGCCCCGGTGTGAGACTGGACGGCCCGGGTCCCGCTGGGGGTCTGACCCGCCTTGACCACGACGAGGGGCTTCTGTCGCGTCAGATTGCCCGCCGCATCCACAAACTGGCGCCCGTGGGGGAGGCCCTCGATGTAGGCGGCCGCGACGCGGGTATGGGGATCGGCGGCGAGGGAGGCCAAGGCATCGGCCATGTTGACGTCGACCTGGTTGCCGAGGCTGATGATGCGGGAGAAACCGAAGCCGACGGTGTTGGCCCAATCGACGGTGCCGCCGCAGATGGCGCCGGAGTGGGAGGCGAAGCCGACCCCGCCCCGAGCGGGCATGGCGGTGAGGAAGGTGGTGTCGACGCGGGAGGTGGTATCGAGGACGCCGATGCAGTTGGGGCCGATGAGGCGCATGCCGTGACGGGCGATGACCTCCTGCAGCTGGGCCTCGCGCTCCCGACCACCGCTGCCGAGCTCCCCGAAGCCGCTGGCGACGACGACGGCGGCCTTGATGCCGCGCCGACCGCAGGCGTCGAGAGTCTGTATGGAGAGCTCGGGAGGAAGGATGATGACGGCCAGCTCGACGGGATCGGGCACGTCGGCGACCGAGGGGTAGACGTTCAATCCGAGGATCTCGCCTCCCTTGGGGTTGACGGGATAGACGGGGCCCTGGTAGCCGTGGGTGGCCAGGTTGTGGAGGACACCGTAGCTGAGCTTATTGGGATTGGAGCTGGCGCCGATGACGGCCACGCCGTTGGGATAGAAGAAGGGTTGCAATGGGTCCGACACTGTCTACCTCCCCGGCCTCTAATGGGCTGTGCGCGCTGTGTGTCTTCCGCCGTAGGGGGCCATGATACCCTGAGAGGGGGGCTTTTGTCCAATCGGGGGGGCGACGTGAGATTCCTCCACTCCTACTAAGAAACGGGCTTGCAGCGCTGGTTGAGTGGCTGGCGACGGCGGAACGGCGCTGAAGGCGCCTGGGCGGAACCGCCTACTACGAATCGGGCACGGCCCAGAAGCAATGCTTGGGTGGGCTGGAGCGGGGCGGGAGGTTGACCGGAGGGCAGTTGTCTGGTATATTATGGGCTGGGCCGGAGTGGCGGAACAGGCAGACGCGCGCG
>CAYMHT010000215.1:0-3135 GCA_964390305.1 uncultured Anaerolineales bacterium
TTCAGCTCAGTGAGAGGATCCTCGCTGACGTTCTTGATGGTCACGGCCAGCCAGGATCTGCCAGCCGGCACGCTCGTAGGACTGATCTCGTACTGTATTGGAAACTTCGCTGCCATTTTTTCCTCTAGCTTCGCTTCTGCATGGTTCACGAAACTACACCGTCACCTGAGCCGGGCGGACGGCATGGAACGGGTGTGTCGATCACACGACCCAGGGCGCGGGTTTCTCAGACTGCCGACCGTGCTGACTCTCAGCAGACCCAACCTGCTCGGCCGAGGGCGCGCGTGCCCCGATTGCCAGATCCAGCCCAAGAACGGGGGCTCAGCAATCCCCTGGGAGCGATCTTGAATCTGCTGAGTCTGACCTACGCCTCGCGCACGTAGACGTACTCGACCTCGCGTCCTACTCTCCGAACGCCATCATAGAGATAGGCATAGATCGTGTACAGACCGTCCTCCTTGGGCGTGATCTCCGCGGAGTACGTGGCCTCCTCCCCCGGGTTCAATGCCTTCGTCTCTACGATGCCCAGTTCTTCGAACTCGCCGCCGGGCGTGTCCGCCCAGAACTCGAGCTTCAGGCCTTCGCTCTCACTCAAGCCGCGAATTGTGGCCTCGCAGCGCACCATCTCGCCGACGACGGAATAGGGCTCCGTCATGGCGAAGAGGCTAACCAGCTCTGCCACCTCTGCTCCGACCGTGATGGGGATCCCGGGGGACTCCCAGTGGAAGCGCTCTCCGTCCTGCCAGCCGTCGATGGTGAGATAGAGGCTTCCGGTCCTATTGGCCGACACCTGGAACGGAAGCTCTCGGCGCTCGTCCGGTTTCAGGATGGAAATGTAGCTCCCTGTCCCCAGCACGCTGATGCTGTACGCGTCGAGCGAGTTCAAGTTCACGTCCAATCCCGTCAGATCCTGAGTGCCGATGTTCTGCAGGCTCAGTGTCACCCAGTGCCTGCCCGTGTCGATGCTCTTAGGGGTCAATTCATACTCGAGGGGATACTTAATCGCCATGTTGCCTCCTTCCTTTCCTGCTACACCCGTCACTTAGCTTACTTCCCTACAATCCGCGCCCTGGATCGTGTGATCGACTGTTCTCTCTGCCCTGCAGCTGCACCGGCAAAGCGGCACAGACGTCACGCTTCGCCCACCTCACCCCGGCCCGTCGGACTGTCCGCCCCTGATGGACGTGAAGACGCTAGACGTTGATATCCATCTCCCCTTCGCTACCTGCCTCGAAGAGAGGTTGGTAGCTGTCCGGGAGCTGGGCGCGAACGTCCTCCATCTCCCCCGTCGTGACCGCCTCCTGAAGCACAGCTATGACCGCCCGGGCGTGGTGGGCGGCGTCGGGCAGGTCGGCGGTCTCCTTCGCGGCCACGCGCAGGAAGAAATCATCCACTGAGAACCGCTCGGTCGTCTCGACGTCTCGGAGGAACGTCCCCAGCTCTGGAGGCAGTTGTGCTGCGAGATCGTCAGCCTCTCCCGGGGCGATCCGCTCCGCGAGCGTCTCCAGCGTAGCCTGAATGGCCCGCACCGTGTCGCCACGCGAGGGGAGTCGCGCTCGATTCTGCACCTCTCCGACAAACTCATCGTACTTCATTCCATCCTCTCCTTTGTATGGAACTCAACCGTATCGCTTTCTCTCCACGGCCCCGACAGACCGGTCAGCGCAACGACCAGGTCACCTGGAGATCGACCCGAATATCCTCAGTGCCGGGCTCGATGGGGACCGCGGCCTCTCTCTCGACCGCGCCTCCAAGGCCCACCGGCCGGGGGACCGTCGTCGATTCATTGATGGAGAGCACCTCACCCAACTCCGCCGCGGCCAGATCGGCCAGTTGTTGGGCCTTTCCTTCGGCGTCCTCCCAGGCAGCCTCGCGGGCGCGCTTAAGGAACGGCGCAGGGTCGCTGACCTCGAACTGCAATCCCTCGATGCGGTTCGCGCCAGCCTGAACCGCCGCATCCAAGAGTTGACCGACTGCAGTCAGGTCCTCGCTACGCGCCTCCACGCCGTTGGTGGCGCGGTATCCGACCAACTCCCGCTCCCCGGCGGCGCCGGCCTCACGTGGCGGTGTCTCATAGCGAGGGCCGAGCCGGACGGTCTGCGTCTGGATGTCCTCCGCCGGGAGCCCCGCCCCCTGCAAGGCATCGATGACGTCCTCCATCTGCTCGTTGTTCTGTGCCAGCGCCTCGCTGGCGGTCTCTGCCATGGTCTCGACACCCAACCGCAGCACCACCTCATCAGGGCTGGCCCCAACGGTGCCGCTGCCGGATACGGCAATGGTCCTCTGGTCTCCGTCGTCCGCCGTCTGCAGCCGGGCCTCCACGGGTGCGCAGCCCGCTTGAGAGATCAAGACGGCGCCAAGCATGGCGGCGAGCAGAACAACACTTTTCCAAGCGTGCACGTCGGGCCTCCTTTTGTCGTGTTCATCCAGCGTTCTATCAGAGACGCTGTGCATTGTTTCACTCTCATTCTACCAGATAAGCCGGGCAGCTGGCTACGAGGTTCGTAAGAGTCACGTTTGGGCTTGGTTGGAAACAGTTGGAATTCCGTTGGCCGCTCCCAACCAAAGTCCAACTGTTTCCAACCAAGCCCAACGGGAACGCCAACCCGTTCCAGCGTCTAGAAGGACGCAGCGTGTGATATACTGGGATGCAGGAGAAGGTGGCTGCCCTTGACCGTTACCCATGTAGCCACTGGCCCGCTGACGCGGACCGGCAGAAGACGCACGAGTTGAAGTGTTGAAGTGTTGAATGACGGCAGAACCGATGCCGCCCGAGCGATGGGTTACCCTCAGCCCAAGGGAGGTGACACAACAGACATAGACGAAGGTCAACGGTATGCAGGATCCAGCGCATTCGGCTGACCGCACGCGAACGACTCCAGGCACAGCCCACGCGCAAGATCACAAGACCAAATCTAAACTCAGAAACTAAAGGAGGAAGACAGATGCTGAGAAGAGCAAGTTGGATTCTACTCTCACTGCTGATTGTTGGGAGCATGCTTCTGGCGGCCTGCGGCCCGCAGGCCACGCCGGAGCCGACCGAAGCGCCTACAGAGGAGCCGGTCGAGGAGCCGACAGAAGAACCTACTGAGGAACCCACCGAGCCGCCCGCCGGCGAGGTGGATTGCATGGGTG
>CAYMHT010000216.1:0-3124 GCA_964390305.1 uncultured Anaerolineales bacterium
GGCTGCGCCCGCACCTACCCGGTCGCCGACGACGGCGTCATCGAGATGGTGGACCAGGTCTGAGGTGAACGGAGCCAGGCAACCGAATCAGGATATGATGGGCAGGGCAGACCTCCAGGATGATTTCTCTCCGTAGCGCTACAGGGGCCGACATCGAGGGCATAGCGACGGTCGTTCGCGAGGCCTGGAAACAGGCCATCCTGCCTGACGTCTGCAGAGCGCACATCGAGGATAATACTCACGCGCTCTGGGTGACCACAGAGGACGGGGAGGTCGCCGGCTTCGCCTCCGCGTTCCTCACCGTGGTCGGCGACAGCCGTCGCTGGGAGATCGACCTGCTCGCCGTCCGGCGTGCCAGCCAGGGCCAGGGTCTGGGGACGCACTTGATCGGGCGCGTATCCGAGGCCGGCCAGCAGCTAGGCGTCTCGCTCACCCGGGCGCTGATCCGGGTCGAGAACGTCGCCAGCCAGAGAGCGTTTGAAGAGGCAGGCTTCACGACCGATGCCCGGGTCCACAGCCTCTTCCTCTGGCCCCCGCAGCCCGGCGCCGCCGCGCACCCCTGCCCCGGCGCGGTGACCCTCCTGCCCGTGGACACCCTCACCTACCGGGGCCTATGGATCGAGGGCCTCGCCTCCGTCCCCTCCGAATCCCAACGCTGTGTCGTCGAAACAGCCCGTTCGAGGGTCGCGGAGGAGAACCGGGCCAACGCCGGCGCCGTCATCCCCGTCGACCGCGCTTCTCTCCTGGCGCCGGGCCTGTGCGAAGACGCAGTGATGCACGGGGAATACTACTGGTTCACGGGGTCGTAAGACGTGAAACGTAATGCGTAAGGCTCTGAGGACGGACCCTGCGCAGCCAGGCCATCATCCTCCGCACCCCTCGCTCACCCGCGGCCACCAGGCGCTACAACTCCCGCCGCCGGGTGGGCAAGCGTCGGGAAGGGACGGACGTCAGACACACCCAGGCCCCGGACCTTCAGAGTGCGATGCCGGTCTGCCGGTGACACCAGCTACGGCGCTGAGATCTGCCCCTAAGGGTTCTGTCTATCTGACTCCCGTGCGGCTTCCCGGGCTTCTCGTGCCAGCCTGCTTTGGGCTAGCCTCTCGTCAATCCTGAATATCCCCTCCAGGACAAGAACGACTCCGATCAGCGCTGCGGTGGCTATCCCCAGTAAGTACCGGCCTGCACCAATCGCCAGACCTGCGGCGCCCACAACCCAGATCCCGGCTGCTGTGGTGAGGCCGTGGACCTCCTCCTCTCCCTTCAGAATCATCCCCGCGCCCAGGAAGCCTAGCCCTGTCACCACGCCGGCTGCCACGCGCGCCTGATCGCCACCCGGGAATGACTCCAGAGAGATCAGACTGAAGGCAGCCGAGCCCAGCGACACCAGGGCATGCGTCCGTTCCCCGGCTGGTTGACCAGCCAATTCCCTCTCCAATCCGATCAACAGCCCGAGGATCGTAGCCAGGACGAGCCGTCCTGCCATCTCCCATTCTGACACTGGAATCATCGGTCTCACCCTCCACGTGTGCCGCTGCTCGGGGCTCCCCCGGAGCCCAACCTGAAGGTCCCCAGTCTACGTCGGGGCTTGCGCACTGTCAAGCACCGCCTCCCAATCCACCAATCTATCAGCCCCCCTTTGCTCAACTCCCCCGCTTACGCTATAATCACCCCCACGCCATCTCTCACTATCCGCACCGCCGACTCAGGAGGGTCGCCATGGACAAAGTCGACAAGACCGACCAGGAGTGGAAGGAAGCGCTCACCCCGGAGCAGTACCGCGTTATGCGCCAGGGCGGCACCGAGAGGCCGTTCTCCGGCGAGTACTACGACGTCGACGAGGACGGAATCTACCGCTGCGCCGCCTGCGGCAATCCCCTCTTCGACTCCGAGACCAAGTTCAAGTCCGGCAGCGGCTGGCCCAGCTTCTGGGCCCCTGTCGACGAGGGGACCGTCGAGTACCGTGCGGACCACACGCTGGGCATGGAGCGGACCGAGGTCCGGTGTGCCGCCTGTGGCGCCCACCTGGGCCACGTCTTCGACGACGGCCCCCCGCCCACCCACCAGCGGTACTGCATCAACTCCGTCGCCCTCGACCTGACGAAGGAAGACCAGGAGGGTCAGGTATGAGCGCTGCCAGCCCAGATACCCTCAGCCCGGACGTCAGGCAGAAGCTGCTCACCTATCAGCGGAACGAGATCACCGAGCACCACATCTACGAGAAGCTCGCCCGGACCATCGACTCCCCGGAGAACCGCCGGATCCTGGAGGAGATCGCCGCCGACGAGCTGCGCCACTACCACGAGTGGCGTGAGTACACCCGGCAGGACGTCGAGCCCGACCGGTGGCAGATCTGGAGGTACTATCTCATCAGCCGCGTCTTCGGCTACACCTTCGGCGTCAAATTGATGGAGCGGGGCGAGGAGGGGGCCCAGGAGAACTACGCGGAGATCCAGGACGAGATTGAGGAGGCCTCCCGCATCGCTCGGGAGGAGAACGCGCACGAGGATGCCCTGCTCGAGATGCTCGACGAGGAGCGGCTCCAGTACACCGGTTCCATCGTGCTCGGCCTCAACGATGCCCTGGTCGAGCTGACGGGCGCCCTGGCCGGCCTCACGCTGGCGCTCCAGGATACGAACCTCATCGCCCTCACCGGATCCATCACCGGCATCGCCGCCGCCCTCTCCATGGGCGCCTCCGAGTACCTCTCCACGAGAACGGAGGAGACCGCCAAGCACCCGCTGCAAGCGTCGATCTACACCGGTGGGACCTACATCGTGACCGTGATCCTGCTGATCCTCCCCTACCTCCTCCTGGACAACTACTACGTCTGCCTCGCCTGTACGCTGGCCGTCGCCGTCGGGATCATCGCGCTGTTCAACTACTACATATCGGTCGCCCAGGATGAGCCGTTTAGACGCCGCTTCCTCGAGATGACCGGGTTGAGCTTCGGCGTGGCCCTGTTCAGCTTCCTCATCGGCTTCGTCATCCGCACCGTCCTGGGCGTCGAGGCCTGATCGGGATCATCGTCCATAACGGAATTCTCTGAATGAATCAGCGACCGACCCTAAAGGTTTTCGAGAATACTGATCGAATTGAGTTCTTTCGCTATGGCGTGTCACCC
>CAYMHT010000217.1:0-3048 GCA_964390305.1 uncultured Anaerolineales bacterium
GCCTTGTGGCGGCGGTCGGGACCAGCCTGACCACGATGATCATCGCCGGCGTGGGGACCTGGTTTGGCGGGTGGGTAGACGGGGTGATTCAGCGGATCACGGAGGTGAACCTGATCCTCCCGACCCTGCCGATCCTGATCATGGTGGGGACGTTCTACTCGAGGAGCATCTGGTTGATGCTGGGGGTGCTGATCCTGCTATCGATCTTCGGTGGAGGGATCAAGACCTACCGGGCCATCTTCCTCCAGGTGAAGGAATCTCCTTATATCGAGGCCGCTCAGGCCTACGGCGCCAGCGACGCGCGCCTGATCTTCCGGTATTTGATCCCACGCATCATCCCGACGCTGCTTCCGAATCTGGTCACGCTGGTTCCCAGCTTCGTGTTCACCGAGGCGGCGCTGGCCCTTCTGGGGCTGGGCGATCCGACCCTGCCCACGTGGGGCAAGGTGATCTACAACGCCTACAGCTTTGGGGCGCTGTACCATGGGTTTTACTACTGGATGGTGGAGCCGTCCGTCCTGCTGATGGTGACGGGACTGGCGTTTTCGCTACTGGGTTTCTCCCTGGACCGCATCTTCAACCCTAGATTGAGAGGTATGTAGACGTGATGTCAGAGAACGATAGACTACTGCGCGTCGAGGACCTGCGGCTCTACTTCCGCACCCGGCAGGGGGTCGTGCAGGCGGTCGACGGGGTCGATTTTGAGCTGGGGATGAACGAGGCGGTGGTGGTCCTTGGCGAATCCGGGTGCGGGAAGACGTCGCTGGCCAGGGCCGTGCTGCGGCTCCTGCCGCGCAACGTGGACACTTACTCGGGGCGTGTGTACCTCAAAGGCAAGGATGTGATGCCGATGGGGGACGAGGCATTCCGGCGGAACATCCGATGGGTGGAGATGTCGATGGTGCCGCAGGCGGCGATGAACGCGCTGAATCCCGTGCTCAGAGTAGGCGACCAGGTAGCAGAACCGATGACGGCCCACTATCTGGCGGGTAAGGAGGAGGCATTGGCTCAGGCGCGGAGGATGTTCCAGCACGTGGGGGTGCCGGTGGACTTCCTTAACCGGTACGCCTTCGAATTGAGTGGCGGCATGCGACAGCGGGCTGCGCTGGCCATGGCGCTGGTGACGATGCCGGCCCTGGTGTTCCTGGATGAGCCGACGTCGGCGTTGGACGTGCTGACCCAGGCGAACATCTTCAACGTGCTCAAGCGGATCAAGAAAGACCTGGAGGTCAGCTTCATCCTCATCACGCATGACATCGCCACGTCGAGCGAGCTGGCGGACCGGGTGGCGGTCATGTACGCGGGTCAGATCGTGGAGGTGAGCGATGCAAAACGGTTCTTCTCCGATCCGCTCCATCCCTATTCGAAGATGCTGATGGCGAGCGTACCGAAACTGAAGGTGGATCAGGAGCCCACGTTCATCACCGGTCACCCGCCGAGCCTGCTGGGCCCCCCGACGGGCTGTCGGTTCGCCGATCGGTGCCCGTCCAGGTTTGACAAGTGCGTGGAGAATCCGCCTGTCTTTGAAGAGCAGGGTCACCGGGTCAAATGCTGGCTGTATGCCTGAGGCTAGGAGTTTAGCATGTCTGTGGATGTGAGAAGAGGGGAAGAGGTTCAAGAGAAGGTGCTGCTGAGCGAGGACGGGCGCGAGAGACGAGACGGAGCGCTCCTTTCGATCCGGGATTTGCGCGTGTGGTTCGAGTTGAAGCGGTGGGGCTTCCTGCACGCCGGGTACGTGCACGCGGTAGACGGCGTGAACTTCGACCTCCACCGAGGAGAGGCGATCGGCATCGTGGGCGAGAGTGGGTGCGGGAAGACGACGCTGATGAAGACGATTCTGGGGCTGTATGAGCCCACAGAGGGGGAGGTGTCGTTCGCGGGCAGCGAGGTCGACGCGTTTGGGACACGGGAGATGCAGAGGTACCGTGCGAGCGTCGGCTACGTGCAGCAGGATCCCTATGGCGCGCTGCCGCCCTTCATGGACGTGCAAGGCATCCTCGAGGAGCCCATGAAGATCCACGGGGTGAGGAACGCGCGAGAACGGGGGCAGCGCATCCGGGACGTCATGGCCGAGGTCAAGATGACGCCGATAGATGACTTCCTGGACAAGTATCCCCACATGTTGAGCGGGGGCCAGCAGCAACGGGTGGTCATCGCCCGGGCGATGATGCTGGAGCCGCGGCTGATCGTGGCCGATGAGCCGGTTTCGATGCTGGACGCCTCGGTGCGGGTGGAGATCCTGGGGTTGCTGCAGGGGCTGCAGTCCTCGCACAATCTGGCCGTCATCTATATCACCCACGATCTGTCGACGGTGCGGTACTTCTCGGAGTACATCTTTGTGATGTACGCCGGCAAGCTGGTTGAGAGGTCGAGGGTCAACGAGCTCCTGGCGAACCCGCTTCACCCGTACACGGATGCTCTGCTGGCGGCGACCCCCGACCCGGATTATCGGAATGCGCTCACGCAGAAGAAGGTCCCGCCCGGAGAGCCGCCCAGCCTGGTCAACCCCCCACCAGGGTGCCGATTCCATCCCCGCTGTCCCCACATGATAGAGGGGCTGTGTGAGGTGGAGGAGCCGCCAGATTTTGAGCCGGCACCGGAGCACTTCGCAGCGTGCTGGTTGCACCGCTAGCCCAAGGCGGGGCTCGCGGGGAAGCTCCGCGCTGCGGACTCATTGCACCCCTTCGGAGCTATTTCCTCTTCCAACACTCGCGGCAGGTTCTGAAGCTTCAGCTTCCTCTCCCAGGGCTCAAGCAGTGAGGCCCTGGGAGCGGGGTGAAGCGCACATCTCTAGTTGGAGGTTTCGATGGGACGCGTGCATCCTCTCAGACTAGTCGTCATCGGCTTTATCCTGGTTCTGTTCGGCTTCGTCGGCCCATATTTGATGGTGCTGGGGATCGTCGAGACCAGCTTCGCTCTCAGCTTTCTCTCCCACGCCGCCTCAGTGGGCGGCCTGTTTCTGGGCATGATCGGCACGGCGATGTGCGCGGGCGCGCGCAGGGAGTGAGCGTGCGTGTCTAGCGGAGTGAGGCTGCGAAAAGGCCTGGC
>CAYMHT010000218.1:0-3006 GCA_964390305.1 uncultured Anaerolineales bacterium
CGGGCGCGATGGACGTCCTCCCGCATGGCGCGGCAGGCGCGGCAGAGGCAGTACCGATGGGGCGGCGCGCCGCTGCAAGCGCAATAGGCCTCGCTCATGGAGACGTGATGTTCGGAGCCGTGCAAGTCCGCCACTCGATAGGCTGCGCTTCGGGGATCCGCTAGCCGCCTTCCTCAGGTGAGCAGAGGGGGCACCAGCGGTTCGACGTGGGCCTCGACATCCTTCTCCGTCTCCGGTGTCGGAACCCCGTCGAAGAGGTGCCAGGTTTCGACGTGGATCGCCTCCGCCTCCGGCGCCAGCTCCGCGAGTGGCCCCAGGGTCTCCACCTCAAGCATCTGCGAATTCGTGAACAGCTCGACGTTGGCGCCGAGATCGGGGTAGTCCGCATCGGGGACAGGCGTGACGGCGGCGACGAAGAGGGTCCCGGCCCGGGCGTAGGCCGCCCAGCCCTGCGGCGCGTAGGTGCCCGCCTTCTGTTCGGTCTCCGCCCCGGGGTCCTGATGGCGGAGGACGTAGCGCGTGCCCCAGACCCAGCGCGGGTCCCGCATGTCCGTGTAGGCCCAGAGGATGAGCCAGGTGTTGGGCTGGAGGTTTTCGGCGTGAGCGCCGCGAGGTGGGAGAGGGAGGACGCCGATACCGCCGTGGGCCATCACGGAGACGGCCCAGGGGGCGAGGGTCGCGGGCCAGAGGTTGGTGTTGCGCAGGCGGTGGGTGACGCGGACGCGGCCGGTCTAGCGCTGGCGGAGCTTGCCCTCTTCCTTGCGGCGCTCGATGATCTCCTCGGCGATGTCGTCGGGGACGATGTCGTAATGGTCGAACTCGAGGGTGAACGTCCCGCGGCCCTTGGTGAGGCTGCGCAGGTCGGTGGCGTAGCCACGGGCCTCGGCCAGCGGCACCTCGCCGTCCACGTTCCGCATCTCGCCGCGCACCCGCATCGCGCTGACGCTGCCGCGTCGCCGCCCGATGTCGGCCACGACGGACCCCACGTTGTCCTCCTCGACGTTGATGTCGATCTCCATGAGGGGCTCCAGGAGGGCCGGAGACGCCTGGCGGATGGCCCGCTGAGTAGCCAAGGAGCCGGCGATCTCGAAGTCCATGGCCGCGGAGTCGACCTCGTGGATCTTCCCGTCGAGGAGCGTCACCTTGACGTCGGTGACCGGGTAGCCGGCGATGATGCCCTTCTCCAGCGCATCGAGGACACCCTTCTCGACGGGCCGCACGAAATCCGTCGGCACATCGGCCGCCGAGGCCTCGTTCTCGAAGACCACGCCCTCGCCGCGTTCCAGCGGCTCAACACGGAGCTCGACCTCGGCGAAGTGGCCATGGCCGCCCGTCTGCTTCTTGTACGTGGTCACGGTCTCCGCCGGCCGGCGGATGGTCTCGCGGTAGGCCACCTCGGGCGGGCTGACCCCCGGCGTGAGCCCGAACTCACGCTTCAGCCGGTCGACGGCGATCTCCAGATGGAGCTCGCCCATGCCGGCAAGGGTCTCCTCGCTCGTCTCCGGGTCGTAGCCGTGCTGAAGAGTCGGATCCTCGTCGGAGAGACGACGGACCGCCTGGCGGAGCTTCTCCCGCTCCTCGTTCGACTCCGGCTTGAGCGCAACCTTGATGACCGGGTCCGGGAACTCAAAGGTCTCCAGCACGATCGGATGCTCGGGATCGCAGAGCGTGTCGCCGGTCACTGCTGATCGCGGGCCGACCAGGGCGACGACATCGCTGGCCTCCATACGCTCGACCTGCTCTCGCTCCTCACCGTGGAGGTAGTAGATGCGCCCGATGCGCTCCATCTCCTCGGTTCGGGGGTTGTATACCCGGTCGCCGACGCCCATCTGTCCAGAGAAGACGCGTACCCACGTGAGATGCCCGACGTGCGGGTCGGTCACGATCTTGAACGCAGCCGCGCAGAAGGGCGCGTGGGGATCGTCGGGGCGCTCGATGATCTCATCGCCGTCCCCCGGGACGTGACCCAGGATGGGCTTCAGGTCGACGGGCGCAGGGAGGTAGTCGACAATGGCGTCGAGAAGCGGCTGGACGCCGATCCGCTCCCGCGAGGCACCACAGAGGACGGGCACCAGGTCGTTGTTGATGACGGCGCGGCGCAGCGCGGCCTTGAGCGTCGAGACCGTAATCTCCTCGCCATCGAGCCAGCGCTCCAGGAGCGCGTCATCGGTTTCGCAGATGGCCTCGACCAGGCGAGCGCGGGCCGCCGCTGCGTCGGCCTCCATGTCGGCTGGCACGGGCTCCAGAGTGGGATCGTCGTCGCCGTCGTGCCAGATGAGGGCCCGCTCTTCCAAGAGATCGACGACCCCGCGGAAGCTGGCCTCCTGGCCGACGGGCAGCTGCACCGGAAAGGCCCTCTCCGTCAGCCGCTCATGTGTCTCGCTTAACACGCGGTCGAAGCTGGATCCGCGACGGTCGAGCTTGTTGATGAAGAGCACCCGGGGCAGATTGTCCCGATTGGCGTGCATCCACACGGTCTCGGTCTGGGGCTCGACCCCTCCGACGCCACAGAGCAGCACTACGCCCCCGTCGATGACGCGCATGGAGCGCACCACCTCGGCGGTGAAGTCTATGTGGCCCGGCGTGTCGATCAAGTTGATGCGGTGCCGGTCCCAGTGGAACGCCGTGGCAGCAGCAGTAATGGTGATACCGCGCTCGCGCTCCTGCTCCATCCAGTCGAGTTGGGTGTCGCCCTCGTCGATCTCACCAGCACGGTGAATGCGCCCTGTGTGGTACAGGAACGCCTCCGACGTGGTGGTCTTGCCCGCGTCCACGTGGGCGAATATGCCAATGATCCGAACTCTATCCATGGGTGCAGCTCTCTTAGCCATCTTACTCCCCGATCGTCAGCGATCTACGATAGTAACTCCTCTCAACACCCCACAAACAAAGAACCCCGCACTCACTGCGGGGCCTTTCCAGGGAAAGGAGCCATCCGAAGGAACGCGACCCCAGTCCCGCAATTATCTAGGTACATGAGACCATGAAGTGCGGAATCTGTCAAGT
>CAYMHT010000219.1:0-2970 GCA_964390305.1 uncultured Anaerolineales bacterium
CCAACACGCTGTCGATCTGGAACGTCACGGATCCACAAAACGACACGCTGATCGGGTACACGACCAAGGCACTCCAGGGGCCCGTAGACCTCCAGGTCGTGGGCAACCGCGCCTACCTCGCCTCCCAGAATGGCAATAGGCTCACCATCTTGGACGTCTCCGACCCGGTCCATTTCTGGCACGTGGGCGAGACGACCGCGTTCCTTGACGCTCCGCAGGGTGTCCACGTCTCGGGCAAGTACGCCTACGTCGCCTCTAGGGGCCTTGACGCGCGCTATGATGGGTTGACCATCTTTGACGTCACCCGCACACCAGAGATCCCGGCGACTGGTTTCGTCACCACCTACCTCCAGGGGACCAGTGACGTCTTCGTGGTCGACAACTATGCCTACGTCACCAGCCGGGACAACAACCGGCTCGTCGTCTTCGACGTGTCGGACCCGCGCCACCCTGCTGCGGTGGGCTATACCGAGGCGGCCCTGAGCGCGCCGGTGCGGGTGCAGGTCAGCGGCATCTATGCCTACGTGGTCGCCGAGGGCACGAACACCCTCGACGTCTTTGACATCTCGAACCCGGCACAGATCGCCCCCGTGGCGCAGGTCTCGACGGGCCTGACCCACCCCCGCGCGCTCTACCTATCCGGCGACCGGGCCTATCTAGCCTATGCAGGCGACGACGGCACCAGCGAGCACTGCGGCCTGGCAGTCCTGGACCTCTCGGATCCGGCGGGCATTGCCGTGCTCAACGTGATCGACATGAGCGCTTGGGGGCCCGTCCCGCCCAAGCCCGTCGCCGTAACCGGCAGCGGCACGCGCGTCTATGTAGCCAATGAGGCGCACGACTCGGTGACCGTGTTCGAGATCGATGGGTTGGAGGCGGCTGCCGTGCGGACCGGCGAGCTGCAGGTCGGGCGCCTGGAGGTCGACGACTATGCCGCCATCGAGGGTGACCTCGGCGTCTTGGGCGGGCTCAACGTCGGGCCGGGCGGCGCGCTCATCCAGGGCGCGCTCACGATCGAGGGTGAGGGAGATAGCTACATCGGTGGCAGATTGGGCATCGGCCCCGCAGCCACGGTGATCACCAGGAGTATTGGCCCGGGCGAGTCCGAAGAGGTCGTCGTGCGCCATCCCACGCACCAACTGGACGTAGATGGCGAGGCGCGTTTCCGGGTCAACGAGCACAACCACCTCGTCCTCCGCAGCCGCAACACCGGCTCCGATGAGGATGCCTTCATCGACTTTGTCGACTTTGCCTACCCGGACCTGATCACGCCCACAGCGCGTATCGAGTTTGACGCCGCCGATCCTGTCACCCACACGACCGGCATGCGCTTCTACACGCAAGGGCCTGAGGACGCGCAGATGCAGTCCCGGCTGGAGCTCACTTCCGGCGGTGACTTGCGTCCCGGAGCCGACGGTGTGTACTCGCTGGGGGAACCCGAACGTCGCTGGGACACGCTCTACACCGTGAACGGGGTTGTCGAAAGCTCGGACGCTCGGGATAAGGACCAGGTCCGCCCGCTGTCCTACGGCCTCGATGAGGTGCGGGCACTCCGCCCGGTGCTCTACAGCTGGCGCCGGGATCCCGACCAGGCGTTGCATTACGGATTCATCGCCCAGGAGGTCCGCGACGTCCTGCCGGAGATCGTCGCCGGGGACGAGACGGAGGGCTCGTTGAGCATGAGCTACAGCGGGCTGGTGCCGGTGTTAGTCCGGGCGGTGCAGGAGCAGCAGGAGGAGCTCGACGCCCAGGAGGCGCGGATTGCCGATCTCGAGGCACGCCTGGTCGCCGTGGAGGACGCCGGAAGCGGTCAGGCGGGGCCCTCCGGCTGGCTCGACGGGATCAGCCGGCTCTGGCTCGGAGGCCTGGTGGTCGGCGCCCTGTCACTCGTTGGACGCCGGCGGCTTGGAGGCGGGTCATGAGAGGGTCGAGGATATGGGTCATCGTCCCCCTCGTCCTCCTGTTCTTCGTCTCCCTCGTCTCGGCGCGGGAGAGCGAGCTGGCCTTGAGCTGGTTCACGGTTGACGGAGGCGGGGGCATCTCGAGCGACGGGGCGCGGTACCCCCTGGTCGGGACCGTCGGTCAGCCGGACGCACATGCGATGGTGGGCGTTGGATATGCCCTCAGCGGCGGCTTCCACGCTGTGGATGGAGGCGTGATTGCCCTAGCGCACGCGGTCTACCTCCCGCTGATCCTGAGGTAGCGACCCGCGCGTTGGCGTCCGCGCCACGGTTGGCTTGTGGCTCTGCAGCACTCAGGAGGTGGGCGACCATGGACGCGACGGTCAGTCTTGTGGCGGAACACGACGATGAGGATTCGCAGGAGGCATGGGAGTGGTTGACGAGACGTGGCACGGAGTCCGAGGTCACCCTGATTATTCCGCTCCCTCCCGAACGAAATCCCGCCCAGCCACTTGCTAGCCCTGGCCCGGGCGCGGGTGCTGGAGGCCATCTGGGCTCCCATTCAACCTTCCCGAAAGCTGACCGGGGCTCCAGGTAGCGGAGGGGGTTCCGCCTGTCTGAGTGACCCATCGAAGAGAGTGACGCACTAGCTTTCGGGAAGGTCCGCGCCGAAGGCCACGCCTTGTCCGAGACTTCGTTGTCCTCCACGTGACCACAGCGCCGTGGCGACTGTCAGCTCTCGACCACCACGGTAAGATCCCAGGTCTGGGAGGATTCCGGCTTGGGAGTTCGGTCATCCCGACGGCGCCGCCATCGGGGTCCAGGACTCCCTCTGCGAGGCCCGACCCGCCTGCCCCCGGTCCCCCTGTCCCCCTGTCCCCCTGTCCGCCGTCCCCCTCCGCCCGTCATCCCGAGCGCAGTCGAGGGAAGTCGCCGTTCCCCTGCTTCTTTGCGTAAGCCGCTTCCCTTCTCCGCCGCCAGACTCTCTCCCCCTGTCTCCTTGTCCGCCGTCCCGCCGTTCAGTGCAATCAGCCTTTCTCAGTGGATCAGTGGTTCAGACGCCGTCCCC
>CAYMHT010000220.1:0-2961 GCA_964390305.1 uncultured Anaerolineales bacterium
ACCATGCGGAGAGCCGTTTTTCTGGATCGCGACGGCGTCATCTGTCACAATCGAGACGATTACGTCAAGCGCTGGGAGGAGTTCGTCTTCATTCCCGGCGCTCGAGAGGCCCTGGCACGTCTGGCCCAGTCGGACCTCCAGATCGTCATCGCCACGAACCAGTCGGCCATCAACCGCGGCATCGTGTCACGAGCTGCCGTGGACGACGTCCACGTGCGAATGGTGCAGGCGATTGAGGCAGCCGGCGGTCGGGTGGACCTGGTGACGGTCTGTCCCCACCGGCCCGACGAGGGATGCGATTGCCGAAAGCCGAAGCCCGGGATGCTGCTGGCGGCGGCGCAGGAGCTCGATCTTGACTTAAGTCAATCCTATCTCATCGGCGACGCCGGATCGGACGTCCAGGCAGGCCAGGCCGTGGGATGCCAGTGCTACCTGGTGCTGACCGGCCGGGGACGGGGTGAGCTGATCAGCTGTTGGATGAAGGGAAGAGGGTTTAGAGTGGCGGCAGATCTGGAGATGGCGGTGGGCCACATTTTGCGAAACGACGTAGAGATACGACAGAAGCTTTCGTTTGCCACGCAGGGGGAGACGTGGAGGGCGTGACCTCGCCCGGAGAGCTGGCCGTCTCCGTGAAGTCGGACGCCGCGGCCGCCGCCGCGGAGCGAGGCCGCCTGCGCTACTATCTGGACGGACAGTCGACGGGCCTGGGCCGATACGCAGTGGAGCAGACGCTGTTCTCCCTCTTCCGCGGGATCCCGGGCCTGGTCGGCATCGGGCTGCGAGCGCTGGCGTACCGGCTGGTGCTCGATAGCGACGGGTGGCCAATCTTGGAGGATCAGGTGCGGCTGTGCCAGCCCGGCCACATCCACCTGGGGCGCCACGTCTACATCGACCACGGCGCCTATCTCCACGGGGGACCTGAAGGGATCTTCATCGGGGACGAGACGTTCGTGATGCACGGGAGCGAGCTCCACGTCTACAACTTCCGCGAGCTCCCCGACGCCGGCATCTGGGTGGGGAAGGGCTGCTTCATCGGCGAGTTCTGTCTGATTCGCGGTCAGGGCGGCGTGCGCATCGGCGACGACGTGCTGCTGGCCCCCCGCGTCCAGATCCTGGCGGTGAATCACGTGTTTAGCGACCCAAGTCGACCAATCATCAAACAGGGGATCACGGCCACCGGCATCGCCGTCGAGGATGGGGCGTGGGTGGGCGCCGGGGCGATCCTGCTGGATGGCGTCCGGATCGGCGCCAGATCGGTGATCGGGGCCGGCGCGGTCGTGACCGAGGACGTCCCGCCCCGGACCCTGGCGGTGGGGACGCCGGCGCGAATCGTCCGACATCTGGATGCCGACGAGGCATGAGAACAGACAGCCAGGCTGCGCGGTGGCAGAGTCGCACCGCACGTTGACCGCCAGTCAGAGGAGAAGAGCATGAGCATTCTGTCGATCGTGATACCCGCATACAACGAGGAGAGCGGCATCGGCTCCATCATCGAACGCGTCCTCTCCATCCGGCCGAAGCTGGCCGAGGCCGGCGTGGAGGACATGGAGCTGATCGTGGTCGACGACGGCTCGCGGGACGAGACAGCGACCATCGCATCTCGCTATCCCGACGTGCACCTCATCCGCCACTCGGTCAACCAGGGCTACGGAGCCGCGCTGAAGACGGGCTTCAGCAACGCGCGAGGGGATCTGCTCGGGTTCCTCGACGCCGACGGCACCTATCCCCCCGAGCACTTCCCCCATCTATGCCGCGTGGCCCTGGCGGAGGAGGCGGATCTGGTGATCGGCTCTCGCATGTCGGGGACCCAGAGCGACATGCCCTTCGTTCGACGCGTTGGCAATCTCATATTCGCAAACCTGGTGAGCCTGTTGGGGAACCACCACGTCAGCGACAGCGCCAGCGGCATGCGCGTCATCCGCCGCGAGGCTCTCGCGTCGCTGTACCCGCTTCCCGACGGGCTCAACTTCACCCCCGTGATGAGCACCCGCGCGCTCCACGAGGGCATCCGTTGGCGGGAGGCGCCGATTCCCTACGAGGAGCGCGCCGGACGGTCGAAGCTGAGCGTCGTCCGGGACGGCACCCGCTTCCTCTACACCATCGTGTGGACCGCTCTGAACTACAACCCCGTTCGCGTCCTGGG
Source organism: uncultured Anaerolineales bacterium (assembly GCA_964390305.1). Taxonomy (GTDB): domain Bacteria; phylum Chloroflexota; class Anaerolineae; order B4-G1; family B4-G1; genus SKLM01. The sequence continues at coordinate 2,144 of CAYMHT010000220.1, forward strand.
GGGCGTCGGGTTGGGGTTGGTGGCGGTCGCAGCGCTCATCGGTGCCCTGGTGGTGGGAGCGCGGCTGTCGGGGATCACCCGCCTGGGGCCGTGGGGTGTGGTGGGCGTCTTCGTCGCCAGCCTGTGTGCCGTGTCCGGCGTGACGCTGTTCTCACTGGGCGCGACCTTCAACTACCTCGTGTCCCTGTTCCACAAACGGCCCGTCCGGCAGGGGCTCTTCGGCAAGCCCATTTTCCGGACCCCGTTGCACCGCCATTTCGGCTGGCTGGGGCTTCTGGCGATGGCAGCGGGGGCGGCGATCGGCGCGGCCAGCCTCAGTCTCTCCCTGGGAGGCTGGGACATCGAACGGCTCTGGTTCTACCTGCTGGGCGCGGCCATGTCGAGCCTCGTCGGACTCCAGCTCATGGTCTTCTGGGTGATCATGGGCGTGCTGCACGAGCTAAGCCGGCGGGAGCTCGAGGTCGCTCGGGACATGGAGGGCAGCCCGTGCAAGCCGTAGGCAACCGCGGCGCGGGGATGCGAGAACGGGTCGTACGGCCCGATTTCCCCGACGCCGACGGCGTCATCAATCCCGACCAGCGCGCCCGCCCCGAAGGCGCGGTGGACATCCTCTTCGTCAACCCGCCGGCTCCCGATGGAGGGATCTGGATCCGCAGCCAGCACCGGGTGGGACGCCGTTCCCGGGAGGGGATGATCTGGCCGCAGGTGAGCCTGGCCCAGATGGCCGCCCTCTTCCCCGATTACCGGGTGGACGTGGTGGACGCCATCCCGTCGCGCATGGACTGGGCCACGTTCGAGCAGCTGCTGGAGGAGAAGCG
>CAYMHT010000221.1:0-2919 GCA_964390305.1 uncultured Anaerolineales bacterium
GCCGCCAGCGCGTTTCCTGTAACGTGTCCCTCGACCGAGGCCATCCAGCTCTTCTTTCTTCGTTTGATATACGCGGAACCGGGGGAGGACGATTTGCACGAGTACGGACAGGTCTGGAAAGAGATGACAGGATATTGCCTTCCGAGGATTCGCCACAGATAAGGAGTCGCGAGCGTTCGCGAGGGGGAAAGGACCAACAGAACGCCACCCGCTTTCAGCAAGCCTGCTTCCTTCAACCGCCTGGCGCTCTCCTCCTGGTACTGCGCAGGATGAGTGAGGATGATGATATCGGATTGATCGATCAATCTCTCCAAATCATGCCCAACCTCAGCACCTCTCAGAGGAAGGAATCTTGAAGTTTCCTCGATGTTGTTCTCCGGCCTTTGCAGGTAGATTCCACCCTGCTGGACGAGCGTGTCCACCGCTTCCATACCGTGTCGAGAAGAGCGGGCGTATCCATATACCTCAATCCCCATCAGGAGATAATCCGCCAGGTAGGCATGACCGGACTGTGTACTCACACCATAGAGGCCGATCCTTGTCATCGTTTCGCTCCTCTCGTGACAGCACAACTGCTTAGGAACTCGGGCTCAAGCGCCGGGTCCTTTGACCCAGGGACAAAAGGAGGCCAGGACTCTTGACCAAGGGTACAGGACCAACTCGCCAGCGGATGACCACCATTGGATTGGGGCAGATGACGCACGGTCTGGTACCGTACGTGCCATTTGATCCCAATACGTGATGGTTAAGTGTGTCGCGTAAGCCTTCTCAGGGGTGGATCAGAAACCCGATTCTTGGCATCCACCAGCAAAGAGCCCCGCTACTTGCTGCAGGGCCTTGCCCGGGCTCCGTCGCGCAAGCGACGCCGCGCAACTTCGCTCAGCACCGTCGCGGAGCAGCGCTGCCTTAAGACGGCTTTAGGCCATTTCTCCCCACAGCAAGCTGCGGGTGCATCTTGGCCGTTTTCATGAAATGGCACTAGTTACGAGTGCTTTCGCGAAGCCAAAGGAATTTCCCTGGCAGGAAGAACCGCGTTTCCTGGCTCCTAGGTGAACGGCTGTGGTGCCCCAACTGGAGATGGGGCGGGGGACAGTGAGCAGTGTTCTATTAGAGTGTACCACAGAGGCGTCCGCGTGTCAATCGCCGGTTGTGCGCGGGAAAGCATACGGGCGCTTGACACCCCGGCGAAAGATGATATGATCTATGTTACGTAAGAGGAAGTAGGTTCTGGCCAGAATACACAGACTGCCCAGACTTGCGGAGACTGGGCAGTCTCTGTTTTGCCTCTCCCCGCTTCACTCAAGATTAAGAATTCTCAACAGGAGTATAGGCTAGCAAAATGACTGAAAGACAGACAGGAACCGTCAAGTGGTTCAACGACAGCAAGGGATACGGCTTCATCTCGCGTGAGGCTGGAGAGGACGTATTTGTGCATCACTCGGACATCGAGGGCGGTGGGTTCGCCTCGTTGAGGGAGAACCAGAAGGTCGAGTTCGGTGTCGAGGAGGGCCCCAAGGGCCTCCGCGCCGTCAACGTCAGGGCTCTCTAGCACGACGCAAGACGGCAGGGATAGCCCGGTCCGTCTGCTTTAGTTGACGGCCAGCCTATCTGGCTAGAACAGAACCGCACGGCTTCTCCGCAGGCCGTGCGGTTTCTCGTATTTGTGAGGCGCAGTTCGCCGTCTCGCTCGACACGCCTCCTGGCAGTCTGTGCTACGACCGGACCACCGCGCGGGAGACCCACCAGGGTCTGGTCAGGGACAACCACGACAGGGGACAGGCCCTCACGTCCCCAGTATAGTGAGAGGATAGGCGGCCGCAGGCGGTGCGATCGCTCTGCGGTCAGGCGCAAGCAGACGAGAGACGGGGGTGTTCGAAGCAAATCGCGAGAAGAAAGCGCCAAGGATGCCGGCTATCGCCTTAGCGACGGCAAGGGCGAAAGCAGCCAGGGTTGATGACCCAGCCCAACGCCGCAGAGAGCCTCTGGCGGCCTCTGGTGGCCTCTGAACGGCATTGGTTTTGCTTCGAAATCCCGACGGGACACATCCTTGACAGGCAAGAACGGCCTGGGGTATACTGACGCCCAGATACCGACTGCACCTCAACATCGAACAAGGTCAACGCAATGCTTAGAACCGGCTCCCGGTCGCCTCCTCCGTTACCGATGGGACCACGATGTTCAGACTGAACGGTAGCTCGCACCTGGCAGAAGATCTTCGGGGTAGAGGGACTCCACCCCATGCTGTCATCGCCTCTCCATATGGCCACGCCACTTCCAGCTCCGGTCGTCGGCGTGCAGGCGCAGCAGGGCCTCCCTCTCGGCTCGACCCAAACCGGCAGCCTCACACTCGCCACGCTCCAGCCGGTCACCGCCGGACGCCTTCCCAGCTCTCGCAACCAACGGGGTGAACACGATGGCGCACGACGTCTTCATCAGCTATTCGGAAAAGGATAAACCGGTCGCCGATGCCGTGGTAGCCGGCCTCGAGCAGAAGCGCATCCGCTGCTGGATCGCGCCTCGCGACGTGACACCCGGCACGCTGTGGGGGGATGCGATCCTGGAAGCGATTGAATCGAGCGCGGTCATGGTCGTCATCGTCTCGGGGAGCTCCAACCGCTCTCGGCAGGTGATCCGCGAGGTGGAGAGGGCCGTGGCCAGCGAGGTGATCGTCATTCCTTTCCGGATCGAGAACGTCGACCTCACGGGCGCCATGGCCTACTTCCTGTCCAGTGAGCATTGGCTCGACGCCATCACGCCTCCGCTGGAGAGGCACATCGAGAAGCTCGGCAGGACGATTCAGCTCTTCCTAGCCGAGGGCGATGCATCGCAGCTCGAGGAGCGCCTGGACGAGCCCATCGCTCCCCAGACGACGGGTATCCGCCGGCACGCTGTGCTGCTCGCCGCTGCCCTGTTCGGCAT
>CAYMHT010000222.1:0-2900 GCA_964390305.1 uncultured Anaerolineales bacterium
CCCTTCTCGGCCAAGCGACCTCCCGCGCCGACGCCGCCCACAGATCGCGATTGACGTGGCCGTTCGGTTATGCTATAGTCATGCGACGAGGCGGCACCGAGCAAAGGAGATCGACACGATGGTGAGCGACGATCTGTTGGAAATCTTGCGCTGTCCGTATTGCGTCAGCGGCGAAACCCGCAAGCCGGGTGAGGACCCCGGCCAGCTGGAGCTGGTGCACAAGTCGTGGCTGGTGTGCCAGGAGCCGGACTGCGGTCGGAAATACCCCATCCGCGACGACATCCCCGTGATGCTGATCGAGGAAGGCGAGAAGTGGATGGACACCGACATCGAGGATCTGCCCGTTCCCCCACCGTCGACGTAGTCGCATGCACAAGCGATCCGTAGTCCTGCTGGCAACGCTGGCAGTGCTTCTGCTTCTCGCCGGGATGATTGCTCTGATCCTTCCGGACGCCTACGAAGGGCAGGAGATCTATCGCATCAACGAGATGCATGCGATTCGCGTGCTTGATCTCGTGGGGGCGGCGCTACTGGCGATCGGCTCCGCCGTCGCGTGGGCAGCCGGCCTGGCCTGGCAGCGGCGCACGTATGACACCTAGACAGCCCGGGACGTATGTGTTGCTCATGGCGCTGATGCAGCCTATCGCTGTCGTCGTGGGCCAGCTCGGCACCTTCGACCTCCCCGCAGGATGGTATGCCTACGCCGGAAGCGCCCGCGGGCCGGGAGGCCTTGCAGCGCGAGTGCAACGCCATGTCGGATCCACGAGGGCCCTGCACTGGCACGTTGATTATCTTCTTGCTCACGCCAGGCCCGTCGCCGTCTGGTACGCCGTCGGAGGCAGGAGGCGTGAGTGCAGTTGGGCGCAGGCGCTCTCGGAGTTGTCAGGGGCCTCCGTGCCAGCCGCCCGTTTCGGCGCCTCCGATTGCTCGTGTCAGACCCATCTCATTCACTTCCCCCAGCCGCCGGACAGGCCAGAGTTCGCCCGCTCGATCGGCATCCCCATTTCGGAGGAGGTTCTAGATGGCTGATCCACTCCAGGTGTTCGTGGATGCCGTGGAGGCCGGGGAAGACGAGCGCACAGAAGAAGCCGCCAGCGCTCTGAGGGCGGTGGGCGACCGGGCCCTGCCGGCGCTGCGCGGCATGCTGACGGACACGGATCCCCATAGGCGGTGGTGGGGGCCCCGGGCTCTGGCCGCTGTGGGCACAGATGAGGCGGTCGAACTAATCATCGCTACACTAGAGGATCCCGACCCCGACGTTCGAGCCTGCGCAGTCGTAGCCTTGTCCACCCTCAAGCCGCCGGAAGCAATCGATCCGCTCATCGCCCGCCTTTCCGACCCCTCGGCGTACGTCGGTCGATTGGCCGCGGACGCCCTATCCCAGTTCGGCCAACCGGCCGCAGCAGCGCTTGTTGAGGCTCTCGAACAGGGAGACACCGCTGCGCGGGCAGGAGCAGCCCGGGCTCTCAGGACTATCCAACCTGAGGAGGCGATCCCTGCCCTATGCAAAGCGCTTGATGATCCGAGCGCGGTCGTCACCCACTACGCGGAGGAAGCTCTGGAAAAGATGGGGGTGGGCATCCTGCTGTTCCGCCGGTAGTGCGCTGCGTGCGGAACCTGATCGGCCCAGCAGGGCAAAGGCCCCGTGCGCGAACGGTCGGTCCGAATCTGCTTGACAGCCATCCGTAATGTGTTATGATCATTGGAGTCGCCCAAGTCGGCCGGGCGGTCGCGCCCCAGACAAGGGGCGAGGAAAGTCCGGGCTCCATAGGGTGTGGTGCTGGGTAATCCCAGGTCGGGGAGACCTGACGGAAAAGGGCCACAGAAAAGCAGACAGCCGCGGCGATCTCCTTCGGATGAGTTAATTGGGAAGGAGACGCCGCGGTGATGGTGAAAAGGTGGTGTAAGAGACCACCGGCGTCCGTGGTGACACGGGCGGCCAGGTAACCCCCACCCGGAGCAAGGCCAAGCAATGGGGGCGAGCTCCTCGATATCGAATCGAGGGCGCGGGATGACCCGTTCCGCTCGAGCCCTGGGTAGGCTGCTAGAGATGATGGGCAACCATCATCCCAGATAGATGATCGCCACCCTGCACTGCGGAAACGGTGCAGGGGACAGAACCCGGCTGATCGGCCGACTTGGGTTGATGAAACCCTTCGAAGACGTATGCAACAGCCTCGCTGTGTCTCGAACCGGACACGCATGAGGACCGCACCGTGAAAGCACGGTTGATTCCCGCTGAGAAGGCGCGTGTGGAATTCCGTGTGACTAACTCACGTTTCATCGCCACCGCCGCGCCAGTCTTCAGCGTCGAGGAGGCGCGGGAGTTCATCGAGCGGATCAAACGCGAGTTCAACGATGCGACGCACAACGTCCCGGCGTACGTGATCGGTCACGGAGCCTCGAAGATCGCCCACTGTAGCGACGCCGGGGAGCCGTCAGGGACCGCCGGTCCCCCAGCTCTCGCCGTGCTCCAAGGGAGCGGCCTGGGCGATGTGGCTGTGGTGGTGACCCGGTACTTCGGGGGCACCAAGCTTGGAACGGGGGGCCTGGTGCGCGCATACGGCGACGCCGTGCGGGAGGTTCTGTCCGTGCTCCCGCGTGGCGTGAAGGTCCCCACTCACACCATCCTCATCCACGCACCCTACAGCCTCTTCGAGCCGATCCGCCGCCTGGTGAAGGCAACTGGAGGAGAGATGCTCGATGAAGCATTTGCTGGTGAGGTCACGCTCACCGTTCGCCTGCCACAGGATTGCCTCGCCGAGTTCCAGAATGGCCTACAGGAACTCTCGCGCGGACGCGTGGCCGCGGAGGTGGTCGAGAGCAGCGAGTCGACGATCCTGCCCCTGCAGACGAGCCACTAGTGCCGGCAACCTTCCGTCAGATCGTCGCGGCCCTAG
>CAYMHT010000223.1:0-1694 GCA_964390305.1 uncultured Anaerolineales bacterium
GGCTCGTGGGCGGCAGCGTCGGCGTCGTTGTCGTTGCCCGCGATGGAGCCGTCGGGGTTGACGGCGCCGGACTCGAAGACCACAGTCCCCTCGTCTTCCGCGACGGTGACGTGGAGCCACGCGCGCCGGGATGGGTACCCGGAGGGGAACTTGTGCCCCGCCTGATTCTCGACGGTGACGTCGAAGCTGAGGTCGCCCACGGTCAGCTCCTCGATGGCGAGGGTGGCCGTGCGCTCCTGGAGTTGAACGAGGGTCTGATCGATCTTCCGCGCGAAGTGATTGCTGTCTGCCGTGACGTCGAGGTCCTGACCGAAGGCGCAGAGCATCTGGAGGAAGTAAACGTTGCCGCCGCGGGCATCGAGGTGCGCACCGGCGCACGGGCCGAACGCGTCGAGTCGCGTGACGGGTCGATCGTGGTCACGCTGACCGGGGGAGCAGAAGTGACTGGGGAACGGTTGCTGGTGGCTACCGGCCACGCCGCCGATCTGAGCGACCTGGGACTCGAGTCAGCCGGCATCGATGCCAGCGGTCCGTTCATCGAGGTCGACGAGCGGATGCGCGCCACCGACGGGATCTGGGCGATGGGCGACGTCACCGGCAAGGGGCTGCTCACTACTGTCGCTGCCTACCAGTCGGCCATCGTCGCTGCCGAGATCCTGGGCCGGGACCATCCCCAGCGAGGTATGGAGCTGTGCCCCGGGTGACGTTCACCGACCCCGAGGTCGGTGGCGTCGGCATCACAGAGGCAGACACGCTGGCCGACCGACGCGACGTGGTCGCCGTGGTCAAGTAGCTGCCCGCAGTGTTCCGGGGTGTCATTGACGGCCTGCAGCGGGGGATCATCAAGGCGGTCGCGGACCGCCAGACCGGTGTCCTGCTGGGGGCGACGGTGGTCGGGCCAACCCGCGGTGACGTGCGCGGAGCGCTCACCCTCGCCGTGCACGCCCGCGTGCCGCTGTCGAAACTCCGCAGCATGATGTACGCCTTCCCGGCCTTCTACAGCGCGGTCGGCGAGATGCTGGGCGCCTACGGGCGAGGCCTGACCACGGTGGTCGATCCCGACTACCAGGGCCTGGAGACGCTGGATACGATCGCTTGATGGAGGAACACGGAGGCGGTGGGACGGCGCTGGCCCACCAGAACGGCATCTACGCGATAGACTGCAACGCCAGCTCGCGGGAGGTGCGCCGGATGCGGTGCTGACCGCGCGGATCTGGGATTGGGCCGTCTACTACAAGGACACGGTGGAGAAGGCGCGCAACGACGAGTGGGAGACGCACGCGTACCGGGGGCACGTGGCGGACGGGATCGTGGAGCTGGCGCCCTTCGGCGACATGGTGCCCCAGGAGGTACAGGACGAGATGGATGCCGCCAAGGAGAAGATGCTCAGCGGCGAGCTGCACCCCTTCACCGGCCTGGTCCGCGACCACTACGGCAAGGTTCGCGTGGCCGAGGGGGAGACGATGACGGACGAGGCGCTGTTCTCGTTTGACTGGCTCGTAGTCGGGCAGATCCCCGAGTAGGTCGACGTGCCTCCCCCGCGACGGGCGTGCGACCGGATACGCCGCAGGCAATAGAGGGTCGATCGAACTGGCGGCGGGGGGCCGCATCGGCTGGGCCCCCCCGCCCCCGGTGCCCCGGGGGGGGGGGCGTATCAAGAACCCTGTGGGGGGGCGCGGCGCGGTGGTGGGGCG
>CAYMHT010000223.1:1704-2773 GCA_964390305.1 uncultured Anaerolineales bacterium
GGGCCCGTGCCCCCCCTCTCCATTGGTGGGGGTTTTCTCTGGGGGGGGGGGACCCCGCTGGGGTGCCCCCCCGCCGCCCCTTTTCCCGCGGGTGGAGGAGCTTATCACGAACGATGAGGTGGTCCGAGACGAGTTGATGGGCCTCCTGCGGGGCGGCCACGCCCACACGGACTTCGACGAGCTGGTGGCCGAGTTCCCTCCGGAGGCGAAGAACGACACGGCGCCCAACGTGCCAGCGCCAAAGCCGCCGGCGCCGAAGGCGCCGTACACACCCTGGGAGCTGCTGGAGCACGGGGGCATCGCCTAGCGCATCGCCCAGTGGCACATCCTCGCCTTCGCGGAGGATCCCGACCACGTGTAGCCGGACTGGCCGGAGGGGTACTGGCCGGCGGAGGGGCAGCGAGGGACGACGGCGACGTGAACTGAGACGGTGCGCCGGTACCGGTCGGAACAAGCGGCGCTGATCGCGCCGGCGGAGGACCCGCAGACGGATCTGACGGCACCCACTGCCCCACGCGCCGGACTACACGGTGGTGCCGGAGATCCTGACGGCGGCCAACCACAGCGCGTATCACCGGGGGGAATCCACGTTGATGCGGGAGGTGATGGGGACGTAGCCGGAGAGGTGAGCGCGACAGTCGGGCCTCTCGCTCTGCCGTCTCACCTCCTTTCCACAGTAGCAACAAGGGGGGCGTGCATCAGTCCTTTTCAGGCGACGCACGCCCCCCACGACAAGAAGGTCGACTGTGAGCGAACTGGGTCTCTTCGCTTCCGGCCGGACCGTGTATAGTGCAACAGCCCTGTCTAAATGCCTTCAGGCTTACTATACTACGCGAAAGTATGAGCGAGGTGAGAAGGATCTTAGAACTTCCTGAGAATTGGGGAGTCTTGCGTTGGAACGTCTGAACGTGAGAACCCCTCGACAAGGTCCCTCGGCTGCACTCGGGATAAACTCGGGGTAAGCGTTGGAACGTCAGGGCAGCGCTCCCCACCCCCGACGTGGAGATGGGGAGCGCGCCAGAATCAGTCGTTCCGAAGGACCAGGGGCAGATAGATCTCGTGCCCAATG
>CAYMHT010000224.1:0-2761 GCA_964390305.1 uncultured Anaerolineales bacterium
GGAACGTCGCCTATCGGAGAGGCAGGTCGACGATTCGCGTGGCCTTCAGGGACCTCTACGATGCCTATGACGCCTTTCGGGGCGGGCGGGTAGACTCTACCACGCTGAGGGAGTTCAACCCCGGCGTCTTCGATTCCAAGCAGAGTGGCCACTCCTGCAACTGCACGTTCCTTTACATGGCATTGAAGGCCATGGGCATCGTCGCCCGGATAGAGGGGGCGGGGAGAAGAGGATATCCGTTTCAGGTGACGATTCCAAGGGAAGCGAATTGAGGCGGCAGATCCCATAGTTGGGGCAATCCGCAGGACAGGTGCGGCGACACCGAGGCCTCAGAAGACGCCCCTTGCGCGGGGCGGCAGTTAGGAGAGCGAACAATGGCAGAGAATCCGGGCAAGGCGTCAGTGGGTGACCTGGTGAAGGCTATCCACAAAGGCGAGTACGTCATACCCCATTTCCAAAGAGGCTATGAGTGGCAGCCCAGCATGGTGTCCGATCTCTTTGTGTCGATTATCCAGGACTACTTCGCCGGGCTGCTCCTGTTCTGGGCGCTCAGCGACGACAGGATCGACACTGAGGTCTGGGATTCTGTCTGGGGCGCTCCTCCAACCAGCTCCCCATCATGTGCGATTCTTGACGGGCAGCAGCGATTGGCCTCCCTCTACTACGCGATCCAGAACCCGCGGAAGAGATTCCCCAACCGCAAGACCTACTACACGTGGTACCTCGACCTCGGGAAGTGTCTGAATGAGCGGTATGAGGAGGCGGTTGACTACAAGTACTCGTTCAACTACCGTCCCACGGCCAGATTGAGGGAGGAGAGTGACGAATGGGCGACAGACGGGGTTTTGCCCCTGGCTTTTCTGTCGGATTCCAGCTTTATGGGTGCAGATCTGGGGAACTTCATAAACGTGTTTGTGGAGGCGAGGAAGAATCAAGGCCTCGAAGCTGATTCAGGGAAGACCTTCATGCAGTTGTTCAGCCTCGTCCTCAGAGTGATGAATTACGAGTTCATCACCACCACTCTGAATGAAGATCGAGACATTCACGACATATGCAATATCTTCGCCCGAATCAATCAGAAGGGGATGCGCCTGTCCACCTTCGATCTGATGAATGCCTTCCTGTATCCCCATGGTATCAAGCTACGCAAGCGATGGGAGAGGCTGGATAATAACCAGCTGAAAGACGTGGACAGGAGCGTGCACGAGTACTTGCTCAAGGTGATCTCGCTTCATAAGCAAGGGTACTGCTCTTCGAAGTATATCTACAATCTGATACCTGAGGAGAGGACGAAGAAGAGAACCGAATCGGGCAGCATGGAGGAGGTAGTCCTGGTCGAGAGCAGAGATGAGTTCCTGGCGTTGTGGAAGAAGGCCTGCCACTATGGTGAGAAGGCCAGGCACATGATCATGAACGTCGGTAAACACAATTTCGGAGCTGTTAAGAGCAAGTTCATCCCGAATACGACGGTTGTTCCGGTTCTAGCAGCTGTGTTGTGGGAACGCGAGAAGCAGGAGGGGTACGATGGTTTCGGTGAAGCACTGGACAAATGGTATTGGTCTGCAACGCTCTCCGGCGACTACAGCGGCTCATCCGATACGGTGATGGCCGAGGACTTCAGGGACTGGCAAAGATGGTTCGATGACGGCTCTGAGCTGCGTAGGACGATGCGCGTAGACGCGGAGTTCATCAGGAACGAGTTGGATCTGCGGGGAGCCACGCGAGGAGCGCAGTATAATGCTGTGCTGTCCATGCTGGCCCTTAACGGGGCCAAGGATTTCTTCACGGGGATTCCGTTAGCAATGGGAGATTACATGGCGGAAAGGATCAACGACCATCACATCTTTCCCAGCAGGGTGAAGGGCTTGAACCCTGCCACGAGTAGGGAGTTCGCAGAACGGAGAGACTGCATCCTCAATCGAACGCTGCTCCTCGACGAGACCAACAAGAACAAGATTGGCAATAAGAGACCGTCTGTCTATCTGAGGCAAATGGTGGAGAGTGGTGCGGTGGACAGCCGGGAGGAAATGGAGGAGCTCATGAGGGCGCACTTCATCTCCAGGGCGGGCCTCGACTGCCTGTTCCGCGACGACTTCGACGGCTTCATCGCTGAGAGGGAGAAGACTCTGAAAGAGCACATGCTGACGATGGTATGACATGTCAAATGATAGGTTCTTGCCCAATTGATGATCTCGGTGCAATAACAGAGTACGAAAGGCACCTAGTACGGAGCCGTCCGGCATCAGAGAATGCCCTCGAAGCCACGGTCAAGACAATTCTACCGGATCGCCGGGGTCCCACCCATCTCCAGCCGCCGCGTGGCTTTGACTTCCCGATGGCGCCAACTTATACTAGAGAAGAGAAAGGATCCTCGGCAGATGCGCCGAGGTGGAACAGGGGTGCCTGCATCGCCCCAGTGGGCCGTCGCTGCATAGAGCTCTTCGTGGTGTCGCATTTGGGGTGGCACGTCTCCTGCCTTCGCGAAGCACGTTTGATTAGCGGTTCATACTGGGGAGGTACATGCCCAGACTCACCCTAGCCCAACTCGAACGCCATCTCTTTGAAGCAGCCGACATCCTGCGCGGCAAGATGGACGCCGCCGAGTACCAGCAGTACATCTTCGGCATGCTGTTCCTGAAGCGCGCCTCCGACGTTTTCCAGGCCCGCTACGAGGAAATCTTGCAGGAGCAGATGGAGGAGCAGGGCCGCACGGAGGCGGAGGCCCGGAGGCGGGCTGAGCGGCAGGGTGCGTACGCCGACT
>CAYMHT010000225.1:0-2712 GCA_964390305.1 uncultured Anaerolineales bacterium
TCGAGCCGGGATCAAGCCAGTCCTTCCCGGCGCACCTCACCCTCGTTTATGTCGTCTGATGGCAGGCGGCCCGTCACGCAGCGACGGGCGATTCAACCGGGAGAGAGGAGGCAGTCATGACGGCTTTCAGCGAGTATGACAAGTATGACGGGCTCGGTCTGGCCGCGCTCGTGCGACAGAAGGAGATCAAGCCAAGCGAGCTGGTCGAGGAGGCAATCGACCGCATTGAGACGCTCAATCCCCGGCTCAACGCGGTGATCCACAAGATGTACGATGTGGCCCGCGAAACGGGTCGGGAAGACCTCCCTGACGGGCCCTTCAAAGGCGTTCCGTTTCTGCTGAAGGATCTGATGGCAGCTTGCGCTGACGCGCCTATGTGCGGCGGCAGTCGGTTCCATGAAGGATTCGTCCCCGACTACGACTGCGAGATGGTCAAGCGGTTCAAGGCGGCTGGCGTCATCATCCTCGGCAAGACGAACACGCCAGAGTACGGGATGGTGCCGGTGACCGAGCCAGAGCTCTTTGGTCCGACCAACAACCCGTGGGACCTGAAACGAAGCCCGGGGGGCTCGAGTGGTGGTTCTGCCGCCGCTGTGGCCGCTCGGATGGTACCCCTGGCGCACGGCAGCGATGGGGGTGGGTCAATCCGCATTCCGTCCTCCTGCTGCGGTCTGTTCGGCCTGAAGCCGACGCGGGGCCGGAACCCCCTGGGTCCCGACGTTGGCGAAGCGTGGCAGGGGTGCGTATGCGACCACGTCCTGAGCCGCTCGGTGCGCGACAGCGCGGCCATGCTCGATGCCACCGCCGGCCCGGACGTAGGCGCTCCCTACTACGTGCCGCCGCCCCCGCGTCCCTTCCTTGACGAGGTGGGTCGGGATCCGGGGAAACTGCGCATCGCGTTCACCGCGGAGCCATTCCTCCCCGGCGTCGTGCATGAGGACTGCGTGACGGGGTTGGAGAAGACGGTCGAGTTGTGTCGGGACCTTGGGCACGAGGTCGTGGAAGCGGCACCGCAGATCGATGGCGAGGCCTTTGCCAGGGCCTTCTTCACCATGGTGTGCGGCGAGACCCGGGCTGAGATCGAGGAGGCAGAGGAACTGCTCGGCCGGAAAGCCACTTCCAGGGACTTCGAACCAGCCACCTGGGCAGTCGGCCTGCTGGGCACCCAGGTCACGGCTGCGGAGTTCTCCAAGGCCACCCATATACTGAAGCGCACCGGCCGGGGGATTGGCCCTTTCTTCCAGGAGTACGACGTGCTGTTGACGCCAACGGTCGCCGAGCCACCCGTGCTGACGGGCGCGCTGCAGCCGAAGGGCGCCGAAGCCATTGCCATGAAGCTGCTGGGCAGCCTCAACGCCGGGGGGCTGATCAATACGTTCTCCGGGATAGACGCTCTCGCTGACGACGTGTTTCGATTCATGCCTTACACACCGGTGTTCAACGCGACGGGGCAGCCAGCTATGTCGGTCCCGCTGTACTGGAACGACGACGGGCTCCCGATTGGGATGCATTTCGTCGGCCGTTACGCCGACGAGGGCACGCTGTTCCGGCTGGCCGGTCAGCTTGAGGAGGCAGCCCCCTGGTTCGATCGTAGACCACCTATCTGCGGACAAGCTGAGCCCTGACCAGGAGCAGGAAGTGGCCTCTCCACCGGCCGGCAAGCTACAGAGGGGACGCTCACCGGGCGATAGGGGAAGGACCGTGGGAATCACAGTCAGACGCTACGACCACGCCGCCGACTACGGCGAGGTGGGTCGGTTCCTGGTGAGAACGTACGACGTCTCGGCCGTGCACGTCAATTGGGTGCAGCCGCGCTGGGAGTATATGCACTATCATCCCCTGATTCGACACGTCGACCGGGAGGCGATCGGCGTCTGGGAGGCGGGCGGACGGATCGTCGCCGTCGCCCATCCCGAGCACGCCATGGGGGTGGCCTACTTCGAGATCGATCCTGACTACGCCGGACTCAAAGCGGAGCTGCTGAGGTACGCGGAGGAGCATCTGAGCGTGGTCAGCGGCGGCGGGAGGCGGCTGCGCGTCACCATCAACGATCGGGACGATGCGTTCCAGAGGCTCGCAGCGGAGAGGGGTTACACGAAGGGCGGTGGGTCCGAGCCGATGTCGCACCTCCCCATCCGGGAGCCATTCCCGCCGATCCCACTGCCAGCTGGCTTCCGGCTGAAGAGCCTGGCCGAGGACAATGACCTGCGCAAGGTGGATCGGGTGCTCTGGCGGGGATTCGGTCATGGCGACGAACCGCCAGAGAACGGGATCGCCGATCGGGAGTTCATGCAGTCGGCCCCCAACTTCCGGAAGGATCTGAACATCGTGGTCGAAGCGCCCGATGGCACCTTCGTGTCGTACTGCGGGATGTGGCTGGAGCCTGTGCACGCCATCGCATACGTCGAGCCGGTGGCCACCGACCCGGACTACCGTCGTATGGGATTGGGCCGGGCGGCTGTGCTGGAAGGCGTACGGCGCGCCGGCGCCCTGGGCGCCCGAGTGGCCTGTGTGGGGAGTGGTATGCCATTTTACCGATCGCTGGGTTTCCGAGAGGTCTACAACCGTTCGGCCTGGGAATGGACTGGCTGACCCCGCCGCTCCAGCCAGCAGTGGTTGGGGCGGTTCGTCGCTGGTAGGATGACTCCCGACTCCGTCAGGACGGCCAGGTAGCGGATTAAGGAGCTTGCTTTCGTATCAATAAGGTCGGAA
>CAYMHT010000226.1:0-2703 GCA_964390305.1 uncultured Anaerolineales bacterium
ACGACGAAGTCATTCGCTGGGCCCGCCTGGAGACCAATCGGGATCTATCCGACGCAGTGGCCGGCGGGTGGCCTCTACCCTCCGCCCGCCCCCTCTACGTGGAAGGGGACCTCCGCCGCAAGAATGGCGGCACGGTCAGCGTGGGCATCATCTACGCCCCGCTCTTCGGACAGGGCGGGCGCCTGGTCAACATCATCGCCAACGTCCGCGACATCACCCGCTTCCGGGAGGCCGACGAGATTAAGTCCACCTTCGTCTCTGTCATCTCCCATGAGCTCAAGACCCCCGTCTCGCTGATCCAGGGGTACGCCGAGACCCTCCTGCGCAGGGACGCCCACTGGGATGCCCGGACGCGTCAGGAGAGCCTCGAGGTCATCCTGGAGGAGGCCGACCGCCTCAACCACCTCATCGACAACCTCCTCGACGCCTCCCGCCTCGAAGCGGGCAAGCTGCCACTGGACAAAGAGCAGATCGGGCTCGATGCCTTGGCCAGGCGCATGGCGGAGCGATTCCGCACCCAGACGGACGTGCACGACATCGAGGTCGACTTCCCATCCGACTTTCCCCCTGTCCAGGGGGATCCGTCGCGGCTGGAGCAGGTGCTCAACAACCTCCTCTCCAACGCCATCAAGTACTCCCCTCAAGGCGGCCGTATCGAGGTCACGGGCCGCTACAACCCGGACGAGGTGACCGTCACAGTCACCGACCAGGGGGTCGGCATTCCTTTTGAGGAGCAACCGCATATCTTCGAAAGTTTCTTTCGCGGCTCCCGCGAGTATCAGCAGCAGACGTCGGGGGCAGGCCTCGGCCTCTATCTGGCCCAGGCCATCGTCGAGGCTCACGATGGACGCATTTGGGTCGAGAGCAACCCCGGCGAGGGCGCTGCGTTTTCGTTTGCTATTCCACGGTAGGAGACTCAGCAGATCCACTCTTGCTCGGCATAGGGCAGACGTGCCTCCATCGCCAGAATCAGGCTGAGAGCAGGGATTCGGCAATCGGGCCATATGACCTGCGGGAGCGATTTTGGATCTACTGAGACTACCGCCACATATCTGAAGAAAGGACCGTTTTATGCCTCAAGAGACAGTCGCTAGAGTGACCTGCCCTTCTTGCAACCAGCCATTCCAGGCACGGGTGCAGCAAATCCTGGACGTGGGAGAGGACCCCACTGCAAAGACCCGGGTCCTCAACGGCGTCGTCAACGTCGCCCGGTGCCCGCACTGCGGTTCCCAGGGCACCCTCAACGTCCCCTTCCTCTATCACGACCCCGAGAACGAGCTCGCCCTCGTCTACATGCCCATGGAGGCCGGCGGCGACCGCGAGCAGCGCGAGCAGGTGATCGGCCGCCTCACCCGGCGGGTCGTGGATCAACTCCCCGCGGAGGAGCGCAAGGCCTACCTGCTCCAGCCCGAGGTCTTCCTCACCATGGACAACCTGACCAAGAGAATCCTGAAAGAGGAAGGCGTCACCGAGGAGATGCTGGAGGAGCAGAGACAGAAGGCGCAGTTGCTCCAGCGCATGGCGGAGGCAGCCTCCGACGAAACCCTGGAGGCGATGATCGAGGCCCACGACGACGAGATTGACGAGATCTTCTTCTACATGCTAACCCGGAACCTGGAGCTGGCCCAGGCCGCTGGTCAGGAGGACGCGGCCCAGGAGCTCCGCCACCTGCGCGACAAGCTCCTGGAGCTGAGCACCGAAGGCCAGGCCATCCAGGCCCGCAACGAGACGCTCGAGGCCCTGCGCGATGAGCCGAACCGCGACAAGCTCCTGGAGCTGCTCATCGAGGCCGGGGACAAGGCCACCCGCGAGATGCTCGTCTCGTTTGGGCGCCCGATGATGGACTACCTCTTCTTCCAGAACCTGACCTCCAAGATCGAGGCCACCTCGGACGAAGAGGAGAGGGAGCGGCTGACCGAGCTGCGTCGCGAGATCCTCGACATCCGCGACCGTCTCGACGAGGAGGCTAAAGCCCTATACGAAGCCCGCTCCGCCCTGCTCCGCGACCTGGTGACCAGCGAGAACCCCAAGGAGTTGGCTCGCAGGCGCATCGACGAGATCGACGAGGCCTTCCTCAACGTGCTCGGGGCCAACCTCCAGCAGGCCCACGAGAGACAGGACGAAGAGGCCCTCGGGGCACTCCGCGAGATCTGGAGCATCGTGATGGGACTCATGGAGGAGGCTCTGCCGCCGGAGCTGCGACTCATCAACCGCCTGATGGCGGCCCAGGACGAGGAGGAGATCGAGCGGCTCCTCGAACAGAGTAAGAACCTGGTTTCAGAGCGCATGGTTCAGTTCGTCGAGGAGACCGAGGCAGATGCGCGCGAGGAGGGCGATCTGGAGACGGCCGAGCAGATGGCCCTCGTCTCGGAGAAGATGAGCCGTATCCTGGCGGAGGAGATGTTGGCGTAGGTCGGCTTTGCCACTGGCGTAAGTCGGGTTTGCCGCCCCGCTCGCCTAAGCCGCGTTTCCATACGCGACGTGTAGGCCGGCTTTCCATACCCGACTCGCACGCCGGTCTTGCTACCCGGCCGGCGCAGGAGATGCTGGCATAAGTAGGTCGGGTTTGCTACCCGGCCACATGAGCTCGGTTCGCCAGCCCCGACGCTTTCGGTCTAGGCCAGCGCCAAGAAGCCGTACCGCCGCAAGCGCCTGTACCTCAACTGGATAGAGGAGCGGTCTACGAAACCGATCGTTGTGGGT
>CAYMHT010000227.1:0-2698 GCA_964390305.1 uncultured Anaerolineales bacterium
GATCCCTCTGGAAGGCGGTCTTGCAGCCGCGGCTGCAGAACAGGTACCGCCTCCCCCCGTACTCGGCTGCGGCCTGCGCCGTCTCCTCCGTGACCAATCTCCCGCAAACCGGGTCTCTCATCGCTTCCATCGTGCTCTCCTTTCTTCTATCCATCCGCTCGTCTTGCTCAGTCCCTGGCCTCGGGAGCTCCTTCATAGATGGCATCAATGTCGCTGAGCGCGGGACCGACTCTCTGGGGCGCCCGCTGGTAGGACGCCTGCCCGGCGCACGTGGCGGGTGGGGTCCTGGCTGCCGAACCAGGCCCTGTGCCCCTTGCGTGTCTCTATTCACGCTCGCTTAGCTGGGATCCTCACTCCGTGCGCTGGTAGGCCTCGCCCAGCGTTCCCGCCTCAGCTAGCTCGACGACTTGCTCGAAGACCTCGAACGGTCGAGCGCCGACCAGGGGATAGCCGTTGACGAAGAAAGTCGGCGTGCCCCGTACGCCGAGGCGCGCGCCTTCGGCGACGTCCCCGTCCACGGCGTCGTTCCACTCACCGCTCTCCAGGCAGGTCTCGAAGCGGCTCGCCTCCAGACCGATGTCGGCGGCGAAGGCCTCGAAGGTCCCTCCCGGATCGGACCTGCTGCCCCATTCGGATTGGCCCTCAAACAGCCGGTCGTGCATAGCCCAGTAGGCACCCTGCTCGCCGGCACAGCGGGCCGCTACGTGGGCCTGCGGCGCCCTCGGATGGAGCCCGGTCAGCGGGTAGTCCTTGAAGACGTACCGCACGCGGCCCGTATCGATCAGCTCGGACTGGATTTTCGGCCAGTTCTCTTCGGAGTAGGTCGCGCAGTACGGGCACTGGTAGTCACTGAACTCCACGATCGTCACCGGAGCGTCTGGATCGCCGAGCACCATGGCATCATCCGCCGGAGCGATCGACGCCGGCGTGGGACCGGGAGCGGGTTCGGTGGGCTTGGACGAGCTCCTCCCTGCGGTGGGGGAGTGCGTCGGAGACGCCTCCTCCACGTCCGCCGCCGGCAAGGGCTGATCAGCGGCCTGCTGCTGGCATCCGGCCAGCGCGACCGCCAGGAGCAGCAGTCCGAAGATCCAGATCACGTGTCTCTTTCTTCCAAACATCATAGCTCACTTTCCTTTATTTCCATTAAGAAATCCGAGGCCGCCGTAGGACGAAGCTCTCCAGCAGGCCTCTTGGGTCTTCGACAGCAGCTACCGTCCGTGCTCAGTCTCCCTAAAGCCAGCCCAGACGGGCTCGGATTGGCCCCCTCGTTCCGTGGAAGGCTCAGGGTCTCGACCCCCTCGTCTTCTTGGCCGGCACCGCCTGCCACCGTCGATCTATCGGGTGGAACGTGGCGCGCTGAGGGTGGATCAGGTGCCGCAGCAGTCTCATGGGCCTCCTAGCTCGATCAGCGGTCCCCAGTGGCTGAGCCACCGCAGGCTGTTTGTGAAGACGAGGACCCCCAGAGTGATGAGGAACAGACCACTGACCACCGTGACGACCCGCGTGAGGCCGTTCCTGTGGCGCAGGAGGTCTGAGGCCTGGCCCACGCCGAGGGCCATCAGCAGGAACGGGACGCCCAGCCCCATCGAGTAGACAAAGAGGAGCAGGGCGCCGCGAAGCAGCGTCGCTTCGTTCATGGCCAGGGTGAGAATTGCGCCCAGTGTGACCCCCACGCACGGGGACCACCCGGCCCCGAAGAAGATGCCCATCAGCACCGAGGAGAAATAGCCTAGCTCCCGCCGGGGCCGATACTGATGTCGTGTGTCATAGTAGAGCCAGGGAATCTTGAGGATGCCCAGGGTGTGGAGCCCGAACACCACGATCACCGCGCCGCCTACCTTCATCAGGAGGCGACGCTGGTCGTACAGCAGCCTTCCGATCCCGCTGGCGGCCGCGCCGAGGGCGACGAATATGGCCGAGAACCCGAGGACGAAGAAGACGCCGTGCAGGAAGGTCCTCCCACGGGAAGCCGTCTCGCCCTCGCCCCGGACGACACGCCCGCTCAGATAACCGAGGTAGGCCGGCACCAGGGGGAGCACGCAGGGCGCGGCGAAGGACAGGGTTCCCGCGGCGAAAGCCAGTACCAGGGATACGTTACCGAACAACATGGGTTTCGTTCGTCCTCCTCCGTCCCTATGCGCCAGCCTCGGCTATGGCGGACGGCACCTCGATCCGCGTGGCCTGTTCGAGCGCCTCTCCGACCAGGCGGTCCATATCCACGGACGCTTCCGCCTCTCGCACATCCTCCAGGCGGGGTCGGGTGACCACCATCTGGGGCATCAAGAAGCGGCAGCAGTCGTCCGCCGGGATCTGAGAAAGCTCGAACGTCCCGATCGCGTGGGCCTGATCCACAATCTCCTGCTTGTCCATGCCGATGAGGGGCCTCAGGATTGGCATCGTGGCGGCGTCGTTCGTCGCCGCCAGTCCCTCCAGGGTCTGGGAGGCGACCTGCCCCAGCGACTCGCCGGTTATCAGTGCCTTGGCATCCTCGCGGCGGGTGATGACCTCGGCCGCACGGACCATCAGCCGCCGGTACAGGAGCACCCGGAAGGCCGCCGGCCCATTGACGGTGATCTCCCGCTGCTGGCGCCCGATAGGCACGGCGTAGAAGGCCGGCTCCATCCCGTATGCCTCGAGAGCCCCCACGATCTTCCGGGTTCGTTTCTCCGCGCCCCGCCAGTTGCCGAAGGGGCGGCTG
>CAYMHT010000228.1:0-2697 GCA_964390305.1 uncultured Anaerolineales bacterium
TCTCTGCCGCTGGGACAGCGGATGAGACCTGAGCGGTGAGCGTGGCCGTGAAGCCCGTGCCAGGGGCCAGCGTGCCCGGGCTGCAGACGACGCTGCCGCCCCATCCACCGTCGGCGATGGTGCAAGCGCCCCCCGGTGAGACGTCGGTGGCCCGCTGCCAGGCATCCAGCTTATCGGTCAGGACGACGCCGGTGGCATCCTCCTCCCCGTCGCTGGCGACGGAGAGCGTGTAGACGAGCGCCTGCCCGGCGTCCACGAGGTTGGCTGACGGTTGCGCCCCCACCTCCAGGTGCGCATCGGGATATTCGTCGGCGCCCAGGTCAGCAGCCCAGCCCATGGGGCGCACCTGGCCGTCCATATCTCTATCCGCGTTGACCGTCTCCGCGGCGTCGCGAGCGGCCGAGGAAGGCCCGATGTGGTAGTCTTCGGCATCAGGATCCACAAAAGTCGGGTCGCCCGTCAGCTGATTCATCACGGATACGGTCGAGGATACGTCGTGGGACACAGTCAGCGGAGTATTGTACCACAGGATGCCGCCGATCGTGGCCGTGCTACCGTCGGCAACGCTGATCCCGACGTCGTGGCTCGCCAAGATGGTGTTGATCAAGAACGGGTTGCTGGTCCCTAGATGCGGGTGCCTACCGACGTGGATCGCACTGCTGCCGCTGTTGCCAGCGATCGTTGTGTGTGCCAACGTTGGAGACGCTCCCTCCACGTACATGCCGCTTCCAATGTCATCAGCATGGTTATCGGCGATGACGTTGTTGTTCAGCCGGGACGTGCTGGCGAACGCGGTCAAACCGCCGCCGCGAGCCGCCGTGTTGGACACAATCATGTTCCCGTCAAGGGTGGCGTTGCTGAATTCTAAAGCCAGGCCGCCGCCCGAATCGTGGGCCGTGTTGCCCTTAAACGTGTTGCCATCGATTGCAGACGCTGCAGCCCCCTCGCCTCCAAAACCACCGCCTAGTCCACCGCCATACAAGGCGGTGTTGGATACGATCAGATTCCCCTCGACTACGAAGCCGCTCTCTTCTCCAAAATCGCGATACACGTATAGACCGCCCCCTCCCCCTCCGGAGGTGTTACCCGAGATAGTGTTGCTCACAATCGTGGCAGGATGGTTGCTCACATACAGACCTGCGCCCTCAACCTCGGCAGAGTTTAGCGAGATGGTATTGTCGCTGATCACAGTATTGGCAGAACCACGGTAGGCTCCCAAGGATATCCCGCCACCGCTACCTTTGGTTTCGTTCCCCGATATCACGTTGCCCCTGACGATGGCGGTGCTACCATTCGTGAGTATCGCTGCCCCACCCCCTTCGCCGACGGGACCGCCAACCTGGTTAGCGGTGTTGCTCAGTAAGCGGTTTCCGACGATAGTGGCGGAATTGTCGCTCAGATACACGCCTCCGCCCCAATTACCAGTGTTGTCCGTGATTTCGCTGTTGGCGAGCTTCAGGAGGGGGCCGTACCATACAAACACACCAGCGCCGGCCGCGCCTGTATTACCGACGATCCAGCATTGGCTGATCGTGGTCGTGGCATCCAGGCTATACACCCCGCCGCCGGCATCGGATGCCCACGCGCATTTATAGCCTCCTTGATCGGTGGCATCCCCGCCCGTCAGACGGAGGCCCTCGATAGTCACATCGATATCGCCGGCGATCAGAAGGACGCGCCCCTGCCCTTCCGCGTCCAGCGTCGTGGGATTCGCCACCGGGTCGGGTGTGGCCCAGTTGGCGGTCGTGTAGCCCCCCTCGATAGTCACGGTCTTGCTGATATACACCACCTGGTCGACCGCCGACGACCCACTCACAGCGACATCGTACCCCGGGGGTATAGGGCGGCTGCTGACGCCAGTGTAGGTCCCTGCCGCCACCTTGATCACGTCGCCCTCACTCGCCGCGTCCACCGCCTCCTGCACGGACGCATAGTCGCAGGTCGGTGGGCCGGCTGGGCAGACGTGGAGCTCCCAGGCGGGGGCAGCGAGGGCCTGGGCTGCCACCGAGGCCTCCTTGCCACTTACCTCCTTGCCCGAATTGGGGATAGGTGCAGCTACAGCCAGCCCGCCCCAGCTTCCCGCAATCCATAGCAAGGCCAGGATCAATCCTGCAGCAGAGATCAGTGTAGCGAACAGATACCGCCGTGCGTGGTGCTCATCCGTCTTCATCTGATCATCTCCTCCACTCTGGCTAGGGCGCGCTCGGCACCGAGGCCTTCGAATACCTCCCTCGCCTTTCCCAGGACAAGCTCGGCCTTGGCTGCCCCGGCCCGATCCCCTCCCTCCGCTCGCGCTTGGTGCAGCCGGCCCAATTGATACAGCGTCTCAGCCATCTGGTACTGGTTCGTCTGCTCCTGCATGATCTCCAGGCTCTCCCTCAGCGCGGCCTCCGCTTCCCCCCACGCCCCACGCGCCAGGCTGATCTGGCCGCTCACGCGCAGGCTGATGCCCCTCTCCAGCGTCATGTCCAGCTCGCTTGCCAGCGCCAGGGAGCGGTCCACGAGCCCCCGCGCCACCCCCAGCTGGCCCGTGTTCAGGTGGACCAGCGCCTGGCGACGGTAGACCTCGGGCAGGAACAGGTCCGACTGGATCTCGCGCAGTTTCTCCTCGCTCCGTCGCAGGTAGTCCAGAGCGTCCTCCCACTGTTGACGCTCGATGCACACCTCGCTCATGTTCGACCAGGCCAGGGCGACGCC
>CAYMHT010000229.1:0-2692 GCA_964390305.1 uncultured Anaerolineales bacterium
GGCTTTTGGCTTTGGGCTTTGTTCTTTGGGCCTTTATCCATCAATAGCCGCGCACCGTAAGCGGCAGGTAGACCCGCTGACAGCCGCCCCAGCGGGCGATGTTATCCGCGTTGCCAAGTCCCCCGGCGTCGGTGAACCAGCCGCCCGCGTAGACATCTGGTCCCACCACAGCAATGGCCAGGGCCGCAGCATCCAATGGAGCCCCGAGAGCATGCCATTCAGACCCATCCCAGGAGGCGATGTGGTCCGCATCAGGGTTCCCCCCCGCATCGGCAAAATGGCCGCCGACGTACACGTCCGGCCCGGCCACCGTGATCGTCTCGACCATGCCGTCCAGTCCGTTGCCCACAGCTTGCCAATTAGTGCCGTCCCAACGGGCGATGTGGTCGGCGGTCGCGATCCCCCCGGCGTCGGTGAAAAACCCACCGGCGTACACGTGTGGTCCGACCACCACGACGTCCCTGACGGCGCTGTTGAGCCCGGGGCCCAGGGCGCCCCAGAAGGCGCCATCCCAGCGGGCGATGTAGTCCGCGGCCGCGATCCCCCCGGCGTCGGTGAAATAGCCCCCCACGTAGACGTCCGGCCCGGTCACCGCGATGCTCCAGACCGTGTCGTTCAGACCGGAATCGAGCGCGTGCCAGCTGGTCCCGTCCCAGCGAGCGATGGATTCCGCGTCGGCGTTGCCCCCCGCACTGGAAAAACTTCCCCCCACGTAGACATCTGACCCCGCCACGGCGACGGCGTAGACTGAGGAGCTTACCCCGGACCCGAGGGGGTGCCAGTTGGAACCGTCCCAGCGGGCGATGTAGTCCGCACCGGAGTCCCCTCCGGCGTCGGTGAAATTGCCCCCGACATAGACGTTCCGTCCGGCGATGGCGATGGCGCTGACACGACCGTTGAGCCCGGAGCCGAGGGCGTGCCACTCCGAGCCATCCCAGCGGGCGATGCGATCCGCATCGGGATTTCCTCCGGCGTCGGTGAAGCTGCCCCCCACGTAGACGTCCGGCCCCGCCACGGCAACAGCGCTGACCACATCACTCAGGCCAGTGCCGAGGGCGTTCCAGGCCGGGTTCAGTTCGGTCGTGTCCCAGCGGGCGATGTGCGCCAGGCTGCCCCCGCTGCCGGTCGCGGTAAAGTCGCCACCCACGTAGACGTCGGGCCCCTCCGCTGCAAGACATTGGACGTTTTGGTTCAATCCTGAACCGAGGGCGTGCCAGGCGTCGCCGTCCGAGCGGGCAACAAAACTGGCCTCGCTATTTCCTCCAGCGTCAGTGAAATAACCTCCTGCGTAGACGTCTGCACCCACCACCGCGATGTCGCGGACGATACCACCGAGCCCGGAGGCAACCTGGGCCCAGCCGGACCCGTCCCAACGCGCGATGCGGCTCAGACTCCCGCCCCCGCCCGTCGTCGTGAACCGCCCTCCCACGTAGACGTCTGCTCCCGCCACGGCAATGGCAAACACCTGATCATTCAACCCGGAGCCGAAGGCATGCCAGTCATCGCCGTCCCAGCGGACGATGTAGTCCCCCTCGCCGCTGCCGACATCTGTGAACGCTCCGCCCAGATACACATCCCCACCCGCCACCGCGATCGCGTAGACCGGGTCGTTCAGCCCGGAGCCCAATGGGTGCCAGGTGGTCCCGTCCCAACGAGCCACGTACCCGAGCGGGCCGCCTCCCCCGGCTTCGGTGAACCCTCCTCCCACGTACACCTCCGACCCGGACACGCCAATGGCCTGCACGAAGTTGTTCAGGCCAGAACCGAGGGGGTGCCAGGTGGTCCCGTCCCAGCGGGCGATGTAGTTCGCATCAGAATTCCCTCCGGCGTTGGTGAAATAGCCCCCCACGTAGACGTCCGGCCCCGCCACGGCAATGGCAAGCACCTGACCATTCAATCCGGAGCCGAGAGGGTGCCAGGCGGAGCCATCCCAGCGGGCGATGTAGTCCGCGGTCGCGATCCCTCCGGCGTCGGTGAAGCTGCCTCCCACGTAGACGTCCGGCCCCGCCACCGCAATGGCGCTGACCCTACCACTCACCCCAGTGCCGAGGGCGTTCCAGGTATCCGCCGCCGACTGCGGCGAAACGGTTGCCGGGGTCGGCTTGAAGACGGGGGCGCCCTCGCCCCCGTACGTCATCTGCCAGCCCGTCGGATCCAGCGCCCCGCTGTAGCCGGTGCTCAGGTCGAGGCTGCCATCGGGGTTGAGTAACGACTCCAGCGGTTGACTGTCCTTCTGCACCGCGGGCGCGGGGTCGGCATGGACGCCTTCTACCGGCTGTATGGTCAGGAGCCCGATCAGCATGCACAGGAGACACAAGGCTGCAGCGGTGTGTCCTTTCTTCTTCATTGTTGTTTCTCCTCGAATGGTATCAAGCGGGCAGCGGCGGGATGGACCATCGGATGATCGGCTGGTCGCCCGCAACAGATCGACTGGCCGAGCAAGCGCTGTCCACCGGCGCTGAGTTGTGGTTGTCCGTTCGGCTGCTGTCATCACCTCCTTTGCTGTGTCGCGGCAGCTTTCACGCGGCCGCGATCATCGTTCGAACGGGGCGGGACGCAGGCCTGCCCCGGAGCGCTGCCCCTATGTGGCGCCCGACGGAGCGACGCACTGAGCCCGCTACCAGCAGACCGCCAGCCCTCCGCAGGCTCGCTGCCACACCCCGACCTCTACGGTCGTGCCCGCCAACCGTCA
>CAYMHT010000230.1:0-2684 GCA_964390305.1 uncultured Anaerolineales bacterium
ACGTGGCCGGAGCGGTCGGGATGTACGCCATGGCACTCGCGTCGGGGACGCCCAGTGCCCTGGTTGACTGGAACAACAACTATGGAGACGACCCCGACAAGGGAGTCATTTTCCATTGTAGCAACTTCCCCATCGACTTCTTTGAGGATGCCAAGATGTCGCACCAGGATATCATCGCGGCCACGGTCGGTCGTGAGAACACCTATGGTACGGTCGTGGGGGCTGTCAAGACAGGGCCCTTCACCTACTGCCGCGTCTCCACCGACGACACCCGCGGCGTCATCCGTGCCTACGTAGGCGAGGGGGAGCTTACCGACGACCCCCTGGACACGTTTGGTGGGCGCGGCGTCATCAGAATTCCGGACTTTCAGGGGCTGCTTCACCACATCTGCGCCAATGGCTACGAGCACCACGTTGCAGTGAACCGCTCCCGAGTCGCGGGGGCGGTGAGTGAGGCCTTGGACAAGTACCTGGGGTGGGACGTCTACCACCACACGGAGTAGAGGTGAGGAGAGGCAAGGCACACCCCATGGCCGAGTTTGACGAGAAACAGGAGCGCATCCAAGCGCTCCTGGCAGAGCGTGACCTTGAGGCCCTGCTGCTCCGACGGGTAAGCAGTTTCGGCTGGGCGACGTGTGGGGTGGCCTCCTACGTGAATACGGCCGCCACGACGGGGGAGGCCGTCTTGCTTATCACGCCCTCGGGACGGCATCTCCTAACCAACAACATTGAGGAGCCCCGACTCGCCGCGGAGGAAAGGCTGGCGGAGCAGGGTTGGCAGTTCCATGTGTCCCCCTGGTACGAGAGCATGGATACCCTCTCCCAGTTGACGAGAGGACTGCGGCTCGGTGCCGACGGGTCGTTTCCGGACGCCGTTGATCTGTCTCCACCCCTAGCCCGCCTCCGTGCGAATCTGACCCCAGAGGAGGGAGAGCGCTTCCGGGCGCTGGGTAGCCTCTGTGCGAGAGCCATCGAAGCGGCGGCAAGGGCTGTCCGGCCAGGTCAAACGGAATACGAGATCGCCGCCCTTCTGGCTGAGGAGAGTGAGCGACGGGGGGTCCAGGCGATTGTGAACCTCGTTGGTGCCGATGAGCACGTCTTCGCCTTTCCGCATCCGCTCCCCGGGCGAAAGGAAGTGCAGCGTTACGCCATGCTTGTGCTCTGCGGCCGACACGAGGGTCTGGTCTGCTCGGTCACCCGCTTGGTCCATTTCGGCGCCCTGCCAGAGGACTTGTCCCGAAAGGCGACAGCAGTCGCCCAGGTGGATGCAACCTTCCTCGACGGGACACGACCAGGTCGGACGCTGGCGCAGGTGTTCGCGGAGGCGACGGTGGCCTATGCCGCTTGCGGTTTCCCCGAGGAGTGGCGGAGACACCACCAAGGCGGCCCGGCAGGCTATGAACCGCGCGAGTATATCGCCACACCTTGGTCTGAGGAGCTGGTCGAAGCAGGTCAAGCTTTCGCCTGGAACCCCTCTATCGCCGGGACCAAGTCCGAGGACACCATTCTGGTTGCCCCGTCGGGTGCGGAAGTGCTGACTGCCACGGGCGACTGGCCCCAATTATCTGTGGTCGTAGATGGCACAACCTACAAGCGACCCACCATCTTGGAGGTATTGTGAGCACAAAGGGTGCGCTGTGGGACATGGATGGCGTCCTGGTGGATACAGGCGAGTTCCACTATCAGTCTTGGGCATCCGTCCTCACAGACTACGGCGTCGACCTGAGCCGCGACTTCTTTCGTGAGACGTTCGGTATGAACAACCGAGACATCTTGTTGCTCCTCCTCGGAGAGGCGTTTACGCCGGAACTGATGGCTGAGATCAGTGAGCGAAAGGAGATGCGCTTCCGCGACGCGGTGCAGGGGCACGTGCAGCCTCTGCCGGGCGTCCGTGACTGGCTTCAGCGCCTCCAGACGGCGGGGTTCCGGCAGGGCGTGGCCTCGTCGGCCCCCATGCCGAATATCGAAACCCTGGTAGACGAGCTAGGGCTGCGCGAACACTTCGACGTCCTCGTATCGGGCGCGGACTTACCCGGCAAACCAGAACCGACCATCTTCTTCCGGACGGCGCAACTGCTGGGGGTCCCACCGCACCGCTGTGTCGTCTTGGAGGACGCAGTGGCGGGGGTGAAGGCGGCGAGGCGGGCGGGCATGGCGTGCATCGCTGTAGCGACGACAAATCCGCCGGAGACCCTCCGAGCCGCCGATATCGTCGTCGAGGGGCTGGATCACCTAGCGCCCAGTACGCTCAGGGACTTGGTGAAGCGTGGCGACGGCTCACGATTGCGCCACTCTCAACAAGGAGACCAGGATGACTGAGCACAAGTACGCCATCGGTGTGGACTTCGGAACCGAGTCGGGGCGCGCCGTGCTGGTGGATGTGACCGACGGGCGGGAGGTTACCACCGCCGTGCATCCGTATGACGACGGTGTCATCGACGAGAAACTACCGGGGGCAGAATTCGAGCTGCCGCCAGACTTCGCCCTCCAGAATCCTGCCGACTACATCCAGGTGCTGCAGGAGACAATCCCGGCTGTTCTGCAAGAGGGAGGCGTGGATGCTCGGGATGTGATCGGTTTGGGCACCGATTTCACTGCCTGCACCATGCTGCCCATCGACGAGGCCAGCGTGCCCCTGTGCCAGAAGCCCGAGTGGCGAGACAATCCCCACGCCTGGGTCAAGA
>CAYMHT010000231.1:0-2684 GCA_964390305.1 uncultured Anaerolineales bacterium
GGGGAAGAGCTCCTTCAGGTAGTCTCCGCACCCCAGGGTCCCCGAGGAGCCGCTGGTCAGCACCACCCCGCGATAGATATCATGGGGACCCATCTCTCGCTCCAGCACCTCCTCCATCGCGCGACCGGTGACGTCGTAGTGCCACAGGTGGTTGCCGAACTCGTCGAACTGGTTGAAGACGACCACGTCCTCGCGCGTCTCCCGCAACTCCCACGTCTTGTCGAAGATCTCCTTGACGTTGCTCTCGCAGCCAGGCGTGGCGATCACCTCGCCGGAGACCTTCGACAGCCAGTCAAAGCGCTCCTGGCTCATCTCCTCGGGCAGGATGGCGATGGACTCGCACGCCAGAAGCGTCGCGTCGTAGGCCCCCCCGCGGCAGTAGTTGCCCGTCGAAGGCCAGACCGCCTTCTGGTACGTGGGGTCGAACTGACCCGTGACCAGCCGCGGGACCAGACAGCCGAACGTGGCGCCGACCTTGTGCGATCCGGTGGGGAACCACTTGCCCACTAGCGAGATGATCCGCGCCGGGACGCCCGTGAGGGTGGGGGGGAGCTCGATGGCGTTGACCCCGTCGAAGCCACCGCCGTGCTCCGTCGGCTCGTTCTTCCACGTGATGCGGAAGAGGTTGAGCGAGTCGATCTCCCAGAGCCCGACGTCCGTGAGCTTCTCCTTGATCTCGTCGGGGATCAGCGAGGGGTCCTTCATCTGCTCGAACGTAGGGACGATAATGTCGCGCTCCCTGGCACGTTGTACCGTTCGTTCGAGCTGTTCTTCGTCGATCTTCAGGTCAATCATGGTCTCTCCTTCTTTCGAAGCGTCAGTCGGCGGACCGGAATACACCAATCTACCAATCCACCACACGAATCTGGTCACCGTCCTCCGGGACGATCACCTCCAGATCCGTGCCGGCGCGCGCCTCCTCGATGAGGACGTCGGGGCGCTCACCGATCTCCGGGCCAAGATGTACCAGGGCCAGCCGGTTGCAGTCGGCCTCCCGGGCTATCTTGCCAGCCTGCTCAGCCGTGCTGTGGTAGTGCTCGTTCGGGTTGGCGTCTGGCTCCAGGATGGCGCTGGAGGAAGCCTCATGGATCAGTAGATCACTCCCTCGCGCCAGCTCGACGCTGACGCCACAGGGGCGCGTGTCTGTGATAAAGGTGACGGAGATGCCCTCGGCGAAGTCCCAGCGGGCGGACAGCGTGGGAACCCCGGGTGGATGATCGGGCAGAGCCGTGTGAAGCCTGACCCCGGAGGGGAGCTCCATCTCTTCAGGCCCTTCCTCAGAAATCTCGTGCCAGCGAAGATTCAGGCCATCCGTGGTCAAGGTGGAGAAGGCCAACGTGCTGAGAATGCGCAGGGATGCGATGGTGCTGAGGCCCGCATAGACGCGGAGTGGGGTAGCGGCTTCGAGACGGTTGAGCGCCAGGACCGGAAAACCGAGCACGTGGTCTCCGTGACCGTGCGTGACGAAGAGCCGTTCCACCTCGTGAGCTCGAACCCCCGCCCGGCTCAGTTGCTCCATGACCATCGGACCCGTCTCCACCAGCATGCGGAACCCGGAGGCCTCGATCAGGAGCGTCGTGTTGGTGCGTCTTCCGGCGGAGAAGGCGTTCCCAGTTCCAAGAAACGTCACGTTGACCATTGCATTCTCCTGTGTCCGCAGGGGAGATCGCCTGGTGGATCTACCGACTGCCCTCTTCGCCTTGGCTCAGGGCCCCTTTCACGGCGTCCAGTGCAGGCCGCACAACCAGAGGCTCCTTCTCGACGGCCTCCATCACGCTGGCGACGTCCTTCAGCCCCGAGCCGGTGCATAGAACGACGACGCGCTCCTCCGCTTCAACCCATCCGCGGTCGACGGCTTCGATCAGGCCGGCATAGGACGCCGCCGCAGCCGGCTCCGCGAACACCCCACACCCCTGCGCCAGCGCCGGGATGGCGTCCAGGATCTCCTGGTCGCTCACACGGACGTAGGCGCCGCCCGTCTCCCTCGCCGCTCGAAGTGCCTTGATGCGATCCCGCGGCAGGCCGGCGACGATGCTGTCGGCCACGGAATGGGCCTCCACCGGCGCCATCTCCAGCGCGCCGAGCCCGCGCTCCCACGCCTCGACCAGAGGCGCCGAACCCTCGGCCTGGACGCCGATGATGCGGGGCATGTGGTCGATCCAGCCGAGCGCCAGCAAGTCACGCAGTCCCTTATGGACGCCGCCGATGATGCAGCCGTCGCCGACGGGGACGAACACCACGTCCGGCGCCTGCCACGCCCCCGGCGAGCCCAGGGCGTCGCCCAGCTGCTCGCATACCTCGTAGATGACCGTCTTCTTCCCCTCGCTCATGTAGGGATTGTAGGCGGTGTTTCGATTGTACCAGCCGAATTCCCGGGCTGCCTCCAGACACAGCTCGAAGGCGTCGTCGTAGGTTCCGTCCACCAGCAGCACGGTGGAACCGTAGGCCAAGAGCTGGGCAATCTTCGCCTCCGGTGCCGTACGCGGGACGAAGATCACGTTTGCCTGAGCGACGCCGGCGCACAGCCCGGCGAGCGCCGCAGCGGCGTTCCCCGTGCTGGCCGTAGTGACCACGTCGTACCCCTTCTCACGGGTCTTCACCACGGCGACCGCGGAGGCACGATCCTTGAGCGAAGCCGTCGGCTGGCGACTGTCGTCCTTGACCCAGAGATGTCGGAGACCGAG
>CAYMHT010000232.1:0-2637 GCA_964390305.1 uncultured Anaerolineales bacterium
AGGAGATCCTGTCCGCAGCTGAGAAGCGCGTGCGCGAGTTCGACGTACGCACGCCAAGCGTGCTCACCCCGGTGGCGAAGCTATCCGGCGGCAACCAGCAGAAGGTCATCGTCGCCCGAGAGTTCTCCCGTCCCATCAGGCTCCTCGTCGCCTCTCAGCCCACCCGCGGACTCGACGTTGGCTCCATCGAGTACATCCACGGGCGCATCATCGAGAAACGTGACGAAGGGACCGCCGTCCTTCTTGTCTCCCCGGAGCTGGACGAGGTGATGAGCCTCTCCGACCGCATCGCCGTCATGTACGAGGGAGAGATCGTCGACGTCATACCCGGTGAGGAGGCGACGCGAGAGCAGATCGGCCTTCTGATGGCCGGCGTCAAGGAAGACAAACGAGACGAAAAGGAGGCTGCGGGTGCAACAGTCGCCTGATGAACTGCAAGTCGGGCTGGTCACCGACGTAGGCCGCGTTGACGACGGCACCTTCAATCAGTACGCCTACGAGGGCCTCATGCGCGCCGCCGAGGAACACGGCCTCGACCCCCGGATCATCGAGACCGAATCTCCCGACGCGTACCAGGATAACCTGGAGCGCATCATCGAGGAGGGCTGCACCCTCGTCGTCACCATCGGCTCCAGGACCGGGGCCCAGGTCGAGCGCCTCGCCGCACGCCACTCTAAGGTTCACTTCATCGTCGTCGACCACGAGCCCTCGGACGAGAGCCAGAACGTCACCGGCCTCGTGTTTGCCGAGGACCAGGCCGCGTTCCTTGCCGGCGCCCTCGCCGGTCTGGTCACCGACCAGAATACGGTGGGCTTCGTCGGAGGCCCGGACGTGATACCGGTGCGCAAGTTCCGCCGCGGCTTCGAGAACGGCCTCGAGCAGACTAACCCGCGCGCCGAGATGCTGGACACCACCACCGAGTCCTTCACCGACGTGGAGGCCGGCGAGGACGCGGGCCGCGAGCTCGTGGCCCACGGGGCCGACGTCGTCTTCGCCGCCGCCGGGCAGAGCGGCACCGGCGCCATTCGCGCCGCCGCCCAGGAAGGCGCCTGGGTCATCGGCGTCGACCAGGACCAGTGGATCACCACTTTCCAGGAGGGAGCCGTACCGGGTTCCGAGCGGATCCTCACCAGCGCCGTCAAGCGGGTGGACCGTGCCGTATACGAGGCCGTGAGCCGCGCCGTCGAGGGGAAACTCCACGGCGGCCTGATCCGCTTCAACCTGGGCAACGACGGCGTCGGGCTCGCCCCCTACCACGAAGCCGATACGGAGGTCTCCTCCGAGGTCAAGGGGCACATCAACGAGATCGCCGACGGCCTGCGCAGCGGCGAGATCCACACCTACGTCGGCCCAAAAGGGGAGGACCTGCGGGAGGGCCTGCTCACCCGCCTGACGGCCTGGAACTGGCGCGCGGTCGCCATGCCTCTGCTCGCCGTGGTCACCGCCCTCATCATTGGCGCCGTGTTCATCGGCGCCTTCGATCCCGTCGTCTGGGAGGCCTTCGAGGAGGGGCTTGGGGCCGCGCTGAGCGCCGCGTGGCAGTCCATCGCCACCGCGTACTCGGCCCTCTTCGCCGGCGCCTTCGGGAGCCCAGCCGCCATCGTCGAGGGTCTGCAGACGTACGTGGCGACCGGAGAGACGACGCAGTTTGAAAGAGCCATCCGTCCGCTGACCGAGAGCATCCGTATGACCACGCCCTACATCTTCGCCGGCCTGGCGGTGGCCCTGGGCTTCCGCTGCGGGTTATTCAACATTGGCGCCGAGGGGCAGTATTTCATCGGCGGACTGACCACCGTCTTCGTGGGCTACGCCATCAAGGGGTTGCCCATGATCATCCACCTGCCGCTGGCCATCATCGCCGGGTTTATCGGCGGCGCCATCTGGGCGGGCATCCCCGGCTTCCTCAAGGCGCAGACGGGAGCCCACGAGGTGATCACGACAATCATGCTCAACTACGTCGCCTACCGCTTCGCCGATTTCATGCTCCAGGTCGGCGGACCGATGACTGCCGAAGGCTTCCGCCCGGTGAGTCCGGAGATCGAGCCGAGTGCCTACCTGCCCCAGTTCTTCCCAGATAACCCGTCGATCGGCGTCAACACCGGCATCTTCCTGGCGCTGGCCGTCGCCGCCTTCGTCTACTGGCTGCTGTTTAAAACCACCGTCGGCTTCGAGATCCGCACCGTCGGCGCAAGCCCCCGCGCCGCCAGGACGGCGGGGATGAGCGTGACCAAGAACTTCGTCCTGGCCATGGCCCTCAGCGGAGGGCTGGCCGGGTTGGCTGCGGTCCACGACATCTTGGGCGTGATTCACTTCATGCCGAACGCCTTCGCAGCTGGATACGGCTTCGACGCCATCGCGCTGGCGCTGTTGGGGAGGAGCCATCCGGTCGGCGTGGTCCTGGCGTCGCTGCTCTTCGGCCTCCTGCAGGCCGGGGGACAGCGGATGCAGGCCCCTCCGGCGTCGGTGCCCATCGACATCATCTCCATCGTGCAGGCCCTGATCATCATCTTCATCGCCGCGCCGGAGGTGATCCGGCTCATCTACCGCATCCGCGCCCCGGAGGAGGAACGCGAGGCCGTCTTCACCCGAGGCTGGGGACAGACGTAGATTATGTAGGTCGGGTTTCCATACCCGACG
>CAYMHT010000233.1:0-2627 GCA_964390305.1 uncultured Anaerolineales bacterium
CGTCACCACGAACTCGAGCGGGTTCTCCGTGCTCTCCAGGTCCCCGCTCCAGCCGTCGAAGGTCCAGCCAGTCTCAGCGGTAGCGGTGAGACTGACCTCCGTCCCAGCGAGGAACCCGGCGGTACAGACGCCTCCACAGTCAATTGAACCTGGTGTACCGGTGACCAATCCTTGCCCTTGCTTGAGGATAGTCAGCAAGGCTTCCAGATATTCGTAGGCGCCCATGTCTACAACCGCGTTCCCATCCCCGGTGCCGTCGACGGTACGCGGATTGCCGTCCAGGTCGCCGTCCACGTCCTCTGGTACCGCTTCATTCGAACCCCGATCCACGGCCGGTGAGCCCTCACTAAGGTGGTAGTCTCCACCGGTCGCAGGCGCTTCGCTGGCCGGGACCGGCTCGATGAACAGAGGGTCAGCATCCATATTGCCCTCCCCGGAATAGCCGCCCTCGATGTCGCTGTAGGTCACACCAGGCGCGGACGTGCCCGAGTTGTGGATCTGTGGGCCTGCGGCAGCCCCGTTTCCCCACAGGATGGAGTTGACCACCGTCGGGCTGCTATCGGAGTTGCTCATCCCGCCGCCATGGTCGTCAGCCTGGTTCCCGCTGAAGGTGACGTTGGTGAGCACCGGGTTGCTGTGCGAGTTGTACATCCCGCCGCCCATGTCAGCCTGATTGCCGCTCAGGGCAACGTTGGTGAGCCAGGGGCTGCTGCTCTGCAGGTTGGTCATTCCACCGCCCGAGAGCGAGCCCCGGTTGCCGCTCAAGGCGACGTTGGTGAGCGTGGGGCTGCTGTCGTAGTTGTACATCCCGCCGCCAGAGATCGAGGCGCGGTTGCTGATGAAGTAGACCTTGGTAACGGTGGGGCTGCTGCCTTCGTAGTTGGCCATCCCGCCACCATACCAGGGGTTCTGGTTGTCCCAGAAGTTGACCCCCATGAGGCCAGGGTTGCTGTCCCTGTTGTGCATGCCCCCACCACTCGAGGTGGCCTGGTTGCCGATGAAGCTGGTCCTGGTAAGCGTGGGGCTGCTGCTCAAATTGTACATCCCGCCCCCCGATTCGGCCTGGTTGTCCCAGAAGGTGACGTCGGTGAGCGTGGGGCTGCTGTACTTATTGTACATCCCACCGCCCGACTCGGCCTGGTTGTCCCAGAAAGTGACGTCGGTGAGCACAGGGCTACTCGACCGGACATTGCTCATGCCGCCCCCGTGGTCGTCAGCCTGGTTGCCGCTGAAGGTGACGTTGGTGAGCGTCGGGCTGCCGCCCGAGTTGTACATCCCGGCGCCATAGTCGGCCTGGTTACCGCTGAAGGTGACGTTGGTCAGCGTCGGGTGGCTCATGTCCGCGTTGAACATCGCGCCGCCGGACTTGACGGCCCGGTTGCCGCTGAAGACCACGTTGGTCAGCGTCGCGCTGCCGTAGCCGTTGTTGTACATCCCGCCGCCAAACCAGCCGTCGTTGTCAACGAAGACCACGTTGCTAAGGGTGGGGCTGCTCCCGGAGTTCGACATCCCGCCGCCGCGCCGTTCGCGCGAGTCGTCGCCGTTCGCATTGCCGCCGGTCACTATGAAGCCGTCCAGGATCGCCGTGCGGTCCAGATCGGTGCCGTCTGGATGGTAGAATACGTGGTAGCTGTTGTCGGAGATGTCCCCTTCGGCGCCAACGTCGCCGCTGAGGATCGTCACGTACACGTCCCAGTCGCGGTCCTCGAACCCGGTCGCGCCCGCAGAGGGCTCGAATCCCCCGTACAGGGCGACACCGTTCTTCATCTGGAACGATCTGTAGCGCCCACCGCTGCCGCCACGTGGCACCGTCGGCTTGTAGGTCCCCGCCGCCACCCAGATCTCGTCGCCTGCTCCGGCAACGATGAGGGCATGCTGCAAGTCGGTATAGGCGTCGGCCCACGACTCGCCCGTGCCCGCCCCGATCGCATCAGCGTCCACGTAGATGACGCTCGGATCGGCCCGAGATGTCTGACTGCCCGTCAGCAGCAGCGTCAGTCCGATCAGCAGCCCCCAGAGCAGAACAACGCACCCGAGCCATACCGTACCGTGCCTCTGTTCCCCGAACCTGTTCATCGTCTCCACCTCCATCATACTCGCGCGCGAAACCCACCCCTGCGGCGCCAATCGTGGGCACCAGAAGCGACCATGAGAACCCCTGCATACAAAGCATAGCCTGCACGCCTGCGTCCGGGTCCGACCATCGCCCGCGCCGCCCCCCACATCCCTCACTCACCCACTCCGCAGCACGAGGGGCAGGTAGACCTTCATCTCCTCAAAGGTAGCCGTTATCGTCGTGTCTCGCTCGATCGCAAGTTCAAGGGGGTTCTCCGTGCTCTCCACGTCCCTGCTCCAACCCACAAAGGTCCAGCCTGGATCGGCGGTTGCGGTGAGCGTGACTGAACTTCCGGTAAGGAAAGCTCCTGTGCAGATGCTGCCGCAATCGATCGAGCCGGGCGTGCTAGTGACTGCCCCCTCTCCTTCTTTGATGATGGTCAACAAGGGAATCTGGAGTTCGTATGCTCCCATGTCTACAACGGCGCTTCCATCGCCGGTCCCATCGACAATGCGTGGATTGCCGTCCAGGTCGGTGGTCACGGCAACCGCGTTATCGAAGCCCACATCCA
>CAYMHT010000234.1:0-2539 GCA_964390305.1 uncultured Anaerolineales bacterium
TCTCAAGGGCCCTGATCTCCCCCTGCTCTCTGTAGTAGGGGTGCGCGTCCCGCTCGAAGTCGAGTGCGTACACCTCATCCAGCTCCTCTTGGGTCAGGTAGGGAGCCGGCGGGTTCTGGATCAAGTAACGCTCGCCGTAGCGCTGCATCAGTCCTCGAGCGTTCTGGGGGTCGTTGTTTTGATAGAAGGCGTGGAACATCTCAATGAAAGCCTGCTTGTCCTTCCGCACCGTCTCGTGCGCGGGCAGCTCCAGGTAGCCGCGTCGCGGCTCGTCCTCGACGGTGCACAGGCCGCGCAGGTGGCGCGGTGGATCGCCGAAGCGCATGGCATCCGCAAACGCCAGCACGCTCTTCTCCGCCATGCCGTAGATCAGGTAATCCGCCTTGGCGTCCAGAAGGATGGAGCGGCGGAGGGCATCGTCCCAGTAGTCGTAGTGGCTCATCCGGCGCAGGCTCGCCTCCAGGCCCCCCAGGACGATAGGTGCCGTGTCCTTGAAGTAGCGCTTGATCAGGTTGGTGTAGACGATCACCGCGCGGTCGGGTCGTCGCTCGTTTCTTCCACCGGGGGTGTAGTCATCCGAGCGACGGGGTTTCTTCAGCGCTGTGTAATTGGCGACCATCGAGTCGATACTGCCGCCCGAGACCCCCCAGAAGAGCGCCGGCTCGCCCAGGCGCGTGATGTCCTCGGGGCTGCGGAAGTCGGGCTGGCCGATGACGCCCACCCGATAGCCCACCTCAGCCAGCACGTGTCCCACCACCGCCACGCCGACGTGGTGACCGTCGATGTAGGCATCGCCGGTCACCAGGATCACATCGAGCTGGTCCCACCCCCGTTCCTGCAGCTCCTGGCGCGTTGTCGGCAAGAACATACTGATCTCAATTGTGCCATGCCGGCCGGGTCGCGTCAAACCAACTCGCGGATCATCCCCGCCATCTGCTGCGCCCGCGCCGGCGCGTCCCCGACGTGCTCTCTCGCGTGCAGCAGCTCGCGCACCCGCTCCCCGGGCAGATGGCGCACGATCTCCGCATCGGCCGCCAGTCGGTCGGCCAGGGGGTTGGGCTCGCCTTCGTGGACGGCCTGCCACGCAACCAACGCATGTTGGCGGATGATCTCGTGCATGGCCTGACGATCAGCCCCTGCCCGCGCCAGCCCCATCAGCAGCAGCTCGGTGGCCGCGAAGGTACCGTACGCCTCCAGGTTGCGGGCGATTCCCTCCTCGTGGATCTCCAGGCCCCGCAGAATGCGGTGCGCACGGGCCAACAACTCGTCGGTAGCCAGGAACCCTCCGGGCAACATCAGACGCCGATTCGCCGAATCGTCCAGCGTCCGCTCCAGCAGGCTGTGGGCCGCGTTGTCCCAGGCGACCCGCACCAGCGCCGCCACGTAGCGCGCCATGCTGTCCATGTTCTCGGCATTGACCGGGTTCCGCTTGAAAGGCATCGCGGAGGAGCCAACCTGCCTCTCGCCAAAGGGCTCGCTCCATTCTCCGAACACGGGCGACTGGAGCAGCCGCAGGTCGAAGGCGAAGCGGTACAGCGAGGCCGCCACGCCCGCCAGAGCGGCCAGCACCCGGTAGTCCTGCTTACGCGGGTAGACCTGGGTCGCCACGGGGAAGGCCTCCAGATCCAGGGCCTCCATCACCAGGGCCTCCAGTTGCGCGGGCGTCATGCCCGTCCCGGCCAGCAACTGCGCAAAGGAGGCCGCGGTTCCCGTGGCCCCCTTGATCCCCTTGCCTCTAATCCGTTGGCGCAGGCGGTCGAGCGACGCGTAATCCTCCAGGAGATCCTGACCATACGTCGCCAGGCGATAGCCGACGGTGGTCGGCTCCGCCGGCTGCAGGTGGGTGAACCCCATGCAGGTCTGCTCAGCGTGCTCCTCAATCCGGCCCGCCAGGTCAAGGAGGACCGTGCCTAGCTTTTCCAACACCAGGTCAAGCGCCTCCCGGATCCGCATCGCGTCGGCATTGTCCTGGATGTCGGCGCTCGTGGCTCCCAGGTGGATCACAGCCCCACCAACTGGACACTGCTCGGCAAACGCGCGCACCTCCGCCATCAGGTCGTGGTGGATCTCGGCCTCGATCTCTCCGGCGCGGACGATATCGACCTCGTCCTGATGCGCCCTCAGGTCGGTCAGCTGCTCCTCGTCGACGAGGCCGGCCTCGTGCTGCGCGGCGGCCAGCGCCACCCAGACGCGCCGCCACAGCCGCCGCTTGTGCGCCTCGCTCCACAGCGCTCGCATCTCCCCGGACCCGTACCGCCAGGTGAACGGGGACAGGAACGTATCGTGCGTGAAACTTGTCTTAGCGCCCATGCCGCAGCCTCCGTAATCAGTCGCTTCCACTACCTTGCTGGACTCCGCTCGTAGTTCGGGGCCTCCTTGGTGATGACGACGTCGTGGGGATGGCTCTCCCGCATCCCGGCCGAGGTGATTCGCACGAACCGCGCCTCTCGACGCAGTTCTTCCAGCGTGCTGTTTCCGCAGTACCCCATGCCGGAGCGCAGACCGCCGACCAGCTGATGCACCATGTCGGCCAGGGGGC
>CAYMHT010000235.1:0-2508 GCA_964390305.1 uncultured Anaerolineales bacterium
GAGAAGACCACCGGGGTGTAGCCGGTGCCCCAGACGGTGGCGCCGTTGACGGCGTAGGCGCTGTACCACATGTCGAACCCGTCGTCGGTGGGGACCATGGTGGCGCGGTACAGCGAGCTCGCGTCCCACTGGCCGGCCAGAGGGCGCAGCAGCTCGTCCTGGGCCATGGTCCAGGTGCGCCCCCAGTCGGTGCTGTAGCCGAGGTGGAGGTAGCGGGTGTAGGCGTCGGGGACGTGGACGAGGCCGAGCAGGTAGAGCGTGTCCCCGTCGCGGATGACGTCCAGGTGGTCGAGGTAGCGGTCGTCGGAGAAGGAGAGCGACAGCGTGACGGGGTCCGACCACTCCCCGTCGATGGCGGAGGCCGTGCGCATCTCGAAGGGGTAGGGAGGATCTCCACTTCGATCGACGCTGAACATGCGGTAGAGGGCTCCGTCGAAGATCACCGCGGGGGAGGCGACGGCCTCCCCGTCGTCGTGCTCGATGAGCGTGACCGGGTCCGACCAGGTGACGCCGTCGGAGGAGTAGGCTGCCCGGGTCTCCCCGCCGGAGGCGCCCTGGCTGTACTTCCACACCAGCCACAGCACATTGCCCACCATGATCAAGTCGGGATCGGCGTTGAAGCCGTCGTCGGGCGCGGCGACCACCGGGTTGGTGAGGCCGCTGGGGACGGACCAGGTGGTCTTGTCGTCCGAGACGAGGATGGAGGGGTTCTCCTTGCTGGCGTCGCTGTTGGGGTAGGGGGTCATGGCCATCCAGTACCGGTGTCCGTTCCAGGTCTGCCCCTCTCCGGCGTCGTAGACGTCGGGGTGGATGGCCTCCCCGGAGCCGTCGTAGGTGGGCGTGGTGAGGGCCGCGGAGGCGTTGGCGGCGTAGGCGCGCTCGATGGTGTCCTCGACCGCGGATCCCCCCGAGCCGGGGTAGACGAAGAGCGGGTAGCTGACCAGGTTCGACCCGGCGTGGGACACCTTGACGTTCCACGAGCCGGTGATGTATCTGACGCCGTGCTGGTAGGTGGTGACGAGGTGCTTGGGGTTGTTGTCCACGAAGGTCCTGATCTCCATGTGCGCGTCCACGATGCAGATGCGGTAGGGCGTGCCCTCGGTCCAGGTCTGGTATTTGTTCCCGTCCCTCTCCGTGGCCACCCCTCCCTCGACCTGGTACAGCCTGATCCTGCCGCTGGCCTGGTCGCAGGTGAGGTTCCAGCAGTTGTCGTCGTCGGTGCAGCGGAAGCGGAGCTCCAGCGTCTCGCCGGCCCCAGGGGTCCACGTGAACTCGATGAAGCCGTCTTTGGGGGAGGCGATGGTCTCCCCTGCAGCTGGCGACGCGACGCGGGCGTGGGCGATGCCGTAGTCGGTGCCCCAGGCGGACCCGCTGCGGTCGATGACCTGCCAGCGCGGGGAGGTGAAGACCAGGTCGTAGCCGTAGTAGGCGGGGTAGAGGGAGGCGTCCGTGTCCTCGGCGATGACGTACAGGAGCCGGGCGCGGGTGCCGGAGACCGTGGGATGCGGCCCGCCCCGGACCAGGAGGAAGCAGCCGGTCTCCCGGGCGACGAAGTCGAGGATGTGCGGCTCGGAGAGCGTGTACTCCCCGATGGCGCGCGAGGCGGTGCCGTCGTAGAACTGGATGGCGCCGGCGGGCATGAGGCGCAGGCTGTGGTTGGCCATCGCGGGGGCGTTGGTGGTGGCGCAGGGGTTGCCGGAGAAGCCGAAGTAGCCGCCGCTGGTCCCCGCGTCGGTGGGCGTCAGCACGACGCGAAGGATCAGGCCCGCGGCCCGGGCCAGTGTCGAACTCGGCTCCAGGACGAGCCGGGGATCGCCGTGCGCGGGCGTCTCCTTCCCCCCGGCGCAGACCAGGGCGCCCCCGCTGATGCTGAGCTTCGACTCCGTGTCCACGAGCTCCCTGGTGGCGGCCCCGGGCTCCGCGGCGGTGCCGTCGACGGAGCCGGCCGCGACGGCGGTGATGAACTCGTCGCGCAGGGCGTACGGAATGCCGGCGAGCCCGACGGCGGATCCGACCACGGCGGCTGGTGTGAATCCCATGGCCTCCCTCCGCTACTTGTACCAGAGGGCGACGATGACCTCGTTGGCGCCCGGGGCGCCGTTGCCCTCGAGGTCCGTCGTGGCCGCGGCGGTGATGGCGGTGCCGAAGGCGACGCCCTGGGCGGGGATGGGCAGCGAGAGCCCGGCGCCGTTCGTGTCGCCGAGGGTGGGGATCGGGATGGTGACGTCGGGCGTGGTGGTGCCGACGGTGACGTCCGCGACGGCGGCGTCGTAGAGCTTGAGGTAGCGGACGGAGGCGCTCATGTTCATCACGATGCCCCCGTACAGCTGGCCGGCGCTGGCCTTGACCGCCTCCTCCGATTCGTCGAGGTCGATGGAGCGGAACATGCTGCAGCCACCCGACGCGGCCGCGGCGAGCTTCACCTGACCGTTTGCATCGACGGAAACGGGGATCAGGTCGTTGTCTGGGTCCTGGGCGAGGATCAGGACTGGCATGTGAATCTCCTTT
>CAYMHT010000236.1:0-2457 GCA_964390305.1 uncultured Anaerolineales bacterium
GTGGATCATATTTCAGGAAGTCAATAAACTTCCTGAAAATGATCACTCACGCGTTGGAAGCAAGAGATAATGGAACTGTACCCGAAACGGAAAACAAACGCTGAGTACATCGCCTCAGTCCGAAAGCAGGTTGGCCATGCGAAACGGAATGCCGTTTTCCACGGCATCATGTTCGCGGTCTCGATCGTTCTTTTTCTCGTTCTCAATCATCTCGTGTTTGAGTTCTGCAACATCATGCCTCACGTTGCTGAAACGCTGCCGCATGGAGTCATCATGGGTGTACCGATCGGCGTGGTCATGGTTTTCCTCATTGCTTTGGCAGCATCAAACGTGGTGATCGCAACCCGACACATCAAGGGAAACCGGACAGAGAGGCTTCTGCTCACGTTTCATGACGAATTGAAGGAAAAGGAGAGCTTCCAACAAGCCGAGTCCACCGTACCATCGAAAGCCGCGCCGAGCGCGTCTTCCGATGTCCGGTGACTCGCGACGTTCGCCAAGAGGAAATGATGAAGACATTATTGATTGTCGCAGTGGTTGCCATGTGTGCTCTTCCTGCTTTCGCCACCACCGAAGGTGACTTGCAGGACACTTGGATCAACGCCTTTCCCACAAACCAACCAGACGACATGGTCGGACCCGTGACATGGGTTTCGGTCACCTTCTCAACAAACCGAGTTGTGCGTTGGACCTGGGAGCGTGGCGGCAAGACAGAATCCCACAGCGGGCGTTACCATCTCCAACCTGAACCCGATGATAAAGGTGAATTCAAGAAACATACGACCGTCATCATCAACCCAACGACCCTTGCCGTCAGACGACCTCTCGTTTTGAAGGATGTTGAAGTCGATTTGGACAACCGATTTCTGGTCAAATGGACTGTTTTGAAATGCAAGGACATCGGTGGCAATCGCATGGTGTTCTTGCGAGAAAAGAACCACAAGGAATGGCGAACAACCGATTCCACTTTATCAACTGAAGGCGCGCCTTCAGTTGAAAAGTGAATCGAAGCGTTGATAAGGAATGATGAATATGCTTGAAGTAGTCAGAACACCGAAGAAACACGCCAGACTGGTGATCGCACCCTCGTACAAAGGTGGCACATTTGACAGTCATGCAGTTGACTGCCCGTTCCCGTTCTTTCACGACGGCAAGTACTGGATGACCTACGTCGGTGGGGATATAGAGAAACTAACTAATAACTTGTTCGGAAGGAGAACGGAGTGCACACAATCGAAAAACTGAATATCGGGATCGTTGGAGCTTGCGGGAGAGGCTCGAACTTTAGGGATATATGTGAGGCCATCCCCGGCGTCCGGCTTCATGCAATGTGCGACCTGAACTCCGATGCGCTCACAAGTGCTGCAGAAGCTTGCGGTGTTTCCGAGACCTATACGCACTACGAGGAGATGCTCGACTCGGCTGAACTGGATGCGGTCATCATTGGCACGCCGATGCACTTGCATGTTTCACAAAGCGTGGCGGCGCTCTCGCACGGACTACATGTTCTCAGCGAGGTCACTGCGGGGGTCTCCATCGATGAATGTCGTGAATTGGTCCTCGCAACCGAAACCAGCAAAGGTACCTACATGCTGGCAGAGAACTATATCTACATGCGACCGAACCTAATCGTTCGTGAGTTGGTTGCGCGTGGTCTGTTCGGCACGCCCTATTACGCAGAGGCGGAGTATCTGCATGATGTGAAGGATTACGCACTGAAAACACCGTGGCGTCGAAAGTGGCTAATGGGGATCGATGGAATCACTTACGGTACTCACAGTATTGGACCAGTCCTACAGTGGATGCCGGGAGACCGAATCACGCGTGTCAGTTGCGAGGGCACCGGGGTGCGACACATCGACACAGAGGGGAAGCCCTTCTGTCAGGCGAGCAGCACCATGCTTGGCAAGACCCAAAATGACGCGCTTGTGAAGATCCGTGTAGACCTCCTTTCAGGCCGTCCTCATGCCGGGACGAACTACCAACTCCAAGGTACCGATGGAGCCTACGAGTCGGCCCGTGCACATGGCGAAAAGGACCGGATTTGGTTGCGAGGGAGGAGCAAGGAAGGTTGGGACTCACTGGATGAACTGGCGGATGAGTTCCTGCCGGAACGCTGGAAAGCCCATATGGCGCGAGCGCAGTCCACAGGTCACGGGGGTAGCGACTACTTCGTACTGCTGGATTTTGTCGACTCGATCAGAGGCGTGCATTCCTGTCCTATCGATATTCATGAAGCCATGGATATGACACTGCCCGGAATCTGCAGCCAAGAATCGATAGACAAGGAGGGTGCTTGGGTTGACGTACCAGACTCAAGAACGTGGTACTCCGAAGACAAGAAGACCAATACCGAACAATCTCCTTCAGGCGACGGCCTAAAGCCCGCGCCT
Organism: uncultured Anaerolineales bacterium; assembly: GCA_964390305.1. GTDB lineage: Bacteria > Chloroflexota > Anaerolineae > B4-G1 > B4-G1 > SKLM01. The sequence continues at coordinate 2,394 of CAYMHT010000236.1, forward strand.
GAGGAGTGACGTTCGGTGAGGAGAATACGAAGATGATGAAGGCTCTGTGCGTTGCCCTGCTGAT
>CAYMHT010000237.1:0-2344 GCA_964390305.1 uncultured Anaerolineales bacterium
ACTGCTTGGTGGGCGGAGGTCTCTGATGAGCCTCTCAGAGCAACCTTCGGAAGGCTCGTGGCGGATGGGGGTGCGGTGACTGACACCCACCTCTCCGCCCGCATCGTCAAGGCTGGCCGCGCGGCCGGCCGAGCCCTCGTCTCTGAGGAGCCCATCGGCTTTTTCGGTGGCGTTGACCCCGACAGTGGCCTCGTCGTCGAGCCCGGACACCCCCTCCAAGGTAAGAGCGTCGCCGGCCGCGTCCTTGTGTTCCCGACGGGGAAGGGCAGCACCGTCGGCTCCTACACGCTCTATCGCCTCGCTCGCAGCGGGCTGGCGCCGGTTGCCATTGTCAACGCCGAGGCCGACCCCGTGGTGGCAGTCGGGGCCGTGATCGCCGACATCCCCATGGTCGATCAGGTCGACCTCTCCCGCATTCGCACCGGCGACTGGGTGGAGCTCGGCGACGGTGAGCTCACGGTCTCTCCCGCCTCCTGAGCCACATATAACAAAAAAGCCCCCTGCCCGCTCAAGCAAGAGGCTCATCAGGCGGAAGGGGAGGGATTCGAACCCTCGGTGGCCAATAATGACCACAGCGGTTTTCGAGACCGCCCCGTTCGTCCGCTCCGGCACCCTTCCGGATCTCAATCGGCGACAACTATTATAGCACAGCCCCGCCCCCGCGCAATCGGGCCGTCGTGAAGGAGCGCACCACGCGCTCCGTGGCGCTGGCTCCATCCTCGACGTGCTTGACGCAACTCAGCTTCGCTCGACGGCGCTTGCTCATTCATCATCGCTCCTCCTCTTCACTATTCAGACCCAGTTCCTCTGTGCTTCCCGACTCACGAGATCCGGCAGACGCTCCGGCCTCTATTCGAGTATAACACGGATACGCTTCTCCACACGATGGGATCGGTTGGAGCGTGGGTGGCCTCGGTTAGGTTGGGTTGGAGTTTCGTTGGGAGCCGGTGTGGTGACATGCAGCCGAGGTTTTCCCCCGCAGCCCGCTGGTGTATACTAGGTTGCACGAGGCCAGATCTGACAAACCCCAGTGCCTGGGGCACGTATGCCCGGCCAAACTCGCGCGGACGCTATGGCGTGAAAGGAGACTTGGGAGGGCCGCCGATATGACAGGACAGGGGAGACTCTCCAGATTGCTGACAGTCGCGACGGTCCTGCTGACCGCCTGCAGCGCGCCGACACCCACACGGGACGCAACGCTTCTCCCCACAGAGACACCGATGCCGCTGACGCCGACGCCCACCTCGCCGCCCCCGGTCACGGTGGCCCTTTCGGAGTTGGAGGTCATCACGGCCGCCAACGCCGACCGGGTGGCGGAGCTTTCCGCCCTGAGAGGACACAGCGAACCGATCTTCCAGGCAGCTTTCAGCCCGGACGGCGAGAGGCTGGCCTCCTCAAGCTTCGACGCCACGGTGCGCCTGTGGGACGTGAGCAGCGGCCTCGAGCTGGGCGCCGTGCGCCATGGCCCGGAGGCCACGGGCGTTGCCTTCACGCCGGACGGGACGATGCTCGCTTCTGCCGGGACCGACGGTCGGCTGATCCTCTACGACGCGGGGACCCTGGAGGAGCTGGATGTCCTCGTGGACCAGGAGCTGGGGCTCTTCACCGTGGTCTTCAGCGCCGACGGCTTGACGCTGGCCCTCGGTGGAGTGCACGAGGATGTGCAGCTCTGGGACATGCCAAGCCGCTCGAGGAAGGCCACGCTCAGTGGACACAGCAACGATGTCCACGGTATGGCGTTCAGCCCCGACGGCGCGCTTCTGGCCAGCACCAGCGCTGATCAGACGGTCCGAGTGTGGGACGTGGAGGAGGGCACGGAGGTGGCTGTGCTTGAGGGCCACGATGCGGAGGTCAACAACGCCGCCTTCAGCCCGGACGGCGACCTTCTGGCCTCCTGCAGTGGCGGCATCCTGGAGCGGTTCACCGTCCGTCTATGGGATGTGGACACCTGGTCCGAGATGGCGGTCCTGGAAGGGCACGAGGGGCAGATTGTGGGATTGGCTTTCAGTCCCGGCGGCGATGTGCTGGCCTCGCACAGCGCCGATGGCATCCTCCGCCTCTGGGACGTCGAAGGCCATGAGGAGTTGGCCGTCCTGGAGACGGCGCGCGGGATGTTCGGAGGTGCCGCCCTCTTCAGCCCGGACGGCCGGCTGCTGGTGTCGGGCAGTGGGGACGGGGCTATCCGGTTCTGGGGCGTCGAGTAGGACCTTGGTTGTGCCCGCCCAGAGGCTCGCAAGTGTCGCCCCCAAAACAACATTCCACGCGACTTGACATCCCTGAAATCCATAGTATAATCCGCAAATCTTTTCTAGGAGGAGTGTAATATGCGCATTGTGATGACCAA
>CAYMHT010000238.1:0-2344 GCA_964390305.1 uncultured Anaerolineales bacterium
AGCCCTCTCCCCCGGGGGACAGGGAACCGCTCGACGCCTCCCGCGCCATCTGCTTGGTCGCCGTCACCCCCCTCACCCTGGCCCACTCCCTCCGGGGGAGAGGGAACCCCTCCACACCCTAGCCCTCTCCGCCGGGGGAGAGGGGACTCCGGGGGACGACGTAGTCGGGGATGACGTGAACGCCCACGACCAGAGGCCAGTACTCGCCCTGCCAGTTGCGGCTCAAGCCTACGGCCAGATAGAGCGCGTCGCCGTCCAACCGCTCCAGGAGCGCCTCGTGATCCAGCGACAGATACCGCTGCCTCTCCCCCAGCCAGGATCGGCCCAAAGCCTGCCACCTGAGATCGGTGACGGAGACGCCCCGTCGACTGGTTGCCCGCGGATGATTGGCGTCGCCGCTCAGCACGAACCCCATCCGCGCCTCATACTTGCCAGAGTAGGCATCGAGGGAGAACTGCGCCCACACCTGCTCCGGCTGCACGAGGCAGAGGGAGCGAGTGCGATGGACGAGCACGTCCTCCGGCGCCTGGTCGACGTACCGAGGGAAGAACGCTGCTCGGCTCTCACCCTCCAGACGCCGCAGGAGGCGCGGTCGGTGGTGGACGAAGTCGGTGAGCCAGTCTTCGACGTGCGGCGGATCGGGTCGAGCCTCAATCAGATTCAGCTCGACCACGTCGCAGCATCGCACGAGCCGACCGTCGACGTCCGTCATGTCGCCCGGCTGGACGGTGTCGAAGTCGCGAACCGGACGGACCCAGCGCAGGCCGGTCACCTCGTCCTGCTCGCGGATGAAGCCGGCCGTACAGATGCCGCTGAGCATCTTCGTCATCGCCAGGACCAGGACCTCTTGAGGCGGCATGGCAGACACCTCGCTTGGGCTGCAACCTCAACCAGCCCTATAGGACGCCAGAGTACCACTCGAGCCATCTTCCAAGACGTACCGACGCGCGGGCCGGGCTGGCGCTCCCCTACCCGGCTGCGCCTATGCCGCATCCTCCGTCTATGCGCCGCGGCCTACAGGTGCACGAGGAACAACTGCGGCAACCGCTGGACCCAGTACTGCCCCACCAGCCGTCGGTGACACCGCTCCGGCGTCGGTTCGGCGCACAGAAGGCACGGAGCACGATAGCGCGCCAGGATCTCCCGTCCCACCTCTTCCGCCTCGCGTTCCTTCAGCAGCGGAAGGAAACGACCCTCGTAGCCCGCCCAGTCCTCCTCGTCCCGATACGCCTCCAGGATCTCCGTCGTGGGCGCCAGCTCAGGATGGTGCTCGTAGGCGATGTCGAACCCCTCTCGCAGCAGAAAATCGAGCGTGTCACGCTTGGTATAACCGAGCAGATGAGACGTATTGCGGAGGCGTACGTCGATCACAGCGTCCACGCCGGCATCGCGAAGCTGGTTGACGAACGTAGAAAGAGGTTTCCGCTGCGTGCCAATGGTGTACACAGGACGCATGGCCGACGCCTCCCGACAGACGGGCACGAGGGACAGGGGACTGAGAGTCTTCTTTCGTCTCCCCTCGTGCCCGTCGCTATCTGTATGCCCGTCTGCCCTCAGAAAAGCGACAGTTGCTCCGGGATTCGTTCTCCCTCAGTCGTCTGCCCGTCAGGCTTGATGTGGAGCACGGATATGCCCCGCTTCAGCAGGGTCTGAGTGATGAGCAGGTGGCGATGGCACTGCCGGTAGTCGCCCTCACCGCACATGATCGCGACGCGCTCGGTGCGGGCCATGTCGAGCAGTTCCTCGATACCACGCTGATATCCATGCGTCTGCTCCAGCCGCCCGTAGTCAGGCTGTGCGGCCGAGTAGAGCTTTGGATCGGATGGACGGCCGCCCAGGACATCCCCCATGAATCGGTAGGCGATCCCGGCCTCATTCAGGTCATCTTCCAGCGGCTCGCGGTTGAACTGCGGCGCCCACTGGCTGTAAGGCTGGCTGCGCACGTCGACCACCAGGGTGATGTCGTGTTGGCGCAGGAGATCGATGAAGGCCGCGGTGGTATGGTCACTGTGACCAATGGTGTGTATCGACAACGTCTGGGGCATCATGGTTTGTCGTGGTCTCTTGAAACCTCGTAGATCGAAGCCTGAGTGTACCACCAAAGATCGTAGAGGCCAACTCCCCCGGCTTGCGATTCCTGTTCTGAACAGGATGTGATATACTCAAGTGCGGAGGGTAACCATGAAACGAAGCGCACTGAACCTACTCGCCGCCACGGTGGGGCGGCTATCGTCCTCGGGAAGACCCGACCAGGCGTCGCTGGAGGACGCGCGGGATCTCGCTCAGAGAGACGAGATCTGGGAGTGCGCCGTCCGTCGGGCACGAACCTGGATCACGCCGCCGG
>CAYMHT010000239.1:0-2321 GCA_964390305.1 uncultured Anaerolineales bacterium
CCCCAGCGGCGCGCCCGGGTTGGCGTACTGTCGCCGGTAGTGGTCGGCGCACTTGTGGCGCGCAATACCGAACACCCAGGCGACGAACGAGCCCCGTCCATCGTAGTCCGGTAACTCCTGCAAGACCGCCAGGAACGTCTGGGCCGTCAGGTCCTCGGCGTCGGCGCGGCTACTCAGGCGGCTGTAACAGTACCGGTACACCTGGTCGACGTAGCGGCGATACAGTGCGTCAAACGCATCGCGGTCGTCTCGTGCGGCCCGGACCAGAGCGTCGTCTTCCACTTCGACTGGTTGTCCGTTCACTAACCTTCCATCAGCGCTGAATCGGGTCTTTCACTACTCATGTCGCACAAGATGGCAGAAGGTAACACCTGGAACCGCTGAAACCTCGGGGTGATGAAGACCTGCTCTGTCTCAGCGCGGTCGCCGACTTGGCGGCTTCCTCTCTGATCCAATGCTATTCCGTCGTCAGATCGCGGAATCTGGCAAACGCTGCGTCGTAGACCTCCACATTCACTTCGGACTCTGCAGTCTCAAACAGAACGCCAGCGTTGCATGATCGGTGACCCGGCCCCGTCCGTAAGTGCCGGTCACCTGAAGGCTATATCCACCATTCGCGGGTCTTTGCCTTCTCGTGTGAGAGCTCCTCTTGGTGGCCCTGGCGCTCCCCCTTCTTCTCCCGCCTCTGTCTCGTTCGCGCCTCGGTTCGGATCTGTGCAATGACGATGACGGCTGCAAGTGTCACGATCAACAGACCCAGGGCGACGCTGACAATCTCCATATCTCTCCTCCCTCTTATCCCGCTTGGGGGGCATCCTCCCCGGTCAATCCGCGAACTCCAGGCCCCCCGTCTCCGGATCCGGCCACCACGTCTCACCATCTCGATCACTTGAGGACACCTGACCCCTCTCTGACCGCGCCTCGCCGGTGAACCACCGCTCGTCCTCCACGTTCGGCCGCACCACGCCGATCAGGATCCCTGGCAGCAGATCCTCCGGTGCCGACGGGTGGCCGGCGACCCCAAGACCGCGCTGATCAAAGCCCTTGTAGACCCGGTCGAATATCGAAGTCTCGCCGTCCAGCCAGCCCACGGGCCAGTCCACGGCCTCTGTGCTCTCCGCCAGCAACCGCGATGTCCCTTCGAAGGGCACGTCGACCATCACGGTGCGGGCCACGTCGAACGTATCTCGCTCATCACAGGGGCCCTCCAGCTCTGTGTAGACCAGGTGCTCTCCGTGCGGGCTAAACCGGGCACGACCCAGGTAGCAGGCGGAGCTCGCGCCGGCGACCAGCGTCTCTTCTCCGCCCACGAGATCTCGCAGGATGAGTGCGCCGTCCTCGCGGTGATAAGCCAGCCAGTGTCCGTCAGGCGAGACGTCGCCGATGCAGCGGTTGCAGTCAGCCGCGTCATCCAATGGAAAGGCCTTCTGGAACTCACCGGATGCCAGATCGAGTCGGAAGAGCTCGCTGTAGCGGCCGGAAAGGGTCGGGATGAAGGCCCCGCCACTCTCGACCCAGACGCGCATGCGGGCGAAGAAGATGGCATCGTCTTCCCGTGTCCACGTGACGGGTTCCAGGTGGTAGAGGTTGTCGTACCTCTTCTCCAGGAGAGTCTCTGCGCTGCTGCCGTCGCCGCCGGTGATGGTGACGCTGCAGCGGCTTGTACCCTCCGGGGCGTCGGCCTGGCTGGCGTCTACGGTTGTACTCCAAATGATTCGAGTCCCGTCCGGGGGAGACCAGGAAATCGAGGCGCGACGCCTCGTCCTCCAGCTCTGGGTCCACGTACGCCAGCCCCCCGCTTCGCACGTCCAGGACCTGAAGCGGGTTCCGCGTCTCGTCCCAGCACATAACACGCTCGCCCACCACCTGGCACTGGGCTGATCCCCAGGGAACGTAAGGAGCTCCCAGTGAACAGGAGTCCTCACCCTCGGGACCTGCCATGATGAACTCTCGCGGGCCGGCATCGCGACCCGGAGGTGGGACGAGTACCAGGGCCGGGTACTCCAGATCGGCGCAGCCTGACGGGGTTGCTTCTGCCGGCACCGTGGATTTCGCAGCCAGGGGCTCGGTAGCGGTGGGCGGGGTTGTTGGCTCAGATGATTCCGTCGCCCGTGTGGGCGTGGCGGGTTGCGCCACGGTTCGCAAGGGCGCGGGAGGGGGAGGCGATGAGGTGCCTGCTCCACGTCCCCCCGTACACCCGCTGAGAGCGGCTGCCACGATGAGAAATATGACCGATATCATCCGGACGGCCTTAACGACGTGCATACACGAGTTCTCGCTTACTTATCTACCGGGCTCATACTCTCGACGATGCGCAGCGT
>CAYMHT010000240.1:0-2303 GCA_964390305.1 uncultured Anaerolineales bacterium
GGCAGGACGGGGTTGGAGCGCGCCGATGACGGTGACGTGGCTGGGGGCGCTGGTGTTGGGAGCCGGATTCGCCATCACGCTGGTCAACGTGATCAAGAGCCTCTGGCGTGGCGAGCCGGCGGGCGCGAATCCGTGGGAGGCGGGCACCCTGGAGTGGGCGGTGTCATCGCCGCCGCCTCCGCACAACTTCGACGCGATTCCGGCGGTGACCAGCCGCATGCCCCTGTGGGACGACGGGGCCGAAGGATCGGCGCCACAGGACGCCTACAAGCTGCCCGAGCAGGAGCGAGTGACCCTCGGCACCTCGACGCTGGACGGCGAGCCCGAGCAGCAGCTGCTGGTGGCGGGCCCCGCCATCGAACCGCTTCTTTTGGCCGTCGGCGGGGCCGTGGCCTTCTACGGCGCGCTGATCAGCCTCTGGCTGGTGCCCGTCGGGGCGCTGGTCGGATTCGCCGCTATCGTGCTGTGGAACTGGCCGGGTCGGAGCCGCGCAAAGGAGCAGGGATCATGAGCGTGGAGACACACCGGGGGCACCTGGATGCCTCAGAGCTGCCGCTGAATCTGAACGACCGGCGGGCGCCTCTGTGGTGGGGCATGGTGGGGCTGATCACCATCGAAGCGGTCCTCTTCGGCAGCCTCATCGTGAGCTACTTCTACCTGCGCTTCTACGCGCCGGCGTGGCCCATGGGGAACATCTCGAAACCGAGCCTGCTGCTCCCCTCCGTCGGCGCCGTGGTTCTGATGATCAGCAGTGGACCGATGTTCTGGGCGGACGCCAGCATCAAGAGAGGGAACGTGCGGAACCTGATGCTCGGACTGGCGCTCAGCTTCGTCCTCGGCGTCGCCTTCCTGACCCTCAAGTTCGTCGAGTACAGCGGCTATGACTACAACTGGGCGACCAACGCCTATGGCTCCATCACCTGGACCATCGTGGGCTTCCATTCGGCCCACGTCATCACGGTGCTGCTCAAGGTCGCGGTGGTGTTCACGGCGGCGGCGCGGGGGTATTTCAGCGCGGAGCGGAACCTGGGGGTGCGCATCAACGGGCTGTACTGGCACTTCGTCGTCGTGGTGTGGATTCCGTTGTTCTTCACCCTGTATCTGTCGCACTACGTGTTCTAGGAAAGAGGGGAGCGACCGTGGTGACAAAACGGGAAGAAGGGCCGACCGGGTTCCGGCTGTGGTTCGGGACCATTGGCGCGGCGGCAGCCTGGTTCACGCACCTGATCGTCGTCTACGTACTGGTTCCCGTCGTGTGCGCCGTGAGCGGGCCGGGCGCGATGATCGTGGCCTCGGTTCTCCTCTCGGGAGTCGCGGCCGCCGCCGGCGTCGTGGCCTGGCAGTCCTGGCGCGAGATGAGCGCCGAGGAGCGGGGGGACCTGGTCGGAGAGATGGAGGGGACTCGGAAGGGCTTTATGCTCTACGGCGGCCTGCTGGCCAGCGGGGTGTTTCTCCTGGCCATCCTCCTTGCCACCATTCCCATCTTCTTTCTCAATCCCTGCACGATGGAGGGGCGAATCTAGGGAGATGGTTCGCGACGCGACCGGCTGGATCAGCCGGGACAGAGGGTCCTGACCATCAGCTTACCTATCACTGAGGAGGGGAACGACATGCATGGGAGAATCTGCGCGTACGCCGTGATCGTTACCGCGGTCCTGGCTCTGGCCATCGCCTGCGCGCCGGGGGAACCGAATGGGGATGGAGAGCTGCTGGCGATGGGCGAGACGGTGTACGAGGATAACTGCGCCCGCTGTCACGGGACCGACGGAGAGGGGTCGCCCGGTGTTCCCGCGCTCGCCGGCAATGCGACGGTGACAGGGGATCCGGACCGGGTCATTCAGACGGTGTTCGAGGGCCCGGGCGCGATGCCCTCGTTCCGGGACGAGCTGAGCGATGAGGAGATCGCCGCCGTCATCTCCTACATCCGCAACACGTGGGGAAACGACGCGTCGACCATCTCCGCGGATGACGTGGCCGCCGCCCGGTGAGGTCCCGTGACCCGAACACCTGAAGGATCCGTCCCCGGGATCGCGGCATGACTCCGACCGCTCCGACCCTGCCGGCGACGGACAGGCAGACCCCGGTCGAGGCGCCGGAAGCGGCCCAAAAAGTGGGCGCGCGGCGGATCGACCGGTGGCAGGACTGGATCAGCCTCACCAAGCCCCGCGTGGTCGCGCTTCTGCTGCTGACGGCGCTGGTCGCGATGGTCCTGGCGGCGGACGGAGCGCCGTCCCTGCTGCGCGTGGGCCTGACCCTGCTCGGCGGCTACCTGTGTGCGGGCGGGGCGGGGGCGATCAACTGCT
>CAYMHT010000241.1:0-2229 GCA_964390305.1 uncultured Anaerolineales bacterium
CCCTTCTCCATTCGGGGGCTACCCTGGATGGCAACTGCCTTGTTCATCACACTCTCCTTTGCCCCAGGCTGCGAATCCGTCTGAGCGTGCGGGAGCTATGACATTCGGCCAGGGCATGGGCACGGGGCTGTGGAGAGGCAGGGAGGGGGTCATGCTCATAGGGCGGCGTCCAACTCTGAATCGTCGGTCAGCCCGCCGCTGTCGCCGATGAAGTCAGGCAACTCGGTCTCTACCCGTCGCAGGCGCGGATAAAGGAACGCCACGGCTGTGGCGAGCAGAATCACGGCTCCCAGGATGATGAATAGGAACCCGATGCCGCGTCCTTCGCCGGCTCCGATGATTCGACCGACACTGCCCACCAGGGCGCCACCCTCGTCCAGCAAAGGACCAAACACGTGGTCCGCCAGCGGCCCGGCCACAAGATACGCCAGGGGCATGGAGGACCAGGCGATCATCCGCCGCACGGCGAACACGCGTCCCTGCACGTCGGGCGCCGTCTTGCTCTGCCATATCGCCTGGCTACAGCCGTTTACGATCGGCAGACCGAAGAAATAGACGAAGGCAGCGGCGGCCAGGACGACGGCCATCGGCGGCAGGCCTCCGGCAAAGAGCGCGACCCCCTCGAGCAGCAGGAAGGCGTAGATGCCGTTCACTCGAGGATTGGGGCCTCCCCAGGCACTCATGGTCAGGCTGCCCCCGAGGAATCCCAGCCCGCCGACGGACAAGATGGTGCCGAGGACCGCTGGAGTGGTGAAGCTCAACACCAGGGGCGTGAACAAGACCTGCACGATGCCCGACGTGAAATTGGTGGCCGCGAACAAGAGAAGCAGCCCCAGAAGGCCGGGACGAGCGAGGATGTAGGTCCACCCAAAGGCAGCTTCCTGGAGCAGTGAACCCTGCGCCGCCCTCCCCTCGTCGGTGGTCTCCGGCCTGGGAACGCGGATCATCAGGAGGGTACCGACAGCGAAGAGACAAGTGAAGAAGTCGACCAGAATCACACCCTCAACCTGGATCACTCCCATAAGCACCCCTGCCAACGTGGGGGCGGCAATCTGCGCAACTGCCTGGCCCAGCTGCACCAACCCACCGGCCCGCCCATACTGGGCTTTGGGGACGAGAAGCGTAGTCGCGGCGGAGTAGGCTGGCCACTGAAAGGCGCTGAACGTCGAGCTGAGCCCCATCAGACTGTAGACGTGCCACACCTCCAACTGCTCCGCCGACGGAAGCACAGCCACGGCCAACGTACACAAAGCCGCTCCTGTGTCGCTCAGGATCATGGCCCAGCGACGGTCCCAGCGGTCTACGAGGGCGCCTGCGACGGGCGAGAAGACGATCCCAGGCAGGGCCGTGAACAGGGAGATGAGTCCGAATTGGGTGACCGAGCCGGTGTCCTGATAGACCAGCACACCGAGCGCGAATCCTGTGAGTCCGGAGCCGATGAGGGACACCACCTGTCCCATCCAGATGACGAGAAAGGATCGAAACCCTCTGGTGGCACCGCTCTTGGCCACGGATACCTCCTCGAAGAACACCTGAAGCCCGTGCGGGCCTCGTTACTCCAATCGTCTCGGCATGTGTTGGGCCAAATTTACCCCTGGCGAACCGCCTTCGTCTCGAGCAGACTGGCGGTTCCCGGAACTGCGAGCCCGGCGAACGTGTAATGCCAGTGATCCGTCGACGGCAGTTTCGCACACAGCGTCATTCTCACACGTCGGCCATCTCGGCCGAGAATCGGTGACCCTACGACCAGCGAGAACTAACGCAAGCCAAGGCCCGCCCGCTTCGCGACGACTGCATTAGGCCACAGATTGTGGATATTGTCAATCCGCCAGATGACACTCTGCCCTCCTGAGGCTCTGCGGCGCGGGCCACAAGGACCGACTCCCCGGTGAGTCGTGTCTGCCATGGGAAGATCGCCGACAATGGTGTGAGGGTGAATAACATGGCGTCCGACGTAGCGAGGTCGCCGGGAGCCAGGCCGACGCCCTTCAGAGCGAGACGGCGAGGAGACGAGGGCGAGCGCGGCACGGCGGTGGGCGCGCGCGAATTCTCCGAGGGCTTCCCCAAACAGATCGAGGAACACCCGGCAGCAGGCGGGGTAGACTATCCCGACCTCCACGGTCTGGAGGACGCCCCTGGCCGACGCGGTACTCCAAGACGGCAGCGATGGGTCACGCGGATTCCTTCACCCATTGGGTGTGCCAGGAACGGGTCGCAGAGGAATCTACC
>CAYMHT010000242.1:0-2213 GCA_964390305.1 uncultured Anaerolineales bacterium
AATCGGCTGGTAGCGGCCGGACCGGACGCGCCGGAGGTGGCGACGTGTCCACACTGTGGGGCGGAGGTGCAAAAGCGAAAGCGGCGTACGATGGATAAGTCGACTACCTGGTATTATCGACACAGGCGAGGGCAGGGGAAGGGGTGTCCGAAGCGCTACCGTCCGGTGCGCTAGGCGCAGCCTTCCGAATGACCCATATCGCCACCGCGGGGAAGGGGCGGCGCGCTGCTAGCGGCGTCGGGCGCGGCCTTGCGTGCCCCGCCATGGGTCGTGGAGGCCGGGGTTTCGGCCGGCGGCTCGAAGAAACCTTAAAATTCCGCTTTCCGCTTGTCACACCCGCAAGGTTTTGGCGGCTGTTACGTCATGAATACTAGGAGTGACCGGCAAAGTGTCGGATAGTGAGGCCCTCCTGGAGCGGGCCAAGCAGTACGATGAGGAGGCGCTGGAGGAGATCTACGACGAGTATGCCTCTCTCATCTACCGCTACATCTACCGGCGGGTCGGCGATAGCATGCTGGCAGAGAGTCTGGTCGGGGACGTGTTTGTGCGGATGCTGGATGCCATCCAGTCTGAGCGGGCCTGGCGGACGTCGTTTCGAGGATGGCTGTACCGCATCGCACATAACCTGATCGTCGACCATCACCGGAGCGAACCCGACGAACCGGTTCTGCCGCTCGACGGGCAGGAGGTCGGAGCCGAGGGGAACCCGGACGAGGCGTTGGGTGAGAAGACGTCTCGCCGGCGCCTTCTGTCGGCCGTCCGACAGCTCACCCCGGGACAGCAACAGGTGCTGGTCCTCCGTTTTGGGGAGGGGCTCACCGCCCGGGAGACAGCGGCGGTGATGGAGAGGAGTGTGAGCGCCGTGGAGGCCCTGCAACATCGTGGCCTGGCGTCGCTGCGGCGGATCCTAGACGGAGGGTAAACCGTATGGACAGGAGGACATTTGATCATCTTCTGGAGGAGTGCCTGCAGGAGGTAGAACGGACAGGGGATGTCGACGCGGTGCTACGACGCCACCCCGAGCACGCTGAGCAGCTGCAGCCGCTGCTGCAGCTCGCTTCGGCGATGAGCGAGGGATACGCCGAGGTCCCGGAGCCGCAGGCTCAGCTGGCAGAGGGTCGGGCACGCCTGCGCCGGGAGGCCAGGCAGGCCCGCCAGGCGGCTTCGGCGGAGCGAGTCGTAGCTCCTACACAGGAAAGGAGATCCAATATGAGGTTGAGACTTGTACCTACGCTGGTTAGCGTGGCCCTGGTGCTAGCTCTCGGAATGGCTGGCGCGGTGGGGGTCGTGCGCGCTGCTGACGACGCGGTACCTGGGGACTCGCTCTACGGGGTCAAGCGCGCTGTGGAGAGGGTCCAGTTCCGCCTGGCAGACGACCCGCAGGCGCTCGCGGCGCTTCGCTTGCGGTTCGCCGATGAGCGCCTGGAGGAGTTCGAGCAACTGCTCCAGAAGCGGGACCAGGACCGCGTGCAGCAGGCGTTGGGCGACTATGGCGACGCTGTCGGCGCGTTGGCCGGAAGGCCGGAGGACCGCGAAGCGCTGGGCGACCCCGCCTGGGTGTCGGAGATGAATCAGACGCTGGCCCGGCACGAGGTGCAGATGGAGCAAGCCTTCCAGTGGACGGAGGGTCAGCAAGCGGACGATGACGGCCGCGAGGGCGATGGGTGGTACACGGGCACCATGACCATCACCCATCCCGTCGCCTCCAGCCTGGCGGACACGTACGAGGTCAGCTACACGCAGGTCGTTAGCTGGTTCGCCGACGGGTACGGCTTCGGCGAGATCATGCACGCGCTGCAGACGAGCCAGATGATCAGCCCCACCGACACGATCACCGACACAAGCCCCGGGGCGCTCCTGGCCCTGAAGACCGAGCTCGGCGGCTGGGGCCTGGTGTGGCAGGCCTTCGACCTGATCGGACGGCCGGACGAGCCGGGACCGCCGGAGCACGCGGGCCCGCCGGAGCACGCAGGGCCGCCAGAGCACGCGGGACCCCCGGAGGATGCCGGTCCGCCAGAAGACGTGGGACCGCCCGACCACGCAGGACCGCCGGAACATGCCGGCCCTAAGGATAAGGACGGCCCCGGGCCGCCCGACCACGCCGGGCCGCCAGATCATGCCGGCCCGGATAACGGCGACGAACTCGGTGAGTAGTCAGGTCGGGCCGTAAGGACGACGTCGCAGAGAACCGTGCCCAGTTGGGAGTCTGCACA
>CAYMHT010000243.1:0-2212 GCA_964390305.1 uncultured Anaerolineales bacterium
TTGCAGCAAGCGGCTACGCTTCTCCGAACACGGCGTCGAGCGTCTCGTCTGGCACGTCCCACGTCACGTCGTGCGGCGGGAGCGGTTCGTAGCGCATGAACTCCGGCATGCGGTCGTCGCCCTCGTTGAAGCCGGCGGCGCGGTTGAAGGCCAGCTCCTTATTCAGGATCTCCTTGCCGATGCGCGTCACGTCGTCCGCCGTGTAGTCGGTGCCCAAGACGCCATTGACCTCGTCCACCACGCCCTGAAAGCCTTCCTCAATGTCCAGCGTGGCGAACGTGATGAACAGACAGTGGCCGGTGAGGTCGGCCAGGAAGGCCGTGGCGTACTGGAAAGCGCGCACCAACTCCGCCTTGTCCACGTCGAACTGGTCCACATCGCCGCCTACGGCGAGGATCTCCGGGGCGATGGTGTAGCCGGAGGTGTGGTCCGCGCCCATGGTGCTGATGGCGTACGTCATCCCGATCCCCTTGATCGCCCGCGGCTCGTAGGCGGGCATGCCCTGGCCCTTGACCGTGGGCGAGCGCGGATTGCCGAAGGCGTCGGCGGTGAACTCCGTGCCCTGGCCCAGGATGTGGCCCAGGTGCGTGCCGTTGCGTATGTCCTCATCGAGCCACTTGATGGCCATCTCGCCGTCGCCGAACTCGGCGAGCCCGGCGTCCATCGCGACCGCGATGGTGTCGCCTGCCTCGATGGTGTCCAAGCCCAGGTCGTTGCACAACCAGGTTAGCTTGGCCACGGTGTCCAAGTCGCCGATGCCGCAGTTGGCCCCCACGGCCCAGGTGGTCTCGTACTCGATACAGGAGACGACCTCTTCCCCGTCCTCGTCGTACCAGGTGTTGGAGCACTGGATCACGCACCCGGGGTGGCATCCGTGATTGTAGAGCTCCTTACCGAGACGCTCCTGGTTGCCCTCGAAGATGGCCTCCCCGGAGGTCGTGGGGGCACCCTCGAAGCGGCCCTCGCGGAAGTTGCGGGTGGGGTAGGCGCCGGCCTCGTTGATGATGTTGACCAGCACGGCGGTGCCGTAGGTGTTCAGTGCCCCCTTGGGCTTGGTGAGGGCGTGGGTGCGGAGCGCGTTCAGCAGCTTCTTGCGGCCCTGATCGAAGAGCTCCTTGTCGGCGATCTCCACGCCCGGTGCATCGGTGTCGTCGACGACGATGAGCTTGAGGCCTTTGCTGCCGGCCACCGCCCCCAGGCCCCCGCGGCCGGAGTAGCGACTGGGCCGGTTCTCTGTGTCGTTGAAGGACAGGCCGGAGTTGGCGTACTTCCTCTCCCCGGCGATGCCGATGGCCATCATGCCCACCCAATCGCCGAAGCGCTCGAAGACCGACGGGGCCATCTCGTACAAGCCCCGGCCGGCAAACTCTTCAGCGTCGAAGAACTCGGCGCCATCCTTTGTGACGTGTAGGCCCCACCAGCCCTCTTCTTTCGGCCGACCTTCGATGACGATGGCCTTGAGGCCCAGCCTGGCGACTTGCTGTGCCCATTTCGTGCCAGCGTTCGACTCCTTGATCGTGCCGGTGAGTGGGGACTTACCGCCTACCGAGATCCGGCCTGAGGTAGGGGCGACGGTGCCGGTCACGAGCCCCGGGGCGAAGACCAGCTTGTTATTAGGCCCCAGGGGATGGCAGGTCGGATCTACCTCGTCGTAGATCATCGTGGACGTCAGGCCGCGACCTGCGAGGTGCTGGTACCTCTCGGGGACGTCCTCGTAGGTGGCGGTGCGGTCCGTCATGTTCACACGTAGAATCTTGGCCATTTTGAACCTCCCTCCTTGCTGGTAAGTCAAGGCGAATACCAAGAAGGAGGCCACTTGGACCTGACGCCAGCGGCAGGTCCAGTCTGCCTCCTTTGCAAGCACGGCGGGCGCGGGGATCGCTCCCCACACCGTATCGCTCATCGATCCTCGGGGGGACCGGATGAGTCGGAAGGGTATGGCATTTGTTACGGAACCGTCGTGCGGAGAAGCTTCGTCGTCTGGATGTCCTCCTTTATACACCCGGTTGGGCAGCGTGTCAAGGTCAGCTCACCCCGATCCCCTACTCGCCTGGTTCGGTATAGGCGTGGTGAATCCCGCGGTCCTCGCGTTTGCGGAACGTGTCCTGAAGCTTCTCCTCCATGCTGGCCCCGAAGCGATACTGGAACGGCCACATACTGCGGCGGTGCGAGATGCCCACCCGGTCGCCGTCGTGGAGTTCCACCTCGCGGT
>CAYMHT010000244.1:0-2178 GCA_964390305.1 uncultured Anaerolineales bacterium
CGTCCCTGGCCCTGCTCTCGCAGGTCAGAGGTGTCGTCTTCGTCGTCCGGTGCGACAGTCCCGAATGATCAGGGCCAGGGAACCGGGTGGTCCGACGTGCCGAGGCTTGCGTAACGGGTGAAACGAACTAGAATCACCCTATGAAACCCAGGCGCGTCGTCCCGTTGTTCGCCGTCGCTCACCTCAGCCACCACCTGTCGACCGGGGTCCTGGCACCGCTGCTCCCCCTGCTGCGCCAGGACCTGGAGCTCAACTACTTCCAGGCAGGCGTACTGGTCTCCTCTCTCAGTCTGTCCTACGGGTTTGGACAGGTTCCAATGGCCCTGCTGGCGGATCGCTTCAGCGAGCGTGCCCTGATCGTGATCGGCCTGATCGGCACGGCCCTTGCCAGCGCGGCGGTGAGCCTGACGAGCACGTACTGGCAGATGGTGCCCTGTCTGATCGGGCTCGGATTGCTGGGGGCGACGTATCACGCCCCGGTGTCGGCGTTCCTCTCCCAGCTGGTGCCACCGGAGCGCCGGGGCCAGTCACTGGGCACCCACACGATCGGGGGAAGCGCCAGTTTCCTCATCACGCCGGTGGTGGCGGTGGGGATCGCGAGCTGGGCAGGCGCCTGGCGCTGGTCGTTCGTGCTGCTGGGCATCCCGGCCCTGGTGATGGGGGTCGTCGTATGGGTCGCCACCGGGAAGCACGGCGAGGTCGGCGGGCGAGCTGTGGAGCGCTGGCGCGTTCCGTCGGCGGGCAATCCGAACCCGGGCAAGCCCGCGGACGCTGCCGTTGGTGTGATAACGTGGAAGGAGATCGTCGGCGCCATCGGTATGCTGGCGTTGCTCTCCATCTCGGTGCAGGTCGTCCTGTCGAGCGTCCACTCGTATCTGCCGCTCTATCTGGTGGACCGTCACGCGGTGACGCCAGAGTATGCGGGGATCGTCGTGGGCTTGGTCGCCGGGGCGGGCGTGCTGGGCGCGCCCCTGGGAGGGGCTGTCTCGGACCGCTTGGGCCGGAAATGGGTGATTCTGCTCTCGCTGTCGCTGGCCGGCCCGCTGCTCCTTGCCGCGCTCCGGGCGCCGGCCGGCATCTGGCTGCCGCTCTCTCTCGGCGCCTACGGACTGAGCGTGAGCGCGCGTATGCCGGCGATGGAGTCGCTCATCGCCGACGTGGTTCGGCCGGAGAAGCGCGCCACCGCGCTGGGTGTCTACTATCTTATGGGGCAAGAGACGGCGGGCGTGATCACACCGCTGGTGGGCCGCCTGATCGACGTTCACGGTCCCAACGCGGTGTTTCTCGGGCTGCCCGTGGGGTTGACGATTGTGGCGCTCGTCGCCCTGGCCTTCCGGAAGCGTATCTAGGTGACGACAGGACCAGGTCTTCGACACGTGCACGCTTCCCGCCAGACCGTGCGTCCCAGCTGTGCGGCGTGCGGCAGCGGAACATGCCCCATCTCGGCATCCCAGAGCGCGCTTCCACCCGGCGCCACCCGCAATTGGGCGCCCAACGGCGATCTTGGTTGAAGTATACACACTCGGATGGGCACGGCGGCCAGGACAGCGAGGGGCGTACCTGCACGACATTTCAGCCCCTCCCGCCCTTCGGGCTACGGGGTCACGAAAGGCTCGACGAGGGCGGGAGGTCGCTTGGCACCTGGGAACCGATCGGCTGCGGCAGCAGCCTCACGATGGCCGCCACCAGCCTCCCCGCGGGGAAGCCCTTGAGAAGCACGACGTCAGCGCCGCCGGCCTCCGCCTCGTCCTGCTGTTGGACACTCCCGGCCAAGATGATGGTTCGAGCCCGTGGCCACCTCAGCTTGACCCGTCTCACCGACAGCCAGACTTTATCGTCGGTCAGACTCACATCGAGGAGCACCACGGCCGGGCCCCGATCCCACTCCGTCTTCAACGCCGAGTCGACGTCACTCACGATGTCTACACCTGCTACCTGAGGCATCGTGTCGACCAGAGCGTGCAGCCCGTCTCGCAGTGGCCCCGGCCTGGCTATGATCAACGCTGAGGCCCCCGCCTCTCCGTTCTTTCTCACTGAATCGTCCATTCCTTGCAGCCATCATATCATCCCTGCATCTGCTCCGCATCGGTCACAAGAGGGATTCTGACTAGAACAAAAAGACCGCTCATAGAGCGGTCTTCTCTCAGTCAGATGTCCGAGTTGTCTGCGACAAATGTC
>CAYMHT010000245.1:0-2138 GCA_964390305.1 uncultured Anaerolineales bacterium
TGGTGATCACGTGGGTGTACGTGGTGTGGGCAGCTATCGGCGGGATGTAATCCCAGATGTCGCCGATGGATTCGGACGGGTAGGACTTGACCCAATCGAAGAATATGCCCACGGAAGACCCTCCGCCCAAGTTCGTCGGGTCGTCAGCCAGGCCTGTGCCCTGGTTGCGCATTGTCACCGTGAATGTGACGGGCACATGAGACTGGATCGGGTCAGGCTCGAAGCTGAGACCCGTCACCACCAGATCCGGCACGCCGATATCAACCTGGGCCACGTTGTCGTCGGGGTTGGCATCCCACCAGTCGGTTCCCTTGTGCGAGATGGCAAATGATGTCTCGAACTCCTGGAAGCCGATCTGGGCTGTGTTCGTGTGTGTGACCACGAACGTCGCCTGACCCACGGCGTCTTTTTCAAGGGTGCCGACCTCAAATGCGTACGCCTGACCATCCACCGGGCTCCACTGATGGTCGACCTCGATGGTGTGTGTGGCGTTCGCTGGCAGCGTGGCCGTGATGATCACGCCTTCGGCGTCCACGGGCCCCGTGTTACTGTAGGTGATGGTGCACGTCATTGCCTTGCCGGGCGAGAAGAGGCGGGGCTCGTGGGTCGCCGTCACGACGAGGTCAGGTGACGGGGAGACCATTGTCGTCTCGGTGAAGACGCTTGGAGACGTGTAGCGGCTGTCGATGGTCACGACATTGGTCAGCACGGTGCCGTTGGGGAGAGGCGCATCCACATCGAGTATCACCTTGATGTATCCCATTTGATTGACGTCGAGATCGCCGATCCGCCAGACGTTGTCCGTTCCTGATACCGGATCCGGGACTGCCGAGACGAAGCTTGCTCGGCTGTCGTAGGTCTCTGTGATGACCACATCCTCGGCGTCTGCGTCACCCCCGTTCTGATAGGTGATGATGTACTCGAGTTGCTCGCCAGCTCGCACAGGATCGGGCAAATCGCCCTTGGAGACCGTTAGTTTCGACGTCGACGTCACGGTCGTGGTCTCGGTAACGGTGACTGGATCCGTCTGGTTGCTCTCAAGCGTCGCCAGATTGGTCAGAACCGTGCCCGGGTCGAGCGGCGAGGCGACCTGCACGACGACGTCTATGGCCTCGTAAGTGCCGGTTCTCAGTACCGGGAACGTCCATTCCTGGTTGTTACTCCCCGAGTCGGCAGAGGGGCTGGCATAGATAAAGGAGACGTTCGGATCGTACTGCTCCCTCACGACGACAGAGGTGGCGTTCTCGTTGCCGCTGTTGGAAATCACGAGCGTGTACTGCAAGGTGCTCCCCGCGTTGACAGGGTCTGGGTCGTCGCGCTTGGTGATGGTCAGGACCGGGCTGGACTGGACGGTCGTCTGCTCGGTGGTGGAGATGGGGTCGGTCTGGTCGGCGTCGAGCCAGGCGGTGTTGTTCAGGATGGTTCCGTCGGGGAGGGGGCTGGCGACGGTGACGGTGATCTGGATCTGACGGGAGTCATCGGGCTCTATGTCGTCGAGGATCCAGTGGGGGTTTGGGTCAGTGCCCGCGGCCTCGGGAGTGGCGCTGACGTAGGTGACGTTGTCGTCGAGGACGTCGGTGATGACGGCGCCGGTGGCGACCTCGTTGCCGGCGTTGGCGTAGGTGATGGTGTAGTGGAGGGTGGCGCCGGCGTCGACCTCGTCCGGGTCGTCCTGCTTTGCGATGGTGAGCTGCGGGCTGGACTGGACGGTCGTCTGCTCGGTGGTGGAGATGGGGTCGGTCTGGTCGGCGTCGAGCCAGGCGGTGTTGTTCAGGATGGTTCCGTCGGGGAGGGGGCTGGCGACGGTGACGGTGATCTGGATCTGACGGGAGTCATCGGGCTCTATGTCGTCGAGGATCCAGTGGGGGTTTGGATCAGTGCCCGCGGCCTCGGGAGTGGCGCTGACGTAGGTGACGTTGTCATCGAGGACGTCGGTGATGACGGCGCCGGTGGCGACCTCGTTGCCCGCGTTGGCGTAGGTGATGGTGTAGTGGAGGGTGGCGCCGGCGGGGACTGGGTCGGGCTCATCTCGCTTGGTGATGATCAGGTCCGGGCTGGACTGGACGGTCGTCTGCTCGGTGGTGGAGATGGGGTCGATCTGGTCGGCGTCGAGCCAGGCGGTGTTGTTCAGGATGGTT
>CAYMHT010000246.1:0-2075 GCA_964390305.1 uncultured Anaerolineales bacterium
CCGCCGCGGAGGATGCAGTGGTGTGGCGGACCGCGGTATGCCCGGCACCACGATCATATGTCCAGTCTCACGGCGGCGGTGACCGCCGGGGGCCGAGTGTTCTACATCATGGACGAGGCGCCGAGGGTTTCGATCCTGACACCCCCGGAGTGGAAATTGGTGGCCCGGGATGCGTTCAACGGCACGGTTCTTTGGAAACGCGACATTCCCCAATGGTACTCCCACCTGCATCGGCTCAAGAGCGGCCCCTCCGATCTGCCCAGGCGACTGATTGCCAAGGGGGAGCGGGTCTACGCAACCCTGGGCATCGACGCGCCGATCTCGGCGCTGGACGCGGCCACTGGCGAAACGATCCAGACCTACGACGGGACCGAGGGAGCGGAGGGCATGGTGCTCTCCGACGGGATGCTTTTTGTCCGGGTGGGCGAATCGGAGGTCAGGGCGGTTAACGCGGAAACGGGGGCGGTGGCGTGGAGTTTGGAAAGGCCCGTGGTGAAGTTGTCGCTCGCGGCCAATTCGCGGCGGGTGGTCTTCATGAGCGAGGATCGGCTGGTCTGCCTCGACCGGGAAGATGGCGAGGTGCGTTGGGAATCGGAGCAGCTTCCGCGACCGGACAAGTACACCACGCGTTCGGGGCCGACGTTGGTTTTGTACGAGGATCTTGTGTTGTTGGCGAGCAGCGAGTTCGCCTCGGCGGGCAACCGCTCTTGGAAAGTCGATAAGCCAGACACGCTGACGGTGCTCTCGGCGGCCGACGGGGACGTGCTCTGGGATGGCTCCCATCCGCTCTCCGGCTACGCGTCGGCCGAGGATCTCTTCGTGATCGACGGGGTGGTCTGGTGTGGTGAAACGACGAGCGGTCACGCGGTGGGGACGTTTATTGGGAGAGACGCGAAGACTGGCGAGGTCACCGGCAAGTTCGATCCCGACGTGGAAACGTACTGGTTCCATCACCGGTGCCACCGTTCCAAAGCCACGGAGCGATTCATACTGACCTCCCGGACGGGAATCGAGTTCGTTGATTTCAAGAATGAGCACTGGGACATCAACCACTGGGTGCGGGGCGCTTGCCTCTACGGGGCCATGCCCGGCAACGGGCTGCTCTACGCGCCCCAGCATCCCTGCGCGTGTTTTGCCGAGGCCAAGCTGGACGGGTTCAATGCCCTCGCTCCGGCTTCCAAAGGCCCTCGCGTTCCGGAAGACATCGGTGACGAACAACGGCTGCTGAAAGGGCCGGCGTACGGCGCGAAGCTTGAAACGGAGGTGGCGGACGCGGACTGGCCCACCTACCGTCACGACGGTGCCAGGAGCGGTCGGGCTTCCACCGACGTCCCCGTTGATCTGAAAACCGCTTGGCAAGCGGAAATCGGGGGAAAGGTGAGCAGCCCGGTGATCGCGGGAGGGATGGTATTCGTCGCCGGCGTCGATACCCACGGCGTTCATGCCCTCGATGCAACCACGGGCGAACAGCTGTGGCAGTACACGGTGGGAGGCCGGGTCGACAGCCCGCCGAGCGTATATCGCGGCCTGGTGTTGTTCGGGTCGGCCGACGGTCATGTGTATGCTTTGCGGGGCTCGGACGGGGCGCTCGTCTGGCGGTTTCGGGCCGCGCCCATTGACCAGAGGCACACCTGGTTTGACCAGCTGGAGTCGGTGTGGCCCGTCCACGGCAGCGTGCTGGTCGAGGAGGGCCTCGCCGATCGCGGTCCGACCGGCGCGGTCGAGGCGGCGCACCGCCTCGTCGAGGTCGGTGTCGTCGTCGAGGGCGTCGGGGCCCAGCGCCGCCAGGCCCGGGTGCGCCGCGACCTGGCGACGGTCGAGCAGGGCGACGACCGGCGCGGAGAAGCACACCGCGCGCCAGTCGGCGACGTCGACGACGACCCGGGCCAGACGCGGGGGCTTGCGCCAGCGCTCGCCGTGACGGTAGAGGTGCCACGACCCCGTCATCCGCATGTGGGTGTGCAGCGCGAGGTCGCTCGGGGCGAACCAGACGAGGAGGAGCTTGCCGCGGGGCGCGCCGGCCCCGCCGACCTGCCCGACGAGGCGCTGCGGGCCGAGCGCGCGCACCTGGGCCA
>CAYMHT010000247.1:0-2061 GCA_964390305.1 uncultured Anaerolineales bacterium
CGGCATCAACGCCGGCAAGCTGATCGTCAACTACATCGGCCACGCGGCCACGACGCAGTGGGCGGACGAGGGGTTGTTCAAGGCCTCTGACGTGGCCGGCCTGACCAATGCCGATAAGTACCCGCTGATGCTGCCCATGACTTGCATGGACGGCTACTACGTCTATCCCTTCGCGGCCAAGCCATGCACCGCGGAGGTCATCACGCGGGCCCAGGACAAGGGCGCCGTGGCCAGCTGGTCCCCCACGGGATACGGCAACCCCGGTGGACACCGTTACCTGGACCAGGGCTTCTTCAACGCCCTGTTCCAGGACGAGGTGGAGACGGTGGGGGCGGCGACGACGGCGGGCAAGGTCGACCTGTGGGCCAGCGGGGGTAACCTGGACCTGCTCGATACCTACCTCCTCTTCGGTGACCCCGCCCTCCGCCTCCCCGCCAGGGTCGAGGCCAAGGCCGACCTCCAGCTCGGGAAGGCCGTCGAGCCGACGGGGCCCGTGCTCCCGGGTACCGTGCTCACCTACACCCTGAGCTTCACCAACCTGGGCCCGCACACGGCCCACGGCGTGGTGCTGACGGACACCCTGCCCTCGCAGCTCGTCGACATCGAGATCCTTCCCGACGAACCACCGGGGCCAAGCAGCTTGCTCGCCCAGACGTACGCCCAGACGAGCCAGGCCCTGGTGTCCGGCGAGCCATATGTCTGGGAGCTTCAGGACCTGGCGCCCGGCGAAAGTGACCACATCCGCGTCCGGGCCACCGTCGACCCCCTCGCTGGGGCAGGGACGCTGCTCAACGAGGCCCAGATCAGCGCCGCCGAGCCCGATCCGGTGCCTGCCAACAACGCCGCCTCGGTGTCGAATGATATCGTCCTCTCTGACCTGCCCGACCTGAGCGTGGAGAAGACGGGTCCGGAGGCGGCGACCTTCGGGGAGACGATCACGTACACCATCGCCTGGGAGAACGACAGCGCCGTCGCGGCACCCGGCGTGGTCCTGACCGATACGCTGCCTGCGGGCGTGACCTACGTGGCCGACGACAGCGGTTGGACGCATAGCGAGCCGGAGCCAGGCGTCATCGTCTGGACGGTGACGCCGGATCCACTGCCGGCGGGCGCCTCGGGCAGCTTTGTGGTGACGGGGACGGTCGGCTCCGACGTCGAGGGGCCGCTGGTCAACCAGGTGCGCATCGGGGCGGCCGTGGCGGACGCGAACCCGGCCGACAACGAGGATGAGTGGGCCACGGACCTACCCTCCGGCTGGCGGGTGTATCTACCGCTTGTGGTGAGGAGTCAGTAGGTGTCGGGCCGGGCTGCGGGGAAGGGATTAACGCAAGGGCGCTAGGGTGCAAGGGCGCAGGGGGGAGTGGGGGACAAGGGGACAAGGGGACACGGGGACAAGGGGACGAGGGGCGCGAGGGGACAGGGGGACGAGGGGACAAGGGGACAAGGGGAGTGGGGGACAAGGGGACGAGGGGCGCGAGGGACCTGGACATGGCGGCTAGACTCTCCCCGATGCGGCGCCTGACCCCTTGGCTGGTGGGGGTGGGTGCCTGCGTGCTCTACCTTGCCACGCTGTCGCATCACTACACCGGCGACAGCATCGAGTACGCGCTGGCCATTGAGCGGGCACGGCCGGCGCTGTTGCTGGATCCGTACCATCCCCTGCTGCATCCGATGGGGCTGGTGTTCTACCGTCTTTGGCAGCTGGCTGGGTGGTCGGGACGGGCGCTGTTTCCCCTGCAGGTGCTCAACGCGCTGGCCGGAGGGGTGTGCGCCGGGCTGGTGACGGCGATCGCGGGGCGGCTCTCCCGCTCGGCCTCGCGCGCTGCTGTGGTGGGCGTGGGGTTTGCGGCCTCGGGGGGCGTGTGGCTGCTGAGCGTGGAGGCCGAGTTCGTCAGCGTGCCGCTGGCGCTCGCGCTGGTGGTCCTCTGGGTGCTCCTAGGGGCGTCCCGCGAGGTGGCAGCTCGAGGCCGGTACCCTCTTGTCCTGGCGGTGACCACGGCGATGGCCGTGATGGGCTATGTCAGCAGCGCCGTGCTCATCCCCGTGGTCCTGGTGGGGCTG
>CAYMHT010000248.1:0-2044 GCA_964390305.1 uncultured Anaerolineales bacterium
GCGGGCGTACAATCTGGGGTCGGGCGAGGGGACGTCGGTGAACCGGTTGTTCGCGCTGTTGAGGGCGGTCACGGGCTACCAGGGCGGGGCGGTGTATGGGCCGGCGCGGGCGGGGGAGACGTTCCGGATCTACCTGGATGCGGGGCGGGCGCGGGAGGAGCTGGGGTGGACGCCGGAGGTGGGGTTGGAGGAGGGGTTGAGGCGGACGGTGGCGTACTTTGGGGAAAATGGGAGGCAGGGGGAGGGGGGACGGGTTAACGCAAAGGCGCCAAGAGGCAAGGACGCAAGGGGTTCGTAGTAGGCGGCCCCCGCCCAGGCGCTTTAGCGCCGTGAGGTTGGTAGTAGGCGCCTCAGCGCCGTGCTCAGGTTTGTAGTAGGCGGGCCCCGCCCAGGCGCTTCAGCGCCGTGATTCAGGGCCGTCAGGGCGGCCGAGCCCCCCCCCTCACGGCCCAACTCCATTGGGCTTGGCCTCTCCCCCCCAGGCGGGAGAGGGATTTGTGGGTTCCCCCGTCAGCCAGCGTCACGCCTCACGTGGCGAGGGCGAGGGCCTGAACGCGATGGACGAGGTCTTTAACGAGAGGATCCCGGACGTCCAGATCATCAACGCCACCGTGGCCGGCGGTGGCTCGCGCTGCCACCGCTGGCCCTCGGCCCGTGTCCACGTCACGGTGTCGCCAGGACGCCATGCCCCATCGCGATCAGTCTATGACAAGGCGAGGTGCGTCGGGGCTGGGTGGGTGAGTGTTCGGATCAGGCCGTTGGCATTCGTGGCATCGCGGCGATGGAGCTAGTCTTTGGGGTAGTAGTCCGGGTCTTCGCTTGAGCTCCCTCTGTTGGTCAACCACCGGCGGACGGACCTGGCAAATCGCTCAAAGTCCTCTAGACGATGCAAAGCGTTGTAGACTTCGTCCCAATCGACAGCCACATAGTCGTGCACCAGGACATTGCGGAAGCCAGCTACGGGAGCCAGTTGCCGAGCGAAGTCCGCCTGCAAGACACCCAACTCGCCCATGCGCAGAATGGCATCGTAGTAGTCGATTGGCTTCCGAGCGCCTTCTATGGAGATGATGCGATGGCTGATGTCGATGCAGCACTGGGCCGAGACTTCCAGGTTGCGCTCTACGATGTCGCGCAGGTAGGGGTCTTCGTCGAAGTCACTCCGTGGCCTGTCTGTGAGAGGCTTCAACCTGGCCAAGCGTTCGCTCAGTTCGTCTAAGCGTCGCTCGATACCGGCGAACTCGGCGGTCATAGTCATCTCCTTGTAGGATATCACTGCGCTGCCTGCGCAGCACGGGCAGGAGATCGCCGTAACGACTGAGGACGGTGGCCTCGTACTCCACCCGCGTCGCCACATCCTGTTCGTATAGCACCTTGCCCTGCGCAACGACGGCGTAGGCCAACTCGATCGAAGCGCGATTCAGGAGCACCACGTCGATCCGGTCCGTGTGTAGGACACGGGCCAACTCGTGGGCCAGGTGGGCCCGCAGGCGAGGTCCGTCGGCGGCCCTGTCAACCAGGACGGCGACGTCGAAGTCGCTCATAAGGCCAAGGTTGTTCTCGACTCGCGAGCCAAAGAGGTAGACCAATCGCACACCCCCAAGGCTCGGCAGTATGGTGGACAGTTCGTCCTTCAGCGCCTCCGCTTCCATGCGTTCTAGTGTACCATAGCCCAGGTGGATCCGCAACAAGGTTTGGTGGACAAGCCGTGACATCATTGCCACGTCATCTTCAGCCTCCTCAGCTCTGGCCGTCCGCTGGTCGCAGTACCGACGGTTGCTCGCGCTGCCGCCTCCAAGATGCGCGCCTCCTGGGTCTCCTTCCGGCCGAGACCATTCTCCCGCTTCGACGCTGGACCAGTGATGTGCTTCCTCACCTCTGTCACGCAGTGGTGTCCTCTTTCCGTAGGCCGCTTCTGCTGACGCTGCTCATCGAATCCTGCGGCGCACCTCCTGCACAGGCCCCGCGGACGCGGCCCCCGCCCAGGCGCTTATGGATTTTGAATTACTAACCGGGTAATAGACCGACATAGCGCAAGAGTTCGGTG
>CAYMHT010000249.1:0-2024 GCA_964390305.1 uncultured Anaerolineales bacterium
GCTGGCGATGGCTGGCCGGTACGGTCGCCATCGTGGCTCTGCTGGTGGCTGCCCTTCTGATCGTCAGTGCAGGCGCGGCGCGCGCCGACGACGGGCTGCCCACCGAAGTGGCCATCGTTCCCTACCAATCGGCTGCGGCGCCTGGAGATGCTTTCTCCGTCAACGTGGTCATCACGGAGGCGGTTGATCTGACCGCTTACCAGTTTGAGCTCGCCTTCGACCCCACTGTGGTGACGGTGACCAGCGTGTCGAATGGCGAGTTCCTCTCCGGGGCGTTCGGCGTGGGCCGCTTGGTGAGCGAGGGCGTCTACTTCTTTGGCGCGACCAAGCTGGGCACTAACGTCCTTGGGACCAGTGGCAGCGGCGTCCTGGCATTCGTGGAGCTGCAGGCCGTCGCCCCTGGTACCTCGTCTCTGGATCTTCGAAAGGTGGAGGTGCGCGACGTACAGGACACGATAGTGACCCTGGACGATAGCGCCGTCCACGACGGCCTCGTCGACGTGGCGGAGCCGGGCAGCGTCTACGCTGTCACCCTGGAGGCAACGCCGCTCGATCTCCAGGTGGGCCAGACGTCGTCGCTCACCGCCACCGTCCGTGACCTCATGGGCAGTCGACTCTCCGATCGAAACGTTGTCTTCACCACCGACCTGGGCGAGCTTGGAAGCCAGGTGATCACCCGCACCACCGATGCTCAGGGCGAGGCGTGCGCCAGCCTCACGTCGACGGCCGTGGGCACGGCCACCGTCTCCGCCACCGCCGAGGGCGTGGCCGCCGATCCCGTGGAGGTCGTCTTCGCTGCCGGAGACGTGGCCACCGTATCCCTTGCCGCGGACCCGACCAGCCTGACCGTCGGTGCTAGCTCGTCTCTGACCGCTACGCTCCTCGACACCTACGCCAACCCCGTCCCAGGAGAGGACGTGCTCTTCACCACCGATCTCGGGAGCTTGGGCAGTGGCAGCGTGGTCAGGACCACGGACGCTCAGGGTCGGGCCTTCGCCACCCTCACCTCCACCGCCGCCGGGACCGCCACCGTCGTGGCCGCCGCGGGCGGGGAGGAGGACCAGGTCGAGGTCGTCTTCGAGCCGGGCGACCCTCAGCGTATCGAGGTGGCCCCCGATCCCGCTACTGTGGCCGTCACCCGCACGCTCCGGTTTGAGGCCACTGGTTACGACACCTTCGACAACGCCGTGACCATCGAGCCCACCTGGAGCGTGTCCGATCCGGACGCGGGCACCATCGACCCCGTCTCTGGCCTCTTCACGGCTGGGACCCTCCCGGGCTTCTATCCCGACGCGGTGCTGGCCGCGGCCCAGGGCTTCACCGCCACGGCGGACGTGACCGTGACGGAGGGCTGCGATGAGGTGGTGATCGGGGCCCTGGTATCCAACAGCCCCGTGCGTCTCGGAGAGCCGATGACCTTCACCGCCACCGTGAGCGGTTCCCCACCCGTCAGCTACGGTTGGGACTTCGACGGGGATGGCGAGCTCGAAGACGACGGCTCCGTCGACGGCGAGGCAGTGACGGGATCGTTCGAGTATCAGGGTGTCGGTACCTACACCGTGATACTGATCGTGGAGAACCCGTGCAGCAGCGACCAGGTCACACTACCATCGGTGCGCGTGGAGCGTCACATGGTGTACCTACCCGTCATCCTTAAGAGCGCCCCCTAGGCTCTAGGGCAGTCTCGCTAACCGCCTTTCCGCGCCGTCGGGTGACAACCCCGACCTACATGACCATCGTCTAGTCTTGCCGCTCGCGCGCGGTCCTAATCGCCCAACCCGACCCGAAGAACCGTCGGGCGATCGCGCATTCGTGAGCTATGGTGTATACTGTAGGCGGTTCTGCTATCCGCCTTCCCGCGTTGTCGGGCAACAAAGCCGTCTTTCAGAACCGTCGTCTGGCCTTACCGCTCGCGCGCGGTTCTAGGCGCCCAATCCAGCCCGAAGAACCGTCGGGCGGTTGCGCTTTTGTGGACCATGTTGTAGACTGTAGGCGGTTTTGCTAACCGCCTTTGGCGTCGGGCA
>CAYMHT010000250.1:0-1999 GCA_964390305.1 uncultured Anaerolineales bacterium
TGCTGAACCTGGAGAAGGAGGCGGAGCGGTTCACCTACCTCTACGACGGGAACAGTCAGGTGCTGGACCACATGCTCGTCAGCCCGGCGCTTTACGAGCTGTTCGCGGCCGTCGACATCCTGCACTTCAACGCCAGCTACCCCGACCGACTGGGCGAGGACCCAAGCACGACGCTTCGGGCGTCGGATCACGATCCGCTGGAGGGGCGGTTTACGTTCCTGCAGGGCGGTCGCGCCCGCGGACGTGGTCAGTAGGCCGGTTTAGCCAGAATACGGGTATGTGCGGAGGACGCAGAGCCATCTGCGTCCTCCGCACGTCTTGCTCCCCTCACGTCCAAACCACCCGGCGCCGAGGGCGCTGACGAAGCTTCACCCCAGGCGACGAAGCGCTTCACGCGCGAGATGCAATCACGATGCACGCTCGAGGGGCCAGTGGCCCCCACCTCGGACGTGGTAGAATTGTCTCAGCCGCCGGCGACACGCCCGCTGTGAGCGATGGGAGGCGTGGTTCGCCGTGATGTTGCCGTGATTGTGCTTCAGGCCCTGATAGACCCCGAGAATCAGACCGGGAGGGAGAAGCGCACGGTGAGGCCGCCCCCCGGCGTCTCCTCGGCCCAGATGCGCCCGCCGTGGGCCTCGACGATGTGGCGGGCGATGGAGAGCCCCAATCCGCTGCCCCCGGTGGCCCGTCGACGGGCCGGATCCGTCCGCCAGAAGCGCTGGAACAGACGCGGCAGGTCCTCAGGCGGCACGCCGGCACCGTCGTCGATCACAGAGACGACCACCTCGCCATCCCGCCTCTCGGCCTCCACCCTGACGTGCCCGCCCTGCGGGACGTAGCGCAGGGAGTTGCTCAGCAGGTTCCCCATCACCTGTGTCAGCCGATCGCGGTCGGCGAAGACAGTCGGGAGCCCCGTCGGCGTCTCCAGCGCCAGGGCGATCCCCTGCTCCTTGGCTTGAGGCTGATATGCCTCCACGACTCCCTTGAGGAACCATTCGAGCTCGAGCGTGTCCTTCTCCAGGTGGAGCTTCCCGGCGTCGGCCAGCGCCAGGATACGCAGGTCCTCGATCAGGCGAGAGAGGGTGCGGGTCTGAATCAGCGCCGCCTGGATATTCTCGCGGTCGGTGGGGTAGACGCCGTCGAGCATCGCCTCCAGCGTGCCCTGGAGGACGGTGAGAGGCGTGCGGAGCTCGTGGGCGATGTCGGCGGTCTGATTCCGGCGGGCCTCCTCCGTGCGGTCCAGGCTCTCGGCCATCTCATTGAAGGAGTCCGCCAGTCGCGCGACCTCGTCCTGCCCTCGGACGTCCGCCCGGGCGGAGAGGTTCCCTCGAGCGATGGCCTCGCTGGCCGCGGTCAGCTCCCGCAGCGGCGCGGTGATGGAACGAAACAGCAACCCCCCGACGATCAACGCCACACCCAGCGCGGCCAGCGCGCCGATCCAGAGCGTCCTGCGGACGCGGGCCAGGAACGCGGCCTGAGCCGGGTCGAGGGGCCAGGTCGGAGGGGACCTCAACGCGGGAAGGAGATATCCCACCACCTCGTCGTCCACCACGATGGGGACGGCGTCGTCGAGGGCGGCTTGAGGGACGGTTCCCTGAGGAGGGCCCTCGGTGTCCGCCACGACCTCACCTCGCGCATCGACGATGCGAAAATCGATCATCCTCGGCGGATCAGGCGCGCCTGGATCCCGACCCCACATGCGCCGCCCTCGATCCGGCCAGCCCACCAGCACCTCCTGGATGCCCGCCCACGAGCCTCGGGTGTCGTGGTATTCGGACAGCTGCCTCGTCAGCCCCTCCCACATGCCGCTGCGAGTCAGGGCGTAGCGCCGGAACGCGCTCTCGGTCACGCGCCCCGTCAGCACGGCGACGGTCCCCACCGCCACGATGATGACCGCCAGAAAAGCCAGCATGCCCTTCCAAAACAGGCTGCTCATGGTCGCCCTCTGCAGTATGCTTGTCTTCTCACCCCCGGAGCGTCCGGAATGTCAACGGGGCCA
>CAYMHT010000251.1:0-1976 GCA_964390305.1 uncultured Anaerolineales bacterium
TTGTGGTCGGTGTGGACGGTCCAGCCATCGATCACGTAGGAGCCGTCGTCGTTGACGGCCTCGACCATGCCGGTGAACTCGACCTCGGCGCCTTCGTAGTCGTCATCGTCGTCGTCATCGTCGTCGAACTCGACGCTGAAGCCGCCGAGTTGAGGCGCGGTCTCTTCGATGGCGCGCCGCATACGCGTCAGGGTCTGATCGTTCTCCCCGACGAGGGCGCGGAGCTCTGCCATCTTCTCCAGGTGTTCGCCCAGTTCCTCGGCCATCTCCTCCTGCGCCTCCGACCGGGACGCACCTGTCAGCGTCTCCATGGCCTGGAGCGCATCGGAGAGGTGCTCGGCGTAACGCTCGCCCAGCTCGGGCGGGATGGCGACGCCCCGCTCAGCCAGCTTCTCTGCCTCCTCGAGCCGCCTCTCGGCTCTCTCCAGTGCGCGCTCGACCCGCTCCATCGGCTCTTCCACGCGGGCCGTCCTCAACTCCTCAACTCGCAGCTTCACCGGGTAAAGCGCCGAGCCCGGTACGCTGTCCTCGGTCGCCTGAACCGTGCCCAGGGTCCCGCCGAATACGACGCTCAACAGAATGAGTAGTCTTGCCAACATGGATCTCGGTCTCCTTTCCCATAGTGGGAGCAGGAAGGCCTTCAAGCCTGCCCCCGTCCCTTCGTTCTCAGTTCGGGATGCCGCGCGCTGTATATCGCCTGCCACCGCTCGGGCCTCGTCCACGTACGCCTGACGTGCCAGCTCCCAGCCATCGGAATCGGGTTCCGGCACCGGGCGAAGATCGGCCAGGGCCTGCCGGACCAGCTGCGGCATCTCCTGCTCTTCAGGGGGGCTCTTACGTTTGTTCATCGTCCTCCTCCATTATGCGCCGCAAACTGTTGGTCGCGCGATACTGCAGTGCCTTCACGGCACCCTGCGTCTTCTCCATGACCTCCGCCGTCTCCTGGATGCTCAGGCCCTCAAGGAAGCGGAGGCCGATCACCTGCTGCTGCAGCGACGTCAGCCTCTGCAGGGCGGATCGAGCCCGGGCTACACGTTCCTGCTCTTCCAGCCGGGACTCCTGTCGGCCCGGCACCGGTATCTCCGGCGCCTGGTCGAGGGGCACGGGCGGCTCGTCGGGCTGGTGGCGATACCCGTCCACCACCACATTGTGCGCCACCCGGTAGAGCCAGGCGGACAGATTGTCGGTCGGGCCCCCGCCGTCGCGCAGGGCCACGAGGAGCTTGTGAAAGGTCTCCGACGTCACGTCCTGCGCCGTGCCCTCGTGCCCTGTGAGGCGGTAGGCGTAGCGGTAGATGGCGGGGGCGTACTCATCGTAGGCCCGGGCCAGCGCCTGCTCATCTCCGCTACGGACCCGCTTCAACAGCGACATCGATCGGTTCATATGAACGTCCCTTCAATACGTATGACGCAAGAGGACGGGAAAGGTTACGGGTATAGTGCCCTGTATTATACCAGATGACCTGAACGACAGGTGCCCGGCACGTCCAAAGCCCACCCCGCACACCTGCCCCGTGCCCATGCAGAAACCCCTCGCCGCAGCGCACCGGCCTGAGTGTCGGGCACGGGTGTTTTCGATTGATAAACGCACACCGGAGGATCTGGGTACGAGGTGACCGGCACTTAGGTCGGCCCGTCTGATCGGGGGCTTCCTGCATAGGAAGGGGGGGTGACATAGGGGCTCTCTGTAAGTGCCGGTCACCTGAAAACGTGCGCGAGGTGACCGAAACCTGGGTGATCTGGTGGGATTTGGAGATGGTTATGTGGGAGCGCTCATGAGGGCGAAGGGGTCGTTGCACGTGACACGCATCCGGCGGTTGAGGCTCGTCGTTAAGGGTTGTCCTCGGGGCCGCAGGCCCACCGCTCGATGCCCTCGGGCGTCGACGTCTTCTCGATGCCGGTCCCCAGCAAGCAGGTCTCCGGATCCCTCTGGAAGGCGGTCTTGCAGCCGCGGCTGCAGAACAGGTACCGCCTCCC
>CAYMHT010000252.1:0-1966 GCA_964390305.1 uncultured Anaerolineales bacterium
ATTCTTGGAAATGAGCCCGGGCTTTCTGGAGTTAATGATCTTCCAGAAATGATTCAAAAGATAAGAAATGGAAGAGTCACAAAGGGATACGAGATAGGTAAACTCGTTCCCTTTCAACTTGCTGAATCTTTTTCACATCCAACAACTAGTGAATTTGCTAGATTTGGATCAAGATTAGAGTTAGCAATTAATTATAGTGAACCAAGATTTTTAGGAGAATTATCTGAACAAGGTAAGATAGCTATTAACAAACATATCTTTACACCTATTTCTGAGAAGAATTCCTCTTTACTTAACCTTAGACCGCTCCCTCGACCCACTCAAGACACATGGATCTATTCTAATATTGATAGAAAGGGATATAATAAGGAATGGAACTTTGGTCTTAAAAGGCACCAGTTGACATCTGAGGGAAGGCAAAGAGTTGATGGAATTATAAGATTTATACAATCTGTTAATGATGGAATTATTCTGGGTGTAGGAGAAAAAGAAAATAAGAAATCATTTTTTGAAAAAGAATATGATATTGAATTTTGGAAAATAAATTTAGATACACATTCTATTTACTATAATTCTAAAAGGAAAATTATCTTATGTAATTATTTTAATTCTCGTAATGGAATCAAGTTGCAGGGATTACAAGAACTATATAATTTTTTGATAAGTAGAAAATTAATTTAAATATTTTATTTATTTTTAGAAAGGGAACTGAGAAATTGGTTCCCTTTCTTTTTGTGTGATATTTTTTTAGGATAAATAAATAAAATAACATGTAAGTGTCCGATGATTTTTTCAAACTTTACCAAAACTACATCTGGAGATCAAATATTTTTTAAGAATTCAACTCCTTTAGAATATGTTGAATTTATAAAATATTATAAAGATGATGCTTCAGGAATTTTTTCTAAAAAGGAGTTCAGATGGTCATTTGATAAAAGTCATTGGTCTAGTTGGGATGATCTTAATCAAGTAAATATTTCTAGAATTAAGATAAATAATAATCGTTATATCTTTTTTGAAGTAAGATATACCAAAAGTAATGCTTCAGCAACTGTTTCTAGTTTTGAAATAGGCTATAATCCTTTAAGAAAAATAGAAAGAATACCTTGTCCGCCAGATTCTAAAGATTCTGGAACAATTACTCCGACCCCGACGCAACCACAGTATGGAGGAACTGGAGGTAAATGTAGCACCACAACAGAGATTACCAATGCACAACAATTGTGTGGAAAACCTTGTGATTATTATCTATGGAGACCAAACCATAAAGGTCAACAACCTATTTCATCAATAACAAATTTACAATATTATACGGATAAGATCTCAGAACTTTATAATAAAGGTATAATAGGAGCTACGAATATAGGAAATGGTGAAGCATCAATATATTATGATGTTAGTGATAATATTATATCTTTTAGAAAATTGCAATCTACTACAGGTGCAGAAATTACTCAAACCAATGACACTATTTATATTGGTCTGGATGCTTCTTTTTCCGGAGGAGAAATTAATAAAGCAAGCAATTTAGGAATAGGGGCATCAATATATTCATTTAAAAGTATAGGTGATAAATCATTAAATTTTAAAAGTATTTCTTCGCCCGAAAATACTTTAGACATAATAACAGATGCTAATAATATTTATATTGATATATCGAATAAATCAGATATAATAAAAGATAGCTCTTTAAGTGATACATTTATTTGGAATAATGGAATATTAGATGTTAGTATTGCAGATTCTTTAATTTTCTATAATATTGGAATTGGGGATGTTAGTTTATTTAAAGATAAGGATGATTCGGATGTTTATTTTAAAACTATTAAATCTTCTGATTCTGTTATAGCATCTTATTTAGACATTAATACAATTAAATTTGATGTATCCATATTCACAGATTATGTTAAAGAGGCTTCTCTAGGATCTAAATTTATTTGGGATAATGGATTTTTGGATGTAAGTG
>CAYMHT010000253.1:0-1909 GCA_964390305.1 uncultured Anaerolineales bacterium
CCTGCCAGTAGCCGTCCTCGACCGCCTCGGCATCGCCCGTGAAGGCGAGCTCGCCGCCGGCGTCGAAGACTAGGTACTTGACCATCGAGATCTCATCCACCGGATAGGGCACGCCCTCCTCAAGGTCGATGAACACGTCATATACGGCCTCCTCGCCGATGCCCACCTGACCCGGACCATCCATCACGACGTCCGGAACGGGAGCCTCCACGAACTGGGCAAACCGGTCCGCGTTGTCGGCGTACTCCGGGTTGTTCTGCAGGATCAGCGTCCCCTCCACGTCGAACACCTTCTGCAGGAAGAGCGGCCCGGTGCCAATGTAGAAGTGACCGCGACGGTCGTACCACTCCTGCAGGTTCGCGTAGCGGCTCTCCACCTCATCGGCCGAGAGGTACTGACTCAGCGTGGCCTCATAGGGGATGAAGCCCTCCTCCTGAGCCTCGTCCAGATTCGTCTTCAGGATCTCCAGGCTCGGTCCGCCGATGAAGCTCGTCCATTCGACCTCAAGTTCGTCCGCCCTGCTGGTTGAGAAGGCCAGCTCGCCGGCCTCTTCTGCCAGCCACGCTAGAGCCAGGTTGTGCCAGGCTCCGTCACCCTGATCATACAAGCCCATACCCGGGTACATCGCTCGGAAGTTGCTGACGTTATTCTCAGCGTCGAGCGCGGGGGCATCGGTGTAGTATTCGATCTCCACCGGGTCCTCAGAGGTGATGCGCCACCCCTTGAACGCCTGCATGAACGAGGTGAAAGCCCCCACCGCGGCCGGGTCGTGAATCGGGCTTTCCTCCTGCGCCCGATCGAAGAGGAGGGCAACGCCGAACACCATATCGGCCACGCTGAAGTCGCTTCCATCGTGCCACTTCACCGTCTCCAGGAAGTCGTCGGGGTAGCGCATGACGACCTTAACCCTCGCCGTCTCCGTCTCCGTGTACTTCTCCCCTGCCGTCACGAAGACCTGGTTCTCCACGTCCCAGTCCGCCCAGGCGTCGTCCGGAACCGTGATCTCATCCATGAACTCCAGGTTGACCCAGTCCAGGCTCTTGCCTACAGGCAGGCCTTCCTGGATGTACACGTCCGCGCTCTCGAGGCGCAGCGGCCGGTACAGGCCGGTGTACGGATCCACGACTACGGCATTGTTCCCAATGCCGCGTATCGGCATGATGTCGTAGACCCAGTTGGAGCCCGCCACCGGGTTCCACGGCTCTGTCATCAGGCCTGGCATCGCGACGTTGACCCCACCGCCGACCTGGCCTTCGCGCCGCAGCGTCTGAGCCCACATATGACAGCCGTTGAGCCCCCCCGATAGGTCCGCGGCCACCTGTATCTCCGACCGATATGGGGAAATGCTCGTGGCGTCGACCAGCCACACACGCGCCGAGTCCACCATCGACAACTCGAGCGCCTGCACCATCATCTCCCGGCGCTCCTCCATCGTGTCGAAGTTGTTGTTGGCCAGGTCGCGGCACAGCTGGTAGAACTCTTCAGTGGGTTCGTAGTTGTCCCACAACGGCACACCCGTGTAGCCGTCCGGGGTGTAGAAGAACGAGAAGTTTCCGCCGCTGTCGCGGCTGATGGCCGTGGTCACCCAGCCGCCCGTGTAGTAGCTGAAGCACCCTTCGTCCGGATGCGTGCTGATCCAGCAGGCGGCGGCTTCCGACGACGTCTTGTAGTCGCGGGTCACGGTGAAGCCGAGATCCTCTAGCTGGTTGGCGAAGTAGTCACCGATCTCCGTCCGCTCATCCTCCACGCGGATCAGCCCGATCAGCTCCACCGGTTCGCCATTGTAGGTCCAGGTGCCGTCCGTCATCTCGGCGCCCAGGGCCTCCATCTCCTCGGTGACGATCTCCTGCGCCATCTCCTTGTCATAGGCGTACTCCAGCTCGATCGCGGCAATGGCGTCCGCTAGGAC
>CAYMHT010000254.1:0-1802 GCA_964390305.1 uncultured Anaerolineales bacterium
TAGTAGTGGTTCAAGGCATACGAGCCCGTGCCGATAGCCTGGAGGTCGTCGACATCCATGATAATCCACGGGTCGCCGGACGTGCCGGAGCCTGTCATGGCCATGACGGACTGAGGCGTAGCGAACGGCAGCACCGCGCCTACGGCAGCGCCGATGATAGCCAGAACCAAGAGCCAGTTGCCTAGTATTCTCATGTCACCACCCACTGCCCGTAGTAGTAGACGTAGGGCATGACGTTATTCTCGAAGAGATACCAGATGTTGGCCGTGTTGGGCACGGCGCTGCCCGTGTCCCTATCCACCTCCACCTCGTCTATCTCCATCCACATCTCGAATCCATCGTTGTAGACCATGATGGTCATAACCCCAGAGGTCAGCCCCGAGGCCACCAGGCTGTTGCCGCCGGTCACGGCGAAGGTGATCGTCCCCGCCGCCGACACGTACAGCCGCACAGCATCATCCTTGCGGATTATGTTCTTGTTGGTTCCTGCAGCCACATCGACATAACCCACCACTCCGAAGGCGTAGGAGTTCCCGGGCTCCAGGTCGGCATCATCGACGATCGTCACATAACCGCCGTGGCCGGCAATGATCGGGAAGCTCTCCATGGCCTCCTGGCCGGTGAAGAGTACGAACTGCGTCTCAGTAGATGCTGCCACATCGCCTACCCACAGCACCTTGTCGTTGGTCAGCATGTGCGGCAGGACGCTGTAGCCCGAGTCGGTTATGCGCGTGTCAAGGCCGGTCGACGATATGTAGCCTTCGTCGACGAGCAGCGTGGTGTTGAGGCTATGTATCAGGGCCAGGTTGGTGTAGCTGTTGCCCAGGGACTCGGTGACGATGATGATGCCCTGGTACCCCGCCCAGACTACACCGGCACCGCCGAGCGTGATGGCAGCGGCGATGAGCAATGATACGCACAATCGTCTTTTCATGCTGTACTACTCTTATAGAATACCCAAACGGTGGCTCCCAGGCACAGGAACGCACCGACGATTGTCACAAGTAGCGGCACACCTATGAAGGCGCCTGCGATGATGAACGGCCACAGTAGCAGCATCATGCCCTTGCGCATCCCGAGACGGTGTATCAATAGGATGAAGAAGATGGCCACGAAGATGTAGTAGATGGCCGCGGTGAGCGATCCCCTGGTCATGCCCATGGATCGCGCTGGCCCGGATAGGTCGAAGATAGTCCCCAGTATCCCCTGCTCCAGTTCGTCGGCAAAGCCCGTGCCGTAAGGGGTCCCCAGCTCCGGCTTATTCTCCGGCCACTCGGGCAGGAAGGTATATTGACCCAAGACGTGGGGCGCAACTTCGGATAGGTAAGGCACCACCTGGAGAAAGTAGCTGGCCCCGACGTCGGTCAACACGGTCACGCCCTGCTGAGTGGTTGTCATCGCCACTCCCCATGACACACTAAGCCGTGAGGCGAACTGCATAATCTTCGCGGAGGCGGCTGTTTGCATCTCCCGAGTGGTGCCTGTGTTCCATTCAATGAGACTACTCGTGGTGCTCGGCACTGATCCGTCCCATATAATGAGGGGATTACCGCTCAGGCGTACCCGCACGTCGCTTCCCCAGGTCGGCGCGTCGTCCGGCGCCAGGTAGAATGCCACGACGCCATAGCCGAAGCCGTCGTTATAGTACGGGAAGCAAACCGTCTGGGCGATCTCAGTGCCACTCGCGTTCAAGAGGCGGAAGATGTAGAGCTGGTTGGCAGAATAGCCAGTCGCATTCTGCGAGATATAGTAGTAGACCAGATATAGCTGGTCGTCGTCCTCCCGCACGTTTTGGAAGGCGG
>CAYMHT010000255.1:0-1788 GCA_964390305.1 uncultured Anaerolineales bacterium
CAGACCCCCGCGCGTTGCCTCCACAGCCCTCCAGTGCTACAATACATCCACCATGGAACGCGTTGAAACCGCCCTGACAAGACCAAACCACAGCACACCATGAACGACACACCCGATTCCCGCTGCCACCTCGCCATTCACGGCCACTTCTACCAACCGCCCCGGGAGGACCCCTTCACCAGCCACATCCCCCAGGAGCCCAGCGCCGCCCCCTACGTCAACTGGAACGCGCGCATCACCGCCGAATGCTACGCGCCCAACGCCAGAGCGGGCAACTTCGAGCACATCAGCTTCAACCTGGGTGGCACCCTGGCCCGCTGGCTCGACGAGCACGCTCACGAGACCTACGAGCGTATCGTCGCCGCCGAACGGACCTATCGGGAGGCCCACGGCGTGGGCAATGGCCTCGCCCAATCCGTCCACCACACCATCCTGCCCCTGGCACGCCGCCGCGACAAAATCTGTCAGGTCCACTGGGGCATCGCCAGCTTCGAACACCGCTTCGGCCACCGCCCCGAGGGCATGTGGCTCCCGGAGATGGCCGTCGACCATGAGACCCTGGAGACCCTGGCCGCGGCCGGCATTCGCTTCACCATCCTCTCCGACGAGCAGGTCTACGGTCAGCTGGACGCCGGCGGCGGCCCCTATCGCGTGGCCCTCCCGGACGGCGGCGAGATCGCCGTCTTCGTCCGCGATCGACACCTGTCCAACCACCTCTCCTTCGGCATGCCGGACTCCGCCTACGTCGATGAGTGGCTCCAGGACCACGTGGCGTGGCGCTGCCGGCGCGACGGCCTCCACGTCATCGCCACCGACGGCGAGACCTTCGGGCACCACCACCGCCAGGGCGTCGAGGTCCTCAGACACATCCTGTCCGCTGCGGAGCGTCACGCCTATCGACTGACCGCCCTGGGGCTCTACCTCCGCCAGCACCCGCCGGAGGCCGAGATCAACGTCGTCGAGAACACCGCCTGGAGCTGCTCTCACGGGCTCGACCGCTGGCTCGTGGGGTGCGACTGCACGCCGGGGGACAGCCGCTGGAAGGGCGCCCTCCGGCGCGCCCTCGACAACCTCGCCTCCGAGCTCGACAGGGTCTACACCTGCGAGGCCCAGCAGCTCGGCTTCGATCCCTGGCCCCTGCGCGATGGCTACATCGACGTCGTGCTGGGAAAAGTCTCCGGGGAGGACTTCCTGAGCGGCAACGGCCTGGGCCACCTGATGAGCGAGGAGACCGACCGCCTGCTCCAGCTCCTGGAGGCCCAGTTCCACCGTCAGCGCATGTACACCAGCTGCGCCTTCTTCTTCGACGACCTCGATCGCTACGAGCCTCGCTACGCCATCGCCAACGCCATCCGCGCCCTCGCCCTCACCCGCTACGCCACCGGAGAGAACCTCTCCCACAGCTTCCGCCGTGACTTGAGCGTAGCCGTCAGCGCGAAGAGCGGCCTTACGGGCGCGGATATCTTCGACGAGATCCTCACCCGCGCCGAGCTGGAGCCGAGGCCCGGCCCGCCCCAATGCCGCCCCTCCGAACCCTAAATGATCCCGAACAGACCCTGTCAGTCACCTCAAGGCACTGCTCCAGCTGTGTCCGATCGGGAGACCAGACACAGATCATACTTGCGCCGTTGCGTTAGAAGGAACACAGGAACGTACCCCCCCATGACCAAGAGCGACGAACCAGAACGCACTGAATCCTCCAGCCCGGAGGACGTCCAGCCCGTCGACCCGCCTGACACCCCGCCCTACTCCGACATCGACCTCGACCGCTGGCGCGACTACGACCAC
>CAYMHT010000256.1:0-1773 GCA_964390305.1 uncultured Anaerolineales bacterium
GGGCTACGCCCCCCAACCCCGCCCGGGGCGCGGGGGTGCCCCCCCACCCCCCCCGTGTTGGGCGGGGACCCCCCCCCCGCCACGGCCCGACCCGCCGATTCTCCACAATAATCCAAAGGAGGCAATGACGTGCGACCTCATTTCAGACTGCTGGACGATGATCTAGTCGATAGAATCATCGGGGAAGGATTTCAGCTCCTCGTGGATCCAGGCGTCCGGGTCCATAATGACGCAGGCCTCCAGCTCCTCGCCGACGCAGGGGCTACCGTCGACTTCGATTCGAAGATCGCCTACGTGCCCCCGAAGATTGTCGAGGAGGCGTTGGAGGCTGCCCCCTCCGACTTTGACCTCTACGACCTGGACGGTGAGCCCGTTGTCCACTACGGGGGCGAACACGTGCAGTTTGACCCTGGTTCAGCCGCGATCACCGTGCTCGACAGCGAGACCCAGGAGCAGCGCGCGCCCGTCACCGCCGACTTCGTCAAGTTCGTGAAATTGGTGGAGACGCTGCCCCAGCTGGACGCTCAGAGCACGGCCATCGTCTGCTCCGACGTGACGGAGGAGATTGGCGATCTCTATCGTCTCTACCTCGCGCTCAACACCATGCGAAAGCCCATCGTCACCGGTGCCTTCCGTAAGGACACCTGGTGGACGATGAAGGACATGCTGGTCGCCGTCGCGGGAGGGGAGGACGAGCTGGCTGCGCGCCCCACCGCCATATTCGACGTCTGTCCGTCGCCGCCGTTGTTGTGGAGCGACCTGACCTGCCAGAACCTCATCGACTGCGCGCGCCATCGAATCCCGTCGCAGTTGGTCTCTATGCCTCTGGCCGGCGCCACCGCTCCGGCGACCATCGCCGGCGCCGTCGTCCAGCATACGGCCGAGTGTATGAGCGGCGTGACCATCTGCCAGCTTGCCAACCGAGGGGCCCCCATCGTGTGGGGCGGGTCTCCGGCCGTCTTCGACATGCGGGAGGGCACGACGCCCATGGGCGCTGTCAGCACCTGGATGATCGATTGTGCCTACACCGAGGTCGGCAAGGCCCTGGGTTTGCCCACCCACGCCTACCTGGGCATGAGCGACGCCAAGGTGGTCGATGCGCAGTGCGGGCTGGAGTCGGCCGGTGGGGCCCTCATGGGCGCTCTGGCCGGCGTCAACATGATCTCCGGCGCCGGTATGATGGATTTCGAGAGCTGCCAGAGCTTCGAGAAGCTGGTCATCGATGCGGAGATCATCGGGATGGCCAAGCGCCTCATCGCCGGCGTGGAGCCCCGCGACGAGCCCCTGGCCCTGACCCTCATGCGCGAGCTGGGGCATCGCGCCGACTACCTGGGGCAGCTCCACACGGCGAAGTGGTTCAGCGAGGAGCAGTATATCCCCTCGGAAGTGATCGACCGCGGCTCGCTCGATGGTTGGGCGCGGAAGGGGAGGAAGACGACCTGGGAGCGGGCGCACGACCGGGTTGAGAAGTTGCTGGCGGAGTACGAGCCGCCACCGATGGACGATGGCCTGCGGGAAGAGCTGCGTGCGATCACCCTCAGCGCGGCGCAGCGGTTCGGCATGGATGAGCTGCCGCCGTTGCCAGAAGCGTGACTGCGAGCTAGCCACGGTGCGCAGCTTACACGTCCAGCCCAGGCCCCGCTCCGGGTAACCGCTTCACCGTCATGCCCGTTTGTACTAGGCGCTCCCGCCCAGGCGCCTTCACTGTCACGCTGGTTCGTAGTAGCCGCTTTACCGTCATCCAGGTTTGTAGTAGGCGCTTCAGCGCCGTGA
>CAYMHT010000257.1:0-1651 GCA_964390305.1 uncultured Anaerolineales bacterium
TCGAACTCGGTGTTGTGGTCGGTGTAGACGGTCCAGCCATCGATCACGTAGGAGCTGTCGTCGTTGACGGCCTCTACCATGCCTGTGAACTCGACCGCTTTCTCATCGTCGTCCTCATCGTGGTCGTAGCCAATCTTGTAGCCACCGAGCTGAGGTGCTACCTGCTGGATCGCGTCGATCATGTGCGTCAGTGCCTCATCGTTCTCGCCCACCAGTGACTGGAGCTCGTTGATCTTCTCCAGGTGCTCGCCGAGCTCCTCGGCTATCTCCTCCTGTGCCTCCGATCGGGACGAGCCTGTCAGCCTGT
Organism: uncultured Anaerolineales bacterium; assembly: GCA_964390305.1. Classification (GTDB taxonomy): domain Bacteria; phylum Chloroflexota; class Anaerolineae; order B4-G1; family B4-G1; genus SKLM01. The sequence goes on from CAYMHT010000257.1 coordinate 308, forward strand.
CCATGGCCTGGAGCGCGTCGGAGAGGTGCTCGGCGTACCGCTCGCCCAGCTCGGGCGGGATAGCGACGCCCCGCTCAGCCAGCTTCTCCGCCTCCTCGAGCCGTCTCTCGGCTCCGTCCAGTGCGCGCTCGACCCGCTCCATCGGGTCTTCCACGCGAGCCGTCCTCAGGTCCTCCACCTGCAGCTTGACCGGGTAAAGCGGCGAGCCCGGCACGCTGTTCTCGGTCGCCCGAACCGTGCCCAGGGTACCGCCGAATACGACGCTCAACAGAATGAGCAGTCTTGCTAACATTGACTTTGGTCTCCTTTCCCATAGTGGGAGCAGGAACGCCTTCAAGCCTGCTTTTGTCCTTTCGTCCTCATTTCGGGATGTCGCGCGTTGTATATCGCCTGCCACCGCCCGGGCCTCGTCCACGTACGTCTGGCGTGCCAGCTCCCAGCCATCCGCATCGGGTTCCGGCACCGGCCGAAGATCGGCCAGGGCTTGTTGGACCAGCCGCGGCATCTCCTGCTCGTCAGGGGGGCTATTACGTCTGTTCATCGTCCTCCTCCAGAATACGCCACAAACTGTTGGTCGCGCGATACTGCAATGCCTTCACGGCACCCTCCGTCTTCTCCATCACCTCCGCCGTCTCCTTGATGCTCAGGCCCTCAAGGAAGCGGAGGCCGATCACCTGCTGCTGCAGCGACGTCAGCCTCTGCAGGGCGGACCGAGCCCGGGCCACGCGCTCCTGCCGCTCCAGCACGGCCTCCTGTCGGCCCGGCACCGGTATCTCCGGCGCCTGGTCGAGGGGCACGGGCGGGTCGTCGGGCTGGTGGCGATACCCGTCCACCACCAGGTTGTGCGCCACCCGGTAGAGCCAGGCGGACAGATTGTCCGTCGGGCCCCCGCCGTCACGCAGGGCCGCCAGGAGCTTGTGAAAGGTCTCCGACGTCACGTCCTGCGCCGTGCCCTCGTGCCCTGTGAGGCGGTAGGCGTAGCGGTAGATGGCGGGCGCGTACACATCGTAGGCCCGGACCAACGCTTCCTCATCTCCACTACGGACCCGCTTCAGCAGCGACATCGATCGGTTCATATGAAGGTCCCTTCGATACTTATGACGCAAAAGGACGGGAAAAGTTACGGGTATAGTACCCGGGTATGATGCCGTGTATTATACCAGATGATTTGAACGACAGGTGTCAGGCACTCAGGCGAGTGCGCTGCGGGGAGGGATTCCTGCATAGGACCGGGGCAAGTATGCGGAGTGGTGTTTGGACGTGCCGGGCACGGGGTTTCCGATTGACAAGGTGATGGCAGTATAATCCTGTAAAAAGAAGCGGCGTGTGGTACACTTCGGTGAA
>CAYMHT010000258.1:0-1645 GCA_964390305.1 uncultured Anaerolineales bacterium
ACGGCTGGTTCACCGAGGGATTCGACACGCCTGATCTGCAGGAGGCCCAGGCGCTGCTTGAAGACCTGTCGTCATAGCCCGTGCCAGGGCTGTGCAGAACGGCGAGGCACGCGGGACAAGGACCGCACGGCCTGGCAAGAAGCCGTGCGGTTTCTTCTCGTGTCGGGGCAGCAAGGATGGGGATGGTCAGTGTGGCTGGCGGCGAACGGCGGCCAGGCGGCTCGACGAACCTAGCGGAATTTGGCCGTCGGCCTATCGCGTTGACAGGACGGACGCTTCAGGGCAGAATAGGGCACACGCCGGCGGGTGTGGCAACCTGCCTATGGGGTGTTCCGGGAAGGAGTATGACTTGTCTCGACGATCACACATAGCATCGGAGCGGATGTCGCCCGCTGTCGTCTCGTTTTTCCTGACGCTGGCGGCTCTCTCGCTGGCGGGCTGCGGCGGCTTGCAGAACACGCCAGCGCCAACCGTCTCTCCCGCACCGGCGATGACGGACGTCGTTACCCTATCTCCTTCACCTGCGGCGACCGAGACGCCGCTGCCCACGCACACGCCCACGCCGATCCCCACAGACACCCCGGCGCCGACGCCGACCCCCACTCCACTCCACCCGATGTCGATCGCCTTCATGCGCCAACAGAGCTACCCCGGGAGCGACATCGTCGTCGAGGAGACGCTCACCCCCGGCGCCAACTACGACCGGTACGTGGTCTCCTACCGGTCGGAGGGGCTCAAGATTCTTGGGCTGCTGACCGTGCCTCAAGGTGAGCCACCGGAGAGCGGCTGGCCCATCATCGTCCTCAACCACGGCTACATCCCTCCGGACCAGTACCGCACCACGGAGCGGTACGGGGCCTACCAGGACGCGTTCGCCCGGAATGGCTACATCGTTCTGAAGCCCGACTACCGCGGGCACGGCGACTCGGAGGGGGACGCCTCCAGCTGGTCCCGCGGGCCGGATTATACGATCGATGTGCTGAGTGCTGTCGCCTCGCTACAGCGGTATCCTGGGGCAGACCCGGAGCGGGTGGGCATGTGGGGGCACTCGATGGGCGGGAGCATCACGCTGCGCGCGATGGTGGTGACGGACGACATCAAGGCGGGCGTCATCTGGGCCGGTGTGGTGGCGACTTATGAGGAGATCTTCAAGGCCCGGCCTCGCTGGGTGGGAGGCCGACCCACGGCGACGCCAGGTCCGGACGGCGCGCTCGCGCCGACGCCGGAGCCGGAGGGGCTGTTCGCCTACGGCACGTTTGATGAGAACCCAGAGTTCTGGGCCGCCATTGACCCGGTCTCGTACCTGGATGATCTCTCAGGGCCGGTGCAACTCCACCATGCCAAGGGGGATCAATCGGTGCCGGTCGCGTGGTCAAAGAGTCTCTACGCACGGCTCGAGGAGGTTGGACAGACGGCCGAGCTGTACATATACGAGGGCGACAATCATAACATCTCGGCGAACTTCAGGACCGCCGCACAGCGCTCGGTTGCGTTCTTTGACCAGTACGTCAAGGGGTCAGGAGGCGAATAGGGAGGCGCCACTCCGCTTTGCTGCGTAGCGCACGACGAACGGACGGCCGGAGGATCTGCTCCCCCGGCCGTCCGACCTGCCTCACTTCCCAGTCGCAGCGTAGTGCTCGGCCAG
>CAYMHT010000259.1:0-1645 GCA_964390305.1 uncultured Anaerolineales bacterium
TCCTCCAGCCGCCCCTGAAGGAAGCGGAGGTGGGCGCGGCTGGTCAGGATCCGGCCGCGGAGAGCGAGGTATTCCGGTTGCGAGCGGTCGGGATCGAGCCGATCCAACAGCTCCAACATGCGGTTCTGGATCCCTTCAGCCTCCTGCCAGGCGAACAGCCCCTGTGCCTCCTCGGCGGCTTGACCATAGTAGTGCAATGCTCTCTCGGCATTGCCACCGCAGTCGAAATGGCGGGCGATTCGCGCGACGGGCTGAGGATGTACTCGCTCCAGCGTCCGAGCGGCCCGGCGATGGAGCAAGTGAGCGCGCACAGGGCCGAGGGATGTGATGACGGTCTGCCGAATGAGGGCGTGCCGGAAGCGGTAGTCGGGTGGCTTCTCTACAAGAAGCTGGCGAGCCACCGCCTCGTCGAGGGCGTCGACGGCCTCGATCTCGCCTCGCCCTGCGGTACGGCGGACGAGATCGAAGTCGAAGTTCGTGCCGATAATTGCGCCAGCCTCGAGGATTTGCCGGGTTCGCGGTTGAAGCTGCCGCAAGCGAGCCTCGACGGCCTGCTTCACGGTGTCGGGAAGAGGCATTTTGTCGAGGGTGGTGAGATCCTGCGGCAACTCACCCGCCTCCAGAAGCACACGCAGCGTCTCCAGGAGGAAGAACGGATTGCCTCCCGTGGCCCGATGGAGTCGGCGAGAGAGGGCGGGAGCGCCAGGACGGGGACCTGTCAAATGGTGCACGATCTGGAGGACGGCGGCGGGCTCCAGCCCGGTCAGCCGGAATTCGGAGAGAATGCCCATGCGGACGAGGTTGCGACGCAAGTGGTCCAGCCGCTCCTGCTCCGCGGCACGGTAGGTTCCCAAGACGAGAATGGGGCCAGGGTGCCCACTGCCCCCGCCCCTACGGCGAGCGGCCATACGTCTGGTCAGGCAGAGGAGCCAGTCGAGGGTAGCGCTGTCGGCCCAGTGTAGGTCGTCGAGGCAGAGGAGGATGGGTCGGGACCGGGCGACCAGCCCGAGCATCATGCGGCAGAGAGCTTCCAGGAGGCGCGCGCGGGCCTCATCCGGCTCGACCGGGAGCGGCGGAGGGAGATGCGGATGGAGATCGCTCAGCTCGGGTAGAACTCGCGCGGCCTCGGCCAACCAGACGGGCTGGATACCGGACGTAAGCTTACGCCAGTCGGGGATGGAGCGGAAGAGCTCGGCAACGGGCTGGTAGGGAAGGGGATGCTCCCCGGCCCGGGCGGCTGCGGCTAGGACAAGGATCCGATCCCCGAGGTCTTTGGCAAACTCCTCCATGAGTCGGGACTTGCCGATACCGGGCTCGCCAGAGATCAGAACGACTTGACCGCAACCGGCCTGCGCCTCGGAGAGCGCCTCGCTCAGTTGGCGGCAGGCCGCGTCGCGTCCGACCAGTGGCACGTCGAGGCCCGGCAGGGTGGTCCAGGTGAGGTCAGGCGCGGTGAAGGCGGTCGACGGCAGCCGATCCTGCAGGGCACTCTCGTAGACAGCACGGGTCTCCGGTAGGGGGCGGACGCCGAGGTCCCGCTCCAGGATGGCAGCACAGCGCTCGAACTGGCGGAGCGCAGCGGTGCGGTTCCCAGCGGCGGCGTAGAGGGCGATGAGGCGGCGGTGGACGTCCTCCGCCAGCTCAT
>CAYMHT010000260.1:0-1631 GCA_964390305.1 uncultured Anaerolineales bacterium
AGGCCGCGCTTGTAGCGCGGCTCGTGCATGGGATAGGGCTGGTTCTTGCTCTCCACGGCGAACTGACCGGCTTCCTCTCCAAGGGCGTCTACCGCTGCCGCGTGTCCGTCGGCGAGCAGATCCCCCAACCCCTCCCGGTAGGCGATCCTCCTCACCATCTCCACCACGGCGTCGCCGTTGCCGAAGCGGAGCTCCAGGCCGTCGGTATCGCCGGTCGTGAGCAGCCGGTTCTCGAAGCACTCCATGGCGAAGGCGATCATGACGCCGGTGCTGATGGTATCTAGGGAGTTGGCGTTGCAGAGCTCGGTGGCCTTGGCTACGGTGACGATATCGTCGACACCGCAGCAGGATCCGAGGGCGGCGACGGACTCGTACTCCGGCCCGCCGTAGGCGGAGTCGAGCGGGTAGGGATCGTGGGCCTCGACGACCTTCTTGCAGCGGACGGCGCAGGCCCAGCAGGCGTCCATGCCCGCGCCGATCTCCTCCAGGTAGTTCTCTGCGCTGATCTTGCCGGCGCCGGGGAACTCCCCATCGCGGAAGTTGCGGATGGGGAGGTTGCCGACCTCGACCGAGCTCTCCAGCCCGGCGCCGGTGCCGAACTGGTGGAGGCCGGCGGCGCGGGTGCCGTCCCGGATCTCCTGGGCGGCGCGGCGGGCCATGGCGCGGATGGTATCGGGTTCCGCGCCTTCGAGCCTCTGGGTGCCGCGGACGGCGATGGCCTTGAGGTTCTTGGAGCCCATGACGGCGCCGAGGCCGGTGCGGCCGGCGGCGTCGTAGAGCCCGTTCATGATGCAGGCGAAGCGGACGAGGTTCTCGCCGGCGGGGCCGATCATGGCGCAGCGGAGGCGGTCGTCGTCCAGCTCGTCTCGGACGGCGTGGAGGGTCTCCTTGGTCGGCTCGCCCCAGAGGTGGGCGGCGTCCCGTATCTCGACATCGCCGTCGTTGATCCACAGGTAGACCGGCCCCTCCGACGCGCCCTCGACGATGACGGCGTCGAACCCCGCCTGCTTGAGCTCCGCGCCCCAGAACCCGCCCACCTCGGCGGCGCCGAAGCCGCCGGTGAGGGGGGACCTGGCGCCGACGGCGTTGCGGGAGGCGCCGGAGACGGGGAGGCCGGTGATGACGCCGGGGGCGAAGACGAGCTTATTCTGCGGACCGAGGGGGTCGACGCCGGCGGGCACCTCGCGCAGGAGGACGTCGGCGATGAGGTTCCAGCCGCCGAGGTAGCGGCGGAAATAGACCTCACCAGGGCTCTCGACCTCGACTTCGCCGGACGTCAGATTGACGCGGAGGACGCGGTTGTGAAAGGAACGGGACATAGGGCTGACCTCCTTGGTCTGCTTCGGTGATGATCGGTCAGGGGTGGATGGTAGCTGGGGAGCGGGGGTTTGTCAAGCAAGGCGCGTGTGATGGGGAGGGGTAGCGGATGCGGAGTGATTCGCAATAGATCCAGCTCGCTCAGGGCGTGGCAGGGGCGTACTCGAACACCGTCAGCGTGACGGCGGCACCTGCCTCGGGGGGCGTGGTGACGGCTACGGACGTCAGTCACTACTTTGGTGCGGTGCCCGGGGGGCGGTGCGGCTGGCGGTGTCGGTTGACGGCGGGGCGTCGTGGGTGGACGCGGACGAGGC
>CAYMHT010000261.1:0-1619 GCA_964390305.1 uncultured Anaerolineales bacterium
GTCCACCTCCAATCCACTGACGACGACGGTGACCTGACCCGGTCCGAGGTTCTCCACCTCGCCCGCAGGACCGAGCCCGAGCGCGGTCCCTTCCGGGATGCCGAGGCCGAGGCAGTTGGGCTTCAGATCCAGGAGATGGCGCAGGCGATGGGCGAGCTCGGCGCCTTTGAAGCGCGGGGCGACGATGACGCCGGGCAACCAGCCGAGCCCGGCTCGGACGTCCGAGCCGGGCTCGGCGCGGTCCCGGGCCTCGGGATCCTCGATCCAGGCGCCGAAGGCGGCGGCGCCGGCCCCCACCCCGACGATGACGGCACCCTGCTCGAAGTTCCGCGCCATGGCCTTCAGGGCGGGGCTCTCGCGCAGGGCCCGCACGAGGGTGAGCGTGTCCGGCCCGTCGGTGACGTAGATCAGCCCGGCCTCCTCCAGGAGATCGCAGTTCTCGCTCAGCTGGGCGCCGGCCGCGTCGTAGATGGGGACGACGTAGCCGTGGGGGCCACCCAGCTCGGCGTAGTCGTCGAGCAGGGCCTCGGCCTCCAGGGTCGACACCCCGGCCGTGGGGAGCACGGCGAGGGGACGGTCGAGGTCGGCCCATCCCAGGGCGGCCGCGTCGACCTCGCCGGTCTGGGGTCGGTACGACCCGTCGTCCCGCCACGAGCCGCCGCCGGCGAGGACGAGCCAGCCCGCGCCGGCCCGCCAGCGGAGGGGGCCAGCGCGCGTCAGCGACATCGAGCGATCGAGGTCCACGTTCTCGCCTCGTCTCATAGGGTATGGAGGATCGCCTCGGTGATGACGGCCACGCCGATGGGAAGCGCGTCCTCGTCGAAGTCGAAGCGGGGGTTGTGGTGAGGCGCGTCGAGGCCGCGCTCCGGGTTGGCGGAGCCGAGGAAGAAGTAGCAGCCCGGCACCTCCCGGGTGAAGTAGGCGGCGTCCTCGCTGCCCATGGTGCGCTCGCCGGAGGTGACGGCCTCGGGCCCGAGGACCGCCTCGGCCGCGTCACGCACCGCCTCGACCACGTCGGGGTCATTGACCAGGGCGGGCGTGAGGACCTCGATCTCGAGGTCCGCCGAGGTTTCGTGCGCAGCCGCCGTGCTCTCCACCACCTGGCGCACGCGGCGGAGCACCTCCTGGCGAACCTGGGGGTCGTAGGTGCGGATGGTGCCGCTGAGCTCGGCGTGGTCCGGGATGACGTTGAAAGCCTCGCCGGCGCGGAAGGAGCCGACGGTCACCACCGCCGTCTCCAGCGGGCTGACGCTGCGGCTGACCACGGCCTGGAGGCCGGTGACGATGTGGGAGGCGGCGACGATGGGATCGACGGCGAGGTGGGGCAGCGCGCCGTGGCCGCCCTCACCGCGCACGGTGCAGGTCCATTTCTCGGCGGCGGCCATGACGGCGCCGGGGGTGACGTCGACGGTTCCCACGGCTTTCTCGTTCCAGAGATGCGTGACCACCAGGACGTCGGGCCGGGGGTTCTCCAGGACGCCCTGCTCCACCATGACCAGGGCGCCATTCCCGCCTTCCTCGCCGGGCTGGAAGACGAGCTTGAGGGTGCCGGCCAGGTGATCGCGATGGCGGGCGATGAGGGTCGCCACGCCGAGGCCGATGGCCATGTGGCCGTCGTG
>CAYMHT010000262.1:0-1604 GCA_964390305.1 uncultured Anaerolineales bacterium
CCCTTCGAGGAGCAGCCGCACATTTTCGAGAGCTTCTTCCGCGGCTCACGCGAGTATCTGCAGCAGACGTCGGGAGCGGGCTTGGGCCTCTACCTCGCCCAGGCCATCGTCGAGGCCCACGATGGACGCATCTGGGTGGACAGCAACCCCGGCGAGGGCGCTGCTTTCTCGTTCGCCATTCCACGGTAGGTGCCTGCCAACGCCGGTAGGTAGTCAATAGATATCTGAAGAAAGGACCTTATTTATGCCTCAACAGAGAGTAGCTAGAGTAACCTGTCCCGCCTGCAACCAACCCTTCGACGCCCGCGTAGAGCAGATCCTGGACGTCGGGGAGGATCCCAGCGTCCAGACCCGCCTGCTGAACGGACTCATCAACGTCGCCCAGTGCCCCCACTGTGGGTCGCAGGGCGCCCTGAACGTCCCCTTCCTCTATCACGACCCGGAGAACGAGTTGGCCCTGGTCTACATGCCCATGGAGGTCGGCGGCGACCGGGAACAGCGCGAGCAGACCATCGGCCGGCTCACCCGCCGGGTCATGGATCAACTCCCGGCGGAGAAACGCAGGGCCTATCTGCTGCAGCCCGAGGTCTTCCTCACCATGGATAACCTGACCAAGAGAATTCTCAAGGAGGAAGGCGTCACCGAGGAGATGCTGGAGGAGCAGAGAGAGAAAGCCGAGTTGCTCCAGCGCATGGCCGAGGCGGCCTCCGACGAGTCCCTGGAGGCGATGATTGAGGCTAACGACGAGAAGATCGACGAGCTCTTTTTCTACATGCTCACCCAGAACCTGGAACTGGCCCAGGCGATGGGACAGGACGAGGCCGCCCAGACCCTCCGCCACCTCCGCGAGAAGCTCCTCGAGCTGAGCACGGAAGGACAGGCTATTCGAGCCCGCAACGAGATGCTCGAGGCGCTCCGCGATGAGCCGAACCGCGACAAGCTGCTGGAGCTCCTGGTCGAGACTGAGGACAAGGCCACCCGCGAGATGCTGGTCTCCTTCGGGCGGCCCATGATGGACTACCTCTTCTTCCAGAACTTGACCGCGAAGATCGAGGCCACCTCCGACCAGGAGGAGAAGCAGCGTCTGACCGACCTGCGCCGCGAGATCCTCGACATCCGGGACCGCCTCGACGAGGAGGCCCAGGCGCTATACGAAGCTCGCTCCGCCCTGCTGCGCGACCTGGTGATGAGCGACGATCCCAGGGAGCTGGCCCGCCGGCGCATCGACGAGATCGACGAGGCCTTCCTCAACGTACTGGGGGCCAACCTTCAGCAGGCCCACAAGAGGGAGGACGAGGACACCCTCGAGGCCCTGCGCGAGGTCTGGGGCGTCGTGATGGGCCTCATGGAGGAGGCCATGCCGCCGGAGCTGCGGCTCATCAACCGCCTGATGGCAGCCGAGGAGGAGGACCACATCGAACGGCTCCTCGAAGAGAGCAAGAACCTGGTGACAGAGCGCATGGTTCAGTTCATCGAGGAGACCGAGGCCAAGGCCCGCGAGGAGGGAGACCTGGAGACGGCCGAGCAGATGGCCCTCGTCTCCGAGAAGATGAGCACCATCCTCGCGCGGGAGATGCTGGCGTAAATCGGCTCTCCGTACCCGC
>CAYMHT010000263.1:0-1597 GCA_964390305.1 uncultured Anaerolineales bacterium
AAGCCCCCGTGCTCATGGCTCACTTCGTGAGCTGGGCAAAGCCCCTTGGGCCTCTTGTCCCGGCTGCAGTGGCTGATTTACAGATGGCTCTCTCCCATGACCGCCACGCCCTGGCGACCTTTTCCCGTCGAGGCCTATTCCTTTCTCTCCGCCTGGACGCTGAGCGATATGACCCGCTACGTGATCATCAGCCTGAGCGCGCTGGGGCTGGCCGCCGCAGCGTTGATCTGCTCGGCGAAGCGACAACGAGGACGGGCTTGGCAGCACGGTCGTCTCTACCTGCTTATCGCCGCCCTCGTCTCGGTGCTAACCTTCCCATTCGTGATGCGCTACCGACCGGCAGTCGGGCCCAGCGCTGACGTCGAGATGGCCCTGGTAGACAAGCCTGGCCTGCTGACTGGAGTAGTCAAGAGCTGCCAAGCCGTAGCCGAGGTGCAGAAGTGCACCTACGAACCGCTGGGCTGGGCAGGCGCGCAGACACTGGTCTACCGCAAGTGGTGCGCCGGTCACTATAACCAAGAAGCAACCTGGCAGCCGGGCGAGCCTCAACCACCCCAAGCTTATCGACTGGACACAGACAGGGTCTCGCGCTTCGACGGCAGTCTGGACGTCCTGTGGGGCGAGACCTGCCCTCCAGCGACTTGCGTCTGCCCGGCGCTGGCCCCGAGAGAACTGTACGAGCAAGGCTACTATCCCGGCCAGTACGAGGAGGCTCTGATCTCCCCCGATGGGCGATGGGTCGCCTTCACCGCCGAGTACATCTACGGGCCGGAAGATCTACTCATCATTTCAAATAGATGACCGTCGAAGAAGACGGGCTGTGGGGTATATGCGATGAACCGGACGTCTTCCCGTCGACCAGCCCGCAGCGCTTCGCTGACTGAGACCGGCGGTTGAGCAGGCGAGCCCTGCGCGGTGGCCTTTCGCCTGCGGTACGATCCGGGTACAATTTCACTGACGGCGGTCAGGGAATCTCCCTGTGACCGATAGATGAAGGGTTGGACGGTATGTCGTCAGATTTCGAGTGGCACTTCGGGGACGAGCTCCCCGACGAGGAGCCCGAGGAGGGGCAGAGAGAGGAGCGGATGTGGCGCCGCTGGGTGCCATGGCTCCTGGCGCTCTTTCTGATCGCGGGGACGGTCGCCGTATGGTGGCGCGGACGGCAGCGGGGCCTGGCCGAGGCTGAGGCGCAGGTCCAGCAGGTGGCGCAGCTGGAGTTTCGCGCGCTGACCGAGGGAGATGAGGAGCTGTTCCTGAGCCTCCAGGACCCCTCCGACCGGTCCTGGAAGGCGTCGCAGGCTGCCTACGTCGACAGCGCCGGTCTCCCCCTCCCCCTCCAGGGGCTCACCACCCCCATCAGTACCTCGGTCGAGAGCGCGCGTGTGGTCGGCGAGCGCGCGCGGGTGGAGGTGGTCCACACGTCGAGGCTCCCCACGGGCGAGGAGGCCTCCTTCCGGGCCGTCCGCTTCTACCGCTACACCAGTGATGGGCGGTGGCTGCACACCAGGATGGACCCTGATGCCGGAGGCCGCAGCGTGACGTTCGTCGTCGACGAGGTCGAGATCACGGCCCTCGACGAGGACGCCGACTGGATCGA
>CAYMHT010000264.1:0-1583 GCA_964390305.1 uncultured Anaerolineales bacterium
TTCGCCGTCGACGGGGCCCCCATGGCCTTGGCTCGGGCGGTTGGAGACGCGCTGGGCGGCGCTTTCTTCCCCCTGGATGAGGAGCGAGGGACCGCCCGGGTCGTCCTCGACTCGCCCGGGGGCGTGCCGGTAGAACTCGATTTCTCACTCCTTCGCGGTGACACCCTCGATGCCGATCTAGCTGAGCGCGACTTCACTGTCAACGCGATGGCTGTGGACGAGGCGGAGACGCTGATCGATCCCCTCGGCGGCTATGCAGATCTCACGGCCAGGCGGATTCGCGCCACCAGCGAGACGGCCTTCCGCGACGACCCTGTGCGCCTGCTCCGTGCCGCTCGGTTCGAGACTGAACTGGGCTTCGGGACGGAGCCCCGGACCGAGTCCTGGATTCGTAGGGACGCGCCCTTGCTGGCTCAACCCGCGGAGGAGCGGCTGCGGGACGAGTTCGTCCGCGGCCTGGCGGCTCCGGGTGCCGCGGACTTCATCCGGCGGCTCGACGACCTGGCGCTCCTGACCCACGTCGTCCCGGAGCTGGACGGGCTGAAGGGCGTGATCCAGACCCCCCCGCGCTTCGACGCTTGGCACCACACGCTGAACGTCTTGGACACGGTGGAGCGCGTCGTGGCCGCTGTGGTGGGGAAGCCAGCCCTGACCAGCTCCGACCCATGGGTGGACGTGCCGGCGGCGGCCTGGGGAGATTTGGTGCGCCGGGTGGGGCCGTTCGCTGGCCAGGTGCAGTCTCATCTGGCGGTAACCGTCTCCGCGGGTCGGGACCGGCAGCTGCTCATCAAGCTGGCGGCCTTGCTGCACGATGTCGGCAAGCCCCAGACTCGTTCGATGGGCGAAGATGAGCGCGTCCATTTCTATGGGCACGAGTCGGTGGGGGCGCGGCTGTCGGGCGCCCGCATGCGGGCGCTTCGCTTCAGCCGCCGCGAGGTGGAGCGAGTCCAGACCATCGTCGAGGCGCACCTCGGTCCGGCACAGCTCGCCCGCGCTGAGCAGGTCACACGTCGGGCCGTCTACCGCTACTTCCGCGATACCGGCGACGCCGGGGTCGACACCGTGCTCCTGAACCTGGGTGATTACCTGGCCACGTGGGGACCTGCCCTGCGGGAGAAGCGCTGGCTCCGGCGCTTGGAGGTCAGCGAGCTGCTGCTCCACCACTACTTCGAGCGTCGGCAGGAGACGGTTGCACCGAAGTTGCCGATAGACGGTCACGACTTGATGCGAGAGCTCGACCTGGAGCCCGGGCCAAAGATCGGCGAGATGCTCGAAGCCCTCCGGGAGGCCATGGCCGCCGGCGAGATCGAGACACGGGAGGAGGCCCTCACCCTGGCCAGGGAGATCGAGGGGCGAGATCGGCCGGGTGGGGATCCTGCCCCCGCTGAGCCGCGACCGTGATGAGCCTCAGCCCGGTCGTAACACCAGGGCCACCGGCAGCGCCCACTGCTGTCTCCGGTCGCTTCCGTGGTGTGTGGTCTCCCAACCCTCCCCTGTTGTGCCGGGTCTCCCCACCCCGCCCCGGCCCGCCCCCCCATTATACCCAAAAAAACAAAGGGTGGCAAGTACAGGGAACACAATTG
>CAYMHT010000265.1:0-1577 GCA_964390305.1 uncultured Anaerolineales bacterium
GACGACCCACGCAGGGGGCTACCTGTAGGTCGGCTTTCCATAGCCGACGACCCACGCAGGGGGCTACCTGTAGGTCGGCTTTCCATAGCCGACGACCCACACCGTGGGCTAACTCTTGTAGGTCGGCTTTCCATAGCCGACACCATCGGGCACCAGCCGGACCATGCGAGGAGCGACTTGCGTAGACCACGTCAATTGATCACTTCGTTCATCACCCTGGCCCTTCTCGTCGGGGCCTCCGTGGCCGGATTGGGACCCGAGGCCCGGGCCCAGTCCGACGACACGGCCTGGAGCGAGCCGGTCAACCTGTCCCGTTCGGGCGCAGCCTCGGAGCCGGTCCTGGTCGCCGGGCCGGAGGGCGTGCTCCAGGCCTTCTGGTGGGACCAGTTCGACGGAATCATGACGGCCCACCACGATGGCGAGGGCTGGTCATCCGCCACGCAGGCGTCGATCGTCATGACCACGGTGGTTGGCGAGGGCGCAAACGCTCAGACCGTGTCCACGCCGCTTGCAGAGATGCCCTCTATCGCCGGAGCCGGGGGCTATGCCCACGCCCTGTGGCGTGGCGAGCCCGACGAGGATACGGATATCGTCCCCCTGATGCACACCCGCCTAGTCATCGGCACCAGCGACTGGTCACGGCCGAGGGCCATCGGGGATTCGGCGCTGGTGTGGAGGATGGCCACCGCGCCGGATGGGACCCTCCACCTGGTGACCATACGCGTACGCCATTCGAACGCGCGTCCGGCCGGGGTGTATCATATGCGGTCGACCGACGGTGGGTCGAGCTGGAGCACGCCACGGGCGCTCTACGAGACCGCCTACGTGCGGCTGCTCGACCCGGAGGAGGCGCACGCATGGGTGGAGACTGGGGCTGAAGGGGAGGTCTACGCCGCGTGGGACGACCCGCGGCTCGACAGGACCTTCCTGGCCCGCTCGGGAGACGGCGGTGTCTCCTGGGGAGAGGCGGAGGCAATCGGCGATCCCGACGATAGTGCGCGGCGAGCACGGGTGATTCGCACACAGGGGGATCCGCTGCTCCTCTGGGAGGCCGGCCGTGCCGCCGCGGGATGCGCGCTGTACCAGCAGCGGTTGGTGACGCCGACGTGGAGCGCGCCACAGCCTGTGCTGGCGGACCTAACGGCCTGTCCGCAGGCGCTGACGGTCCATCGGACGGAGGATGGCGATCCGGTGTTGATGATGAACAGCGGCCGCGGATCGCTGACCGCTGTGGCCTGGGATGGCGCCCGGTGGTCGCAGCCGAAGTCGCTGGGTTTCAGCCTCGAGGATCCCGAGCTGGGGCAGCAGGTGTATCTGCAGGGGCTCCAGACGGCGCTGGTGGATGGGGCGCTGGCCGTCGTGGGCGTGGGACAGGACGGCGACGTCTGGTACCTGGAGAGCGAGGCGGAGGCCCGGGAATGGGCTTTCGCTCCGCCGTCACCGTGGTCGGAGCCGGTGACCGTATCGAGCAGCGAGGGAGTACCCGGCCTCCCGGCGGTGGCCGTGGACGGCGAGGGGCAGGTGCACCTGCTGTGGAGCGAGGCCCCAGAGCGAAACGTGCCTGACGGCGCGCTGTA
>CAYMHT010000266.1:0-1576 GCA_964390305.1 uncultured Anaerolineales bacterium
GACGAGCACGCCATCCCCGCAGTGGACAAAGCCGACGCCGCCTTCGTCAGCCATCAGTGTGAAGTAGGCATCGCTGTCGGCCTCGTGGCCGTGAGGTTGCCTTCGCTTAAGCCTCACGGGCGTCACCTCGCTTGGTGCCTGGCTCCGTGCTGGGGCCGGATGAGGAAGCTGCAGGCTCGTCGAAGCAGGCTGCGCGCCCAGCGTCGAGAGCTTGCTGCGCTGCCGCGTCCAAGGTCGCCTGTCCCAACGGATCGTCCGTCATGTCCTATGTCGACCAGCCACACCACACCGCATGGCACGCCGGGCATGCCAGGAGGGCGCTGACCTGGCGTCCGCCAACGATGACGTCCCCCTTCGAAGCAGCTTCTTCCATGGCGTCGAGGGCCAGCGTTGGCTCGCTGCAGTGAGGGCAGACCAGCACCTCTCCGCCCAGCTTCCGAATCTCCGGTTCATCTCGGGCTTGGATCGCAGCACCGAGGAGCTTCGCAAACGGCTCGATTTCCCGTGCTTCAGAGGCATCAATCTTTCGGGTCGCGAGTGCCCCAACTCCCTGCTCGACCCGTCGCCGGACGTCGGGTGAATCGGCCGACGAAGCGACCCGGAGGGCATCTCGTGCTGTCGCCTGGGCCTCTCGGGGGCGACCGGCTCGGCCCAGAGCGATGCTGAGTCCGGCCAGGGCATACGCAAGCCGCTCGGGATTGCCCAGCTCACGGCAAGCCTTGACGGCTTCAGTACACGCGGGGATGGCATCCTCATAGGCGCCGGACTCCCCCAGCTGGGCCGCCTGTGAGCTGAGCGATGCGCAAAGGAGATCGAGGGCTTCCCGGTAATCGTGTCGAGCGCCGAGGTCCTCTGCGATCGCCATCGCCTCGCGCAGCGGTGCCTCTGCCTCATCTGGACGCCCGGCGGAGAGAAGCGACTTCGCCCAGTTCATCAGGACAAGGAAGAGGGTTCGCCGTTCTCCCAGCGCGCGGTTGATCCGGGCCGATTCCTCCAGGAGAGGGATGGCGCTGGCTGGATCGCCACGGTCCAGGCGAGCACCGGCCCGGTTATTGAGCGCTGAGGCCACGCCGGCCAGGTCACCCATCTGCCGAGCCATCTTCTCCTTCTTGAGGAGGAGCTCCTCGGCTGTGTCAAATTCCTTCCGCTTGGCGTGGATCACCGCGCGATTGCCGAGACCAAGGTGGATCTGGGTGGCATCACCAGATTGACGAGCTAGAGTTGCCTGGCGTCGGAGGCAGTCCTGGGCGTCGTCAAGCTGGTCCAGCTTCATCAGCACCCCGGCCTGGCCAATCAGGGCCCGTGCCTCCAGTAGCGCATGTCCCAGCGACCTGGCGATATCCTCCTGCTCCCGGAAAGCAGCCATCATCTTTGCAGGTTCCTCGAGCCAGTAGCCCACTTCTCCAAGGGTCAGGGCGAGCTGTCTCTGCTCACGACGGCGGCGGTAATGCTCGATCAGGCTCCGACCGATAACGAGAGCTTCAGGCTCGTGGCCGGTGTGGCTGAGCAATATCATCACCGCGTGCTGGACGTTTTCGTCGTAATGGTCGGGGGTGTCAGTGATCGGGCGGTACGC
>CAYMHT010000267.1:0-1574 GCA_964390305.1 uncultured Anaerolineales bacterium
CCTGGCCAGCATCTACGGCAAGCTCGGCGCAAACAGCCGCACCGAGGCGGTCACGGAGGCACTGAAGCGGGGCTGGATCGTCATCGATTGAGACGCCGGAAGTGGAACGATCTATGAGACACCGCCTTACACGTTCTCTCCGCAGCCTCCAATTCCAGCTCTTCCTCTGGGCGGTGCTGCCACAGACAGTTTGTCATCCAGTCATGCAGCACCAGGGCGCGCCCTATGAGGCGCCGCATTCTCCGATTCGCGCGCAGCCTCCAATTCCAGCTCTTCCTCTGGGCGGTGCTGCCGGTTACCTTCATCATCATAGCCCTCGCCTTCACAGGCGTGTACGCGCACCAGCGCGCTATGCGCGACTTCGTGGCCGATCGCGACCTCTCCCTGGCCCGGCTCGCGGCGCGCTTCATCGAGGATGGTCTCGCCCACGGGGTCGTCAGTCCCGATGGACGGGGCCTCTCCGATTGGATCCCTCCCATCTTCGAGAACCAGCCGCAGACTGCCTCGCTCGTCGTCGTCAACGGCGCCGGGGAAATACTCGCTCAATCCGGCGCGGGGCTTCGACCTGGCGAAAAGGCTCTCTGGGGCATCGCGCCGGCGCTCCGGCGGAACGAGGGGTCGGTCCTCGTCTCTACGGACTCGGCGGGACCGGTGCTGGTCGCCTTCGCACCCGTCACCGGAACCGAATGGGAGGTGCTCGTCCGTGAGCCCGTCAGCGACGTCATCGGCCCTATCCTTCGTCTCTCCAACCTCTCACCGGTCGTCGCTGTCGGTGCGGCGGTCGTCTCCCTGCTGATTGTTGCCTTCGGCTGGCGTGCCGTCATCCGGCCCCTGCAGACCGTCGCCAATGCCGCCGAGCAGGCGCGTCTCGCTCGTGAGCTCCACGACGGGCCCGTACACGACCTCATTGCCCTGGGCCACGCCGCCGAAATGGCCCAACGTCTGCTGGCGCGCGACGAGATTCCTGAAGCGGGCCCCATTCTGGCCGACCTACGGCGCGCCGAGCGCGAAACCGTAGAGGAGCTGCGCCGCGTCATCGGTGCCCTCCGCCCCTCCTATCTGGAAGATCTCGGCTTCATTCCAGCATTGGAGATGCTCGTCCGTCAGGCCGACGAGCGGACCAGCGCCCCGGTCTCGTTCAAAAAGGACAGTTCGGGACGTCGCCACGCCGCGGCCGTCGAGCTGATCGCCTATCGCATCGCCCAGGAGGCCCTCAACAACGCGTTCCAGCACGCCGAAGCCGAGAACGTCATCGTCCGCGCCACCTCTGAGGGACTCGTGCTCTCCGTCATCGATGACGGCGTGGGCTTTGACCTTCCATCCCGGCCCGATGTGCTCACGCAGGTCGGTCACTTCGGTCTGATGGGGATGCGCGACCGGGCCACGCTGCTTGGGGGCTCCTTTCACATCGAGACGGCGCCCGGAGAGGGCACCTGGGTCATCGTGCAGCTGCCGGCCCAAGCGAGGGAGACCCACCGGACGGGCAGAGGTAAGCGGCCCGGTGAGCATATTCCACTGCTTGCAGCGTAGGCCATTCCTCGCCGGCACCTCCCCGCCAAATGGCGCTCATCAGC
>CAYMHT010000268.1:0-1571 GCA_964390305.1 uncultured Anaerolineales bacterium
TTGAGATCGAGGAGGCGCCAGGGCGGGACCTGCTCGGCATTCGGGACGAGGTGCCGTGGGCGAAGTGGCCGGTCACGTTCCCCGCCGGGGAGGACGTGGAGCTGCGGGTGGCGTACGACACGCATCCGGTGGAATGGGGCGGTTGGGCCGTGGGGTACTACATCCTGGAGACGGGGGCCGGGTGGCGCGGGCCGATCGGTGAGGGGAGCGTGACGTTCCGCCTGCCGTACGAGGTGACGCCGCTGAACGTGCAACTGGCGGAGATCCGCGAGGCGTACACCGGGCCGGAGCGTCCCTTCGAGATCACGGTGGAGGGGACGGACGTCACGTGGCACTTCACGGATCTGGAGCCCCGGCCGTCGGAGGAGCTACGCACATTTGAGCCCTCGGCCGACACTGACAACGTGATCCTGCCGATGATGGAGCCGTCGGCCTGGGCCGAGATCGAGGCGGCCCGAGCGGCGGTCGAGGAGGAGCCGGAGTCGGTCGAGGCGCACCTGGGGCTGGCGGAGGCGCTGGAGGAAGGGACGCAGCGGGTCAAGTACTTCCTCGCCAACGACACCAACCTGGCGCTCATTGAGCGGACGGAGGCAGCGTATGAACGGGCGCTTGAGCTGGCGCCGGAGGACGTGGACGTGCTGGCCGCGTATCTGGAATGGCTGTCTATTCCCCGGCATCAGGAGGGTGGCATAGCCGTCGGTGAGGGGTATGAGACCATCCTGGCGCGAGCCCGCGAGTTGGCGCCGGATGACCAGCGAATCATGAGGATCGAGCGGCGGGTGGAGGACTGGCGCCAGATGATGACCGGGAGCGGGTCGGAGGAGCCGGCGGCTGTCCTGCCCGCCAGCGGCGGGACGTCCCCGGGCCCTCTGGTACTGCTGGGGTTGGCGGCGACAGGATGGCTGTGGTTGTGGCGGAGCTGGAGAGGCCGGAGGTGAACAGGAGCACAAGTGCGGAGGGGTTGTATGAGGAACAGGCGACGAGGAGAGACATGTTTCGGTCGCTCGTTCTGGTAGACGCGCTGTTGTTTCTGGCGGCCTGCGGCCGTCCGAGCGCACCGTCGCCCCGGACACGGCCCCAGCGGACGCTCCCTCCAACCGAGGCGGTCGAAGTCTCCCCCGGCACGGTCGTATCCCGACCAGCGACGCTCGACTCGCCGGAGGAGGCACAGGAGCTGGTATCGTTTCCCGTACTGGTCCCCGATCCAGGATCGCTCCCGGTGGGATTGGCGCCTGAGGGGGTAGGCTGGCAACCGCATCCAGAGAAGGACACGGAGCTCGTTGTTCTCCAATACCGGGACGCGGAATACGAGATGGATCTGCACATTCAGCAGATCGACCTCGGCGGACGCCGCACGGCGCCTCTGGACCAGCCCCACGAGAAGATCGACATCCGCGGCACCATAGGCTATCTCCTCTCCTCTGAGCATGCTAAGGCCCGTGGGCCCGTCGCCCTGGCATGGGAAGAGAACGGGCAGGCCGTCACGGTCAGCACGAGTGGCCTGTCAGTGCAGCAAACGCTGCGCATCGTCGAGAGTATGAGCCCGGTAGATAAGTAAGCGAGAACTCGTG
>CAYMHT010000269.1:0-1550 GCA_964390305.1 uncultured Anaerolineales bacterium
GGGCAGCGCGGTGTGCTTCGCGTGGCTGCGGAGGGCGCTAGCGACGCTCCACAGCGATGACTGAGGGAACCGGAGTCAAGGAGTCGATCTCCACCGTGGCTTCACCAGCCACCATCCACATGCCGGTCGAGCCCCCTCCATCCAGATTAAGAGCCACGTCGATGCCCAGATCGGACTCGGCCAGGAAGACGGCCAGCTCGTGCAGACTGAGATAGCCGGCCGGCCCCACGATGAACAGCACGTTCCCTCCAAAATCCTGTGCGATCACGGTGCGGCGACCGGGCACCCCTTCGTCGGCCTCGGCAGGGAATCCCATCACGCCTCCAGGCTTGACCAGGACCGGAAACGACTGGACCGCGTGAGCCAGGGGCTCCTGTGGGTCATAGGGCGAGTGCCGCAGCCAGCGAACGCTCACGTCGCCGGCAGCGTCGACAGCGAACATCCCTGCATAGTCGGCGAGGGGCGTGCCCCAGCGCTGCCCGTCGCTCACCAGCAGGCCAATGGTCTCGTTACCCTCGTGTGGCGCTGCGAAGTACCCGCCGTTGACGACCAGCAGGGAGTCAGCATCGCTCCCCCAAGCTGAGATATTCCTGGGCTCGGCGGGATCATAGCGCACGCGAAACTCGACGTCGTGCGGGCTCACGCGGACGATCCGGAGCCGCTCCGTGGGCCCGTCCGCGCCCACGACAACGTCGATCTCGCGCCACTCCACGCCCGGCTCCAGCCGTTGCCACCCCGTGTCCGCCGGTGCAGAAGTCGGGTACACAGCCCGAGCCAGGATCTGAAGTCGGTCAGCGTAGAACCGTACCCCGTCGACCCGGGCCTCGCCCGGGAGTGGCCCCACCACAGTCAACGCACGGAACGTCCGCTGGATCTCCCGTCCAGCGGGCAGGACGACGCGGGCCAGCGTGCCTCCCTCGGACAGCGCGTAGAGCTGTTGATCCAGGACGACCCCGGCCGGGGACAGCGTCAGGTCACCCTCACCCTGCAGAAGGAGCAAGCCCATCCTTTGCGAGCGGAGCCCCAGGTCGACGTCGGCGTAGAGAACCAGCCCGTGAGGCTGAAGATCGATCTCCAGATTCCGGTATCGGCCGTCGTCAACTGCGTCGGAGAAGATCCCGCGCCGGAGAAGCCGGTTGAGGCCAGCTTCGTCAGCGGTGAGAAGATAGGTCGTCGTCCCCGGTGTCGACGCGTCCCCGATGACCGGCCCCCCCAGGTCCGCAGCTGACAACGGGAGCGGGTCGACGAAGCGAGGGGGAAGGACCACGTGGACGCCGTCCTGAGCCTGGCCGACCAGAGTGAGCGGCGGTGGCTCCGGGGGCAACACGCTTTCCAGGGAGCCGGCGTGCTTGAGGCCCAGCGCAACGAGCAGCAAGCGCGGGTTCAGGTTCAGAGCAAGGGCCGTCGCCGCGATGCAACCCAGGCAGGCCAGCGCGAAGACGGACAGCAGCTTGACGAGCTGCCACGGTCGCCTGTTGCTTCTGGCGTTCACTGAACCAGCCGCGAGTCAGCAAGCATCGAGAGGCCGTGTCGGCACAGGGTCCGTCCGA
>CAYMHT010000270.1:0-1539 GCA_964390305.1 uncultured Anaerolineales bacterium
GGGGGTAGCTGCGGATCAGCCAGCGGAGGGCGTTGACAATCGCGCGCACGGGCTCCTTGACCGCCGCCCGTCCCCGCTCCAGCAGCGTGGGGCGTCGCGCCTGCGGGCCGTAGAGCAGTGGGTATCCCAGCTCCTCCAGCAGATCTCCCGCCAGGCTCTCGAAGATGTCCACCTGGCGCGGCGTCAGCTCCCTCTCCCACCGCGCCGCGCGCCCAGGGTTCGGGCGCTGGCCGATCATCTTGTGCTGGCCCGCCGTGTAGTCGGGCGGCTGAAACCCATCGGCGTGGAGCATGCCGGGCTCAAACGGGAGATCCAGCCCGCTGCAGAGTCGGCGGAGGGTCTCCTCCGGCGCGCGGACGATATCCTCGAATCTCACCCGCAGGATTTGGGACGGCGGGAGGCGCTCCTCCAACGCCAGCCCCTCCCGGACGTGGACGTCCCACCAGGGGGCGGCCCGGATGACCGTGTTCGGCCCCCAGTCGAGGGGCAGGATGGAGTTGGCAACGGCCCGGCCGTCGCGGACGAGGTGGACGATCCTGGCCTGTGGGAACAGCTTCAGCAACAGCGGGGCGTAGTTGATGTTCTCCGGCGTGTGGTCGACCCACACGTGGGCCGCCATCCCGCGCCGCCGGGCGTACTCGTCGACCAGCCAGTCGATCAGCTCGACGTACGATCCGGTGGGCGCCTCAGCCGGATGGACGTCGATGCCCCACAGCTTGAAGCGCCAGTGGATACGGATCAGGCGGAGCGCCCGCGCGGCGTCGATGCCGCCGTCCGCGGTGCGAGAGGAACGGAGCACACTGACCTTGAAGTGGGACTCGGGCGGGCAGACGCAGCTGGTGTGCGCGCCGAGAATCGACCCCAGCAGCGTCGTCCCGCTGCGGCTACACCCACCGATGAAGATCTGGCGCTCGATTCAACACCCCCATAATCGCGTGCTTTTCTTGACAGGATTGACAGGATGTACAGGATGGTCGGCGGCGCAAGCCCCTCAGAGCCCTGCCATTGTGACCGATTCGCCGTGTGGCACACAACGGGGTGGAAGGAACAACACGGCGGGGCCTCAGCGCACGCGCCCCAGCGCCTGGATGACTGCGTCGTTCTGCTCCGGCGTGCCGACGCTGATGCGGATGTAGTCCGCCATCGCCGGGCTGGAGAACCCCAGGATCAGGATGCCCTGCCGGGCCAATTCATCGACCACGGCGCGAGGATCGCGTCCTTTGACCCGCACGAGGACGAAGTTGGTCTGGGTCGGCACCGGCTCCAGCCAGGGGACGCGGCTCAGGGCCTCCGCCAGTCGCTCCCGTTCCTCGATCACCCGGGCGACGTTGGCCTGAACGGTTTCCAGATCCTCAAAGGTGGCCAGCGCCGCCGCCATCGCCGCGGCGTTGACGTTGTAGGGGGGACGGATGCAATCCAGGGCGTCGACCAGGGCGGGGCTGAGGAGCCCATAGCCGAGGCGCAGCCCGGCCAGGCCCGCCCACTTGCTGAAGCTGCGGACGACGGCCAGGTTGTCGTGGTCGGCCAGGAGCGGTGCGG
>CAYMHT010000271.1:0-1531 GCA_964390305.1 uncultured Anaerolineales bacterium
GCGCCATGGAGCAGCTGGCCAATCAGGCCGCGAAGCTGCGCTACATGTCGGGGGGGCAGGTTTCGGTCCCGCTCGTCATGCGGGCGCCGGTCGGAGCTACGTCGCGGGGGGCGCAGCATGCGCAGAGCCTGGAGGCGTTCTTCACCCATATCCCGGGGCTCAAGGTCGTGGCGCCGGCCACGGCATATGACGCGAAGGGGCTGCTGAAGAGCGCCGTTCGGGACAATAACCCGGTACTCGTGTTCGAGCATAAGCTGCTCTACGGCTCAAAGGGAGCCCGGTCGGAGAAAGGGGCCCTCAGCCCCGTCGGCGACGTGCCCGAGGAGGAATACCTCGTTCCCATTGGCGAGGGGATCGTCCGGCGCGAGGGAACCGACGTGACGATTGTGGGTAAGTTGCTCACGATGCACTATGCCATGGAGGCGGCGGAGATCCTGAGCGAGAAGGGTATCGAGGCCGAGGTGATCGATCCGCGGACCCTGGTCCCTCTGGACAAGGCGTTGATCCTCGGCTCGGTGCGGAAGACGGGACGGCTGGTCATCGTCGAGGAGGATAACCGAACCGGCGGCTGGGCAGCGGATCTGGCCGCCATTGCCGCGGAGGAGGCGCTGATCTGGCTGGACGCTCCCGTGAAGCGGGTCTCAGCCCCGGATGTGCCGCCTCCCTTCGCCCCAGTCCTGGAGGACGTCTACGTGCCGGACCCAGAGGCGATCGTAGCTGCGGTCGAGGGTCTACTATGAGCTTGACGAGGAACTGGAGATAGGTATGGCTGTTGACATCGTCGTGCCGCCGCTCAGCCAGACCATGGACACAGTGGTGCTGCTGGAGTGGTTGAAGGCCGTCGGAGACAAGGTGGAGAAAGGGGAGCCCCTTTTCGTCATCGAGACCGATAAGGCCAGTCTTGACGTCGAGGCGCCCGCCTCTGGGGTACTGCGAAGTACCTCCGCGGAACCGGGGGATGAAATCGAGGTTCGATCGACGATCGGGGTGATCGAGCCCGCGGGAGAGGCGGTCGCCGAGCGAGCCGGGCCTGAGATTTCTGAGGAGGCGGAGGGCGTCGCGGCGGCTGAGGCGACAGAGGCAGGTGCGCTGACGGGGGCCAAAGGGAGGCCGCTCCCCGAGGAGCGGCGGGGCCGAATCCCGGCCAGCCCCCGCGCGCGACACCGGGCGGAGGAAGAGGAGATCAGCCTGGCTGAGGTGACGCCGACCGGCCCCCAAGGGATGATCGTCGAACGGGACGTCGAGGCGTACCTTGAGGAAGTGGAAAGGGTGGAGGAGATCACGCCGCGTGCCACGCCGGTGGCGCGCCGGATGGCGGAACATGCAGGGATGGATCTGGCTGAGGTTGAGGGGACGGGGCCCCAGGGACGGATCACCAGGGAGGACGTGGAAGCGACGCTGGCAGAGCAAAAGGAGCGAGCTCCTGAAGAGATCGAATGGACCGAGCTCTCGCCCACGCGGAGTACGATCGCTCGACGCATGCAGGAGAGTCAACAGACCGCTGCGGAGGTCACCCTGACCCGCGAAGTGG
>CAYMHT010000272.1:0-1524 GCA_964390305.1 uncultured Anaerolineales bacterium
GAGATGGCGACGGGGCTGATCCGCGCCGGGCACGACGTCACGATGCTGACGGAGATCCCCAATCACCCCGAGGGCATCGTCCGACCGGACTACCGCGACCGCTTCTGGACCCGAGAGGAGCTGGACGGAATCGACGTCATTCGGGTATGGGTGAAGGCCTCGCCGGTGAAGACGATGCGCACGCGGCTGGCCTTCTACGCCAGCTACATGGTCAACGCCGCGCTCGCCGGATTGCTCCTCGCCCGCGAACGCTACGACGTCCTCTACGCGACGTCCCCGCCACTCTTTGTGGGGGGCGCGGCCCTGGCACTCTCCCGCCTGCGGCGGCTCCCCATGGTTTTCGAGGTCCGCGACCTCTGGCCGGAGTCCGCGGTGGAGCTCGGCGAGCTGTCGAACCCCCGCTTCATCCGCTGGGCCACCTGGCTGGAGGAGCGCTGCTACCACCGCTCGCGGCGCGTCGTCGTGGTCACCCACGGCATTCGCAGGCGCCTCCTCAAGCGCGGCCTCCCCCGCGAAAAGCTGGCTCTGATCCCCAACGGCGCCAACACGGAGCTCTTCCGACCCCAGCCGGAGGCCGGCCAGGAGGTGCGCCGCGAGCTGGGCCTGGGCGACGCCTTCGTCGCCATCTACGCCGGGATTCACGGCATCGCTCAGGGACTCGACATCGTGCTCGAGGCTGCAGGGGCGCTGGAGGATCACCGCGACATCCACTTCCTCTTCGTCGGCAGCGGTCCGCGCAAGACCGACCTGGAGGCGTACAAGGAGCGGCTGGGCCTCACGAACGTGACCATGCTCGACGCCCAGCCGCGGGAGACGATCCCGGCCTACCTCTCTGCCGCCGACGTCGCCCTGGTTCCTCTGCGCGACGTCGATCTCTTCCGGGACGCGCTCCCATCGAAGATCTTCGACGCCTGGGCATGCGAGTGCCCGATCGTGCTGAGTATGAGGGGAGAGGCCCGTCGGATCCTCGCGGAGGCCCAGGCAGGGGTATTCGTGCCGCCGGAGTCACCCGAGGCGCTGGCGGAGGCGATTGTTGAGCTATCCGAAGCGCCAGACCGCGTCCGCGAGTACGGCCGCCGCGGCCGGCGCTTCGTCGAGGAACACTACTCGAGGCAGGCACAGGCGCGCGAATTGACCGCGCTGCTGGAAGGTGTGGTGGGCCAGTGAGGCTGTGGAGACCTGCCGTGGATGATGGCAGACATCGAGGTGCTATACGAAGAGCTATTGGCACGATAGCCCTATGAACCATGATCCGCTACCGACGGGGACCTGGATTGTCCAGCAGGCTGAGGGGCGCCCTCGGCGCTGAACCGGGGGCCTTCTGACTACGTTCAGGTGGCTCGCACCAGCTGCAGGCGATGACCAGGTGCCTCGCACAAACGGCAACTGCAAGGCACCGGGCGGGTGCGGGATATCGACGTGCTATACGAAGGGCCCTTGACGTGGTGCGGGTACGGCCGGGTCACAGAGGACACAGAGCAGCACAGAGCACATGGAGAACGACGAGGAGGGGAATGAGGCCGG
>CAYMHT010000273.1:0-1520 GCA_964390305.1 uncultured Anaerolineales bacterium
CCTTGGCCTTTGGGCTTTTGGCTTTGTCCCTTTCCCTTTCGCCCTTTGTCATTTGCAATTTGTAATTTGTAATTTGTCATTCTTCATTTGCCATTCGCCCTTTGGCCTTGGAACTCAAGCTCTCCCCGAAGAGCCATCCTATGGCGACGAACGCCGTGGCTCTCACAGCGGGCGTCCCCCTGCTGGCCATCGTCTCTCTGCTGGTCGGCGAGCAATGGACGCCGCCGACCACCCTCAACATCTGGGCCGCCTACGGGTACCTGGTGCTTATCGGCTCGGTTGGGATCCTGAGGGCAACATTCTGGCCATTACCGAGATGGGCCGGTGAACGCTCTCCAGCAACCGCCTGGGCAGTCCAGCGACGTCGCGGTGAGGCTGGGCTGCCCATATTTCGTGCACCGGCACGGCCCTGTAGAGCTCCCCCTATGTGGTAGCCAATAGAGCTGAACGCTGCCCCCAGACACCTCACCGTATCTCACTCCCACTCTGCGGCCTAGCCCTCTCGTGTCGTGAGAGGCAGATACACGTTGAAACCCCCGACGACGACATACGCTGACTTGGCCTTGACGTCGGTCCCTCCCGGCCCATCGACGGAGAGTGTGACAGTGTAGGTCCCAACGGCGGTATAGGTATGCGTTGGACTCTCCACAGTACTTGTGGCGCCATCGCCGAACTCCCAGAGACTGGCCTCGTAATCCCCCCTGGAATCGTTCGCGAACTCGACTTCGAGGGGGACCAGGCCGGAAGTGGGGCTGGCGGAGAAGTCAGCCTCCACACGTTCGTAGGCCGTGATGTAGTCGGTGCGGGTGAGCGCGTCGCTCCCGGCAGGACCGCTGACCTCCAGCGCGACCATGTAGACGCCGCTGTCCGCGTAGACGTGCTGGGGGTCGCTGCAATCGCTGCTGGTGTCGCCGTCGCCGAAGTCCCAGCTGCAGGCGTCGTAGTCTCCGGTGGATAGGTTGGTGAAGTCGACGGTGAGCGGCGCCGGGCCGGAAGTGGAGCTGGCGGAGAAGTCGGCCTCGACAGGCGCACCAACGGCGCTGGTGCGCAGGCGAATGCCCACGTCGTGTCCATATGTCGCTCCCAGATCGATCCAGCTGCTGCCGAAGTGGCTGAGGTATGTGCGCCCCTCTTGGCTTGGACCCTCGCTGTCGACAGCAACGGGATACAGATACGCCACGTTAGTGAGTTGCACCGCGGCGAAGACATCGTCGTTGCCAGTCAAGATCACGGGTTCTTCCAATGCTATCGAGTAGTAGCCAGCCTCGCTGAAGGCGTGATCGACGCTCTCCCCCAACAGGCCGGACAGTGCTTCCCCGTCGAAGTCGTCGTAGAGGTAGACGTCGATGTCTGTCGTCGCATCTGTCGTCCAGAGCTCGACCCGAACGGCCCTAGTATCTTGGTCGGGGGTGAATCTGACCAGACCCCAGGCGGTGGTGTCTCGGTAGCCGTGCGCGGACCCAAGCCATCCGCCCTCATCGTAATACCACAGCCCACCGTCCACGTCGTAGGGCTGCCAG